>CAZHXV010000101.1:0-10578 GCA_964536455.1 uncultured Aquimonas sp.
TCTGCCACCACTGCGGCGCGCGCCACACCGTGCCCCCCGCCTGCCCGGCCTGCGGCGGCCTCGCACTGCATCCGCAGGGCCACGGCACCGAACGGCTGGAGGAAGCCCTCGCGCTGGCCTTTCCCGATGCGCGCCTGATCCGCGTGGATCGGGAAACCACGCGCCACCGCGACGCGCTCGCCGCGCACTTCGACGCGCTCGGCGATGGCCCCGGCATCCTGGTCGGCACCCAGATGCTGGCCAAGGGCCACGACCTTCCGAACCTCACCTTGGTGGCCATCGCCAGCCTCGACGACGGCCTGTTCAGCACCGACTTCCGCGCCACCGAACGCACCGCGCAGTTGCTCGTTCAAGTAGCAGGCCGCGCCGGGCGCGCCAGCAAGCCGGGGCAGGTACTGATCCAGACCCATCATCCCGAACACCCGCTGCTGCGGCTGCTGGTGCAGGAGGGCTACCACGCCTTCGCGCGGGCCGCGCTGGAAGAGCGCCGCGCCACGCAACTGCCGCCGTATTCGCACCTGTGCCTGCTGCGCGCCGAATGCGCCCAGCAGGCGCCGCTGGACGACTTCCTCGCCGCCGCGCACGCACTGGCGCAACCGCATCCAGGCATCGACGCGCATCCGCCGCTGCCCGCCCCGATGCCGCGCCGTGCCGGAAGAATGCGTGCCCAGATGCTGCTGGAGGCCGCGCATCGTCCGGCCTTGCAGGCGGCCTTGCGCGACTTGTTCCCGGCGCTGGGCGAACTGCCGCAGGCGCGGCGCGTGCGTTGGTCGCTGGATGTGGATCCGATGGATTTGTATTAGGTGGGATTCGGGATTGGGGATTCGTAAAAGCGGGTTCCTGCGGGATTTATGCTCTTGCCAATCCCGAGTCCCGAATCCCCAATCCCATGAACCTGCGCCGCGTCATCTTCCGGATCGCACTCGCCTGCGCGCTTGCCTGGCTTTTCAGCACGATCTGGCAGGCGAACAAGCCCTTGCCGGAAGGCGTCTCCATCGCCGCACCGTTGCGCGAGGCGCAGCGCGTGCGGTTCCTGGCGGACGTCACCTTCGTCGATGCGCAGGGCGAGCGCCACAGCGAGCAGGCGATCTTCGACGAGGCGCTGGCGATGATCGGCCGCGCGCGGCGGTTGATCGTGCTGGACATGTTCCTCTTCAACGCCTACGGCGGCGCTTCCGATGCGCCGCTGCGGCCCCTGAGTTCGGAGCTGACGCAGGCGCTGTTGAACCGCCTCGCCGCCGTACCCGGCATCGAAGTGATCGTCGTCACCGATCCGGTGAACACCGTCTATGGCGGCCTGCGCGCACCGCACCTGGAAGCGCTGCGGCACGCCGGCGCGCAGGTGGTGACGACCGACCTGACCCGGCTGCGCGCCTCCAATCCGGCATGGAGCGGCCTGTGGAACCTGTGCTGCCGCGTCTTCGGCAACACCCTGGATGGCGGCTGGCTGCCCAATCCTTTCGGCGCGGGCAAGGTCACGCTGCGCTCGTGGCTGGCGCTGCCGAACTTTTCCGCCAACCACCGCAAGACGCTGGTGGTGGACGAAGGCGCCGGCTATGCCGCCTTGGTGACGAGCGCCAATCCGCACGATGCCAGCAGCGCGCACGGCAATGTCGCGCTGCGCTTTTCCGGCGCGGCGGCGCTGGACGTGCTGGCCAGCGAACGCGTGGTGGCCGGGTTCTCCGGCGGCGCGCCCGCCGCCTTCGATCCCTTCCTTGCATCGCCGCCCATGCCTGCCGAAACGGGTTCGCACAACCTGCGCGTACAGGTGCTGACCGAAGCGCGCATCCGCGATGCGCTCATCGCCGCGCTCGACACCGCGCAGCCGGGCGAAGACATCGACATCGCGGTGTTCTACCTCGCCCATCGCGGCCTGGTCGAATCCCTGCGTTCGGCCAGGGCGCGCGGCGTGAACCTGCGCGTGCTGCTCGATCCCAACCGCGACGCCTTCGGCCGCACCAAGAACGGCGTGCCGAATCGGCAGGTGGCGCGCGAACTTCACGAGGCCGGGATCGACGTGCGCTGGTGCGATACGCACGGCGAGCAATGCCACGCCAAGCTGCTGCTGAAACGTGCCCGCGACGGCAGCGCCGAACTGATCGCCGGCTCGGCCAACTTCACCCGCCGCAACCTCGACGACCACAACCTGGAAACCAGCGTGCGGCTGCTCGCGCCCGCCGACGCCGCGCCCATAGCACAGGCCGTGGCGTGGTTCGATGCGCAATGGAACGACACCCCGGATCGGCGCTTCAGCCTGCCCTATGAAGCCCATGCCGACGATGCGCTTTCGCGCCGCATGCAGTACCGCATCGGCGAGGCGGCCGGGCTCTCGACCTGGTAGGGCGCGCCCCATTCGATGATAGGGTTGCAGCCCTTCGAACCCACGCGCCCCGGAACGATGCCGAATCCCGATCGTGCCCCTGCCTCGCCTGCTGAAGCCTCCGGGATCACCGTACTGATCCAGCGCTGGAAACACGGCGATGCCGCCGCGCGCGATCTGATCGCGGCACGGTTGCTGCCCGAGTTGCGCGCGCTGGCCGAACGCGAACTGCGCAAGCTGCCGCAGCCGGTGTCGCTGCACGCCAGCGATCTGGTGCAGGAATCGGTGATCGAACTCTTGCGGCGCGGCGCGGCCAGCGGCGACGCCGCGCACCTGAAGGCGCTGGCCGCGAACATCGTGCGCACCACGCTGATCGACTACCTGCGCACCCGCCACGCGCAAAAACGCGGCGCGCGCGACACCGAAAACGTCAGCATCACCGTGCTCGCCAACCTGGGCGCGGAGGCGCCGGCGCAGGTCGATCTCATCGCCATCCACGAAGCCATGCAGGCGCTGGAACGCAGCAGCCCGCGCGCCGCCCGCATCGTCGAACTGCGCGTGTTCGGCGGCCTCTCCGAAACGGAGATCGCCGACGTGCTGGGCGTTTCCCGGCCCACGGTTTCGCGCGACTGGGCCACGGCGAAGCTGTGGCTGGCGCGCGAGCTTTCCGGCACGACGACGCACAACGACAAGGCATGACGCCATGAGTTCGGATTTCACCCTGCTGGCCGAACACATGCAGGCCGTGCTCGGCCTGCCCGAAGCCTCGCGCGAAGGCTATCTCGCCAGCCTGCCCGAAGAAATCGCGCGGCAGTTGCGCGAACTGCTGCCGTTCCGGAACGCCACCTTCGACCTGAGCCAGGTGCCCGCAGTCGAACTGGCGCTCGACGTATTGGCGCAGCCGCAGCCGGAATTCGTCGGCCGCTGGCGCGTGCAGCGCCTGCTCGGGCGAGGCGGCATGGCCTCGGTGTATCTGGTGGAACGCAGCGATGGCGCGATCCGCCAGCTCGCCGCCTGCAAGATCGGCTACGCCCGCACCGAACTGGAAGACGGCCTGCGGCGCGAAACCGCCACGCTGCTGGACCTCGCCCATCCGGGCATCGCGCACGTGCTGGATTTCGGCCACACCGGTGGGCGGCCCTGGCTCGTTTCCGAGTTCATCGAAGGCGCGGACATCGTTGCCTGGGCGAACGAACGCCACCTGCCGTTCGCGTCCAGACTGGAACTGTTCGAGCGCGTGCTGCAAGCGGTCGCCCACGCCCACGAACGCCTGCTGCTGCACCAGGACATCAAGCCCGGCAACATCCTCGTCGATGCCGCCGGCCACCCGCGCCTGATCGACTTCGGCCTCGCCACCGTGCTGAGCGGGCGCGGCGACTCACCCGTCGCCGGCTACACGCCGCGCTACGCCAGCCCCGAACAGAAGCGCGGCGAAACCCTCACCGTGCGCTCGGACATTTTTTCGCTCGGCGTCACGCTGGACGTACTGCTGGAAGGCGTCGCGCCCGCGCGTGGCAGCGACGATGCACGGGCGGTGATCGAAAAAGCTCGTCACGACGAGCCGGAGGCGCGCTACGCCTCCGCCGCGGCGATGGCGGTGGATTTGCGCGCAATCTGCGAACTGCGCCCAGTGTCGGCGCGCACGGCCACGGCGGGGTATCGCCTCAAACGCTTCCTGCAACGCAATCCCGTGTCGGTGGCGCTGGTAGCGTTCGCCGTGCTGTCGCTCGTCGTTGGCGTGGGGCTGGCTTTGTGGCAGGCGCAGCGCGCCACGCTCGCCGCGCGCGAGGCGCAGGTTTCCGCCGCCATGGCGCGCGCCGTGCAGGACTTCCTCACCCGCGACATCCTCGGCCGCGCCACGCCCGCCGCCCCGGGTTACGACGCAAAAGCGGGCATCGAAGGTGTGATAAACGCCGCCACGGCGGCGGTGGATGCGCGTTTTGCCAGTGAACCACTCACCGCCGCCGCCGTGCGCGCCGCGCTGGCGGCGATCCACCGCACCTTGGGGCACAACGAAGTCGCCATCGAACAGGCCGCCGAATCCGCGCACCTGTACGAAGCGCAACTCGGCACGGCACACGAATCGACGCTAACCAGCCGCTACCTGCAAGCGCAGGCGCTCATTTCGGCGCAGCGGCTGGACGAAGCCGAACAACTGCTGGACGCCGCCGACAATCTGGCGGGCAGTCGCCTGAACGAAGAAACGCCATTTGCACTGGAGGCCGCTGTCGCGCGCGGATTTTTGGAAGGCTTCCGGATGCGCCCGGAGAAAGCCTTGGCAGCACACCAGCGTGCCGCCGAACTGCTGGCCAAGCTCGACCCTGACGACATGGTGTTGCACGCCAACATCACCAACAACCAAGCCGCGGCGCTGTCGCGGTTGAAACAGCCCGAACGCGCCGTCGAACTGCTGCTGGCCGCGCCCCTTTCCCGCTATTCGGAACCCGCACAGGCGGTAGTACATCGCAGTTTGGCTGCTGCCTACCGTCTTTTGCGGGACAACGACAAGGCGTTGGAACACGCCAAACAAGCCGTGGAACTGTTCCGCAAGGTGTACGGTGTGGATCATTACTCAACCCTGACCGCCTACAGCACACTCTCGTCCATCCACCATGAAATGGACGATTGCCCGAAGGCGCTGGAAACCGGACGAATCGCTTGGGAAGGCATGCGGCGCATCCAGGACGAAATGCTTCAGGCCACGTTGATCGAACGCGGCAACTTCGGCGGCAAGCAATTCGACTGCGGCCAGACCGACGAAGGCTTGCCCAACGTGCTGGCCGCCCTGGACGGCCTGCGTCGGCACTACGGCGCGGACAACTGGGCGGCGCAAGCCTTCACCGCCTATGCCGCAGGTTATCTGGAACAGGTCGGTCGCCCTGCAGACGCCTTGGCGGAACTGGAACAGCTTACGCAATTCCTCGACGACGAGGACGTTCTCGCCCTGATCGCGCGCCTGCGCGAAACGTTTTCCGAACGCGGCGAAACGGAACTGCTGGCGCGACTGGAATGGCTGACGGGCGCGATGAAGCAGCCGTAGAGCCGTGCTTGCCCGGCTCGTCTTGCAGGAAACAAGAGCATGAAGCCGGGCAAGCACGGCTACTACGGAAAAGCGGCCGCCATGGCGCCGCACCGAACATTGCGGTAATCCAGGCAAGCGCGATAACATGATTCCCATATAACATTCCCATGAGGAAAAGGAATGGAATCCGTCAACGTCAGCAGCCTCAAGAACAATCCCACGCAAGCGCTTCGCAAGGCGCGGCGGGATGTGGTGGTGGTGATGAACCGGGACCGCCCCGACGCGCTGATGGTGGGCATCGAAGCGGCCGGCGTACTGGATGCGCGCGGCGTGCGTCCGGCCCTGGCCACGGCGCTGTTCCGCGACGGACACCTCTCGCTGGCGCGCGCGGCGGAACTGGCGAGCATGGCGCTGGGCGAATTCGTCCGGCACGTTTCCCGCCTCGGCATCCCGGTGGTGCGGCTCGATGCCGATGAAACCGGCCGCGACATGGAAACGCTGGACGAATGGCTGGCCTCGTCCTGACCGACGCCAGCCCCTTGATCGGGCTGGCGCGCGTGGACGGATTGCCCTGGCTGCACGCGCTGTTCGGCACTGTGTGGATGCCCATCGAGGTGCGCCGCGAAGTGCTGCCCGAACGCGGCTACGCCGAGGAACGCGCCATCGCCGCCGCACTCGCCGCAGGCTGGCTCGCCGTGACCGATGTTGCGCCCAGCACGCCGCCGCTGCCGAATCTCGACGAAGGCGAGGCCGCCTGCATCCGCATCGCGCTGGCTCACGGCGGCCCGGCGCTGCTGCTGATGGACGAACGCGCCGGACGCGCGGTGGCACAGGAACATGGCCTGCGTGTCGCCGGAACCGCCGCCATCCTCGGCATGGCCAAGTCGCGCGGACTGATCGAGTCGGCGCGCGAAGCATTCGCGCGGCTGCACGCCAGCGATTTCCGCATCGGCGCGGAAGTGATCGAAACGGTGCTGCAGCGCGTGGGGGAATGACGCCAAGTATCCGATGCGGCGGTAGCGATGCTTTTGTAGAGCCGGGCTTGCCCGGCTCCGGTTTGCGCGAGAAGCAAGAGCAGCGGGGCAAGCGCCGCTCTACGCCCGCAAGTGCTCGCAGGCGCGACGAACCAGATCCAGCACGAACTGCCGGTCGTCCTCGCCTAATCCCTGCAGCCAGGCACTGACCTGCGCCGCCTGATCGTCCGGCTGGCCGGAGCTTTCCGCCAGCAGTTCGCCCACGCCCACGCGCAGGCAGGCGCTGAGCTTTTCCAGCGTCAGCAGCGAGGGCAGCGTCGCCCCGCGCTCGAAGCGCGAGATCGTCTCCGTATCCACGCCCACGCGCTCGGCCAGCGCCGCCTGCGTCCAGCGCCGCGACTTGCGCAGCGCCGCGATACGGCTGCCCAGCCGCTGGGATATCGAAGAAGCGTGGCGCGATGTATCAGCCATATCTGTTGCCTTCGTTGACAACAGAAATGGTTGAATGTGCCCGAAACCACCGATAGGATCGAAAACGCCGATACACAACATTCAATGTTGGTTTTTAGGTGGAATGTCGTGCTCCGTGATGCAAGTTCGCGCCGTTCTTCGATCAGGCAGGAAGAGACCCATGCGCCACGCCGATGGGTGGCGAACACGCAGGGAAGCCGCAGATCGCATGTCAACCCCAACAGGAGGCACTTCCATGTCCCGTTTCGTCTTCCATTTCCGGTTCGCGTGGACGGTGTTCGCGCTGGCCACTTTCTCGGCACTGCCCGCCGCGCACGCAGCCGTAGTGCTGGTCAACCCCGGCAGCGGCACGCTGCAAACCGCCATCAATAACGCCGTTACCGGCGATGAACTGGAACTAGTGGATGGCACCTATTCCGGCGCATCCACGGTCACGAACAAGGACCTCACGATCCGGGCGCGTGCGGGCACTACGCCGGTGCTGGCCAACAATCTCACCTTGCAGACCGGTGCGAACCGGCTGGTGGTGCAGGGAGTGAGCTTTGGCACCGGCACGCGCGTCAGCGCCAATGATGCGGCATCCACCCTGATTCTGCTGCAGAACACGTTCAACGATGCAGTGGTCACTTGCAGCGGGGTTCGGTGCATCGCGATCGGCAATCGGTTCAATCCGCAAGGCTTGTTGCACCCAAGTGGCACTCATAATGTGTTCGGCGCAACAGGAACGACAGAGCTGATTTTCGCGGGTAACGAGATGCTTGCCACCGCTACCTTTGTCTTAGTTTGCTGCTATGCAGATCAAGGCTACTTCGAGTTTCGCGGGGCGACGACACACATCCTCGGCAATCACTTCAGGGTTGACAGTATCTGGAGCGTTGCAAGTCGACCCATTCGGGTTGTCAACGGCGTCGCCACTATCGCCGGCAATCGTTTCGAATTTTTCCTCGACCGCGACTTCGGTAATGATGTCTTCATTCCGCGGCGAATCTGGATCGGAAACGCCACGGCAACACTGCGCAACAACGCTTTCATCCTGAAAAGCGCCAGCGCCATCCAGACGGGCAGCACCGGTTACCGCATCTCCAGCTTACGTACGATCGACATCGCTGCCATCGGCGGCACGGTGCGCATCCTCAACAACGTCTTCGACTATCGCAACGTCAATTTCGGCGTCGCCACCGTTCCCACGCAGGGCGCGATCTACTCCGAGCGATTCGTGCAGGAAATCAGCGGCAACGCCTTCCTCGGCATCGGCCATGCGGCGGTGCAACTGGCGGCGGGCACCACGGCCAATATCGCCGACAACGCCTGCTACCAGTTGCTCGGCGCCTGCCCGCCCGGCGCCACCGTCACCGCCAACCCACAGTTCGCCAACGCCGCCAACGGCGACTACCACCTGCAAGCCGGGTCGCCCGCGATCAACGCCGGGCCGGATTCGCCCTACCTGCTGGACATCGACGGCACCCGCAACGACATCGGCGTGCATGGCGGGCCGTTCGATCTGGATCAGTTCGACGTGCAGCGCAATACCAGCACCGCGCCCTATATCTACCCGCTGTTCGATGCGAACAAATCCATCGACGGCAACGGCAACCTGCAAATCCGCCTGATCGGCGTGGCCCGCAACCAATAAGGAGCGAGTCATGCGCGCATCAGCGTGGATAGTGGCCGTCGCCGCGGGCGGTTTGCCCATGGCCGGCATCGGGGCCGAATTGAACCTGGCCGAACTGCTGGTGGACAGCACTTCATTGCCCGTGGGTTCGGGACAGGCGTTGACGCTCACCGAGGAGGGCAGGTTTTACACGATCACGGGCAGCCTTCCCGCCGCGAGTTTTTCCGCAGGCTTTCACGCGCTGCGTATCCGCACCCGCGACAGCAACGGGAACGTTTCGCCGTTCTCGGCACAGGCGCTGTTCCTCGTGCCGAACGTGAGTTCGCGCACGCTGGATGCCGCCGAGTTCTGGTTCGATGCGGAATCGGCGCAAGGCGCAGGCCAGCCTTTGAGCGTGACGGCGCTGGATGGCATCGGGCGCGTGGCCGATCTCGCCGCCTCCGTGCCTGTGGCACCGGTCGCGCCGGGGCATCGCCGGTTCGGCGCGCGGGTACATGACACCTCCGCGTATTGGTCGCCGAATACGGTGCACGGCTGGCATCGGCTCGACTCCGCCGTGCCCGGCGCGTTGCCGGAACTGGTGAGCGGGCAAGCCGTATTTTTCGGCTCGGGCGAAATCGCGTATCCGCTGACGCTGGACAACGCCACCGCCCCGCGCGTGCTGGCCTTCGGCACGGCCAGCGTGCCGGTGCTCGGCTTGCCGATGACGAACCAGCCCTTGTGGGTATGGGGCCGCCTGGTCGATAACGCGTACGGCGCGCAGGAACGACCGCTCTCCGGCTTCAACTGGCTGGACAGCGACGGCGATGGCCTGGGCGATCTGTACGAAATCCAGATCGGCACCAACCCGAACAACCCGGATACCGATGGCGATGGCGTGCCCGATGGGCAGGAAATCGAGGACGGCACCGATCCCAACGATCCGGGCAGCGTCCTGATCATGCTGTTCCGCGACGGATTCGAGGCCGACATCCTGTTCCGCGATGGGTTCAGGTTTGAGGATGGGTGAGATGCCGGTTGCCGATTCGAGCCACCACCGCCTTTGCAGCGGCCTTGATCGAACTGCCCGCTTCGTGGCGCGAAGTTCGCTTCGCGCTACGAACCCGACTCAGCGTGCCACCGCATCGGGCTGGCGCTCGGGCCGCACCAGATCGAATGCAGGCAGTGCCAGGCAGTTCCGCTCGATCCGCAAAAGCGTGGGGAACGCCGCAAGCTCCACGTCAACCCGGCGCGCGTTGTAGAGCTGCGGGATCAGGCAGCAGTCGACCAGGCCCGGCGATTCGCCTTCACAGAACTGTCCGGTGGAAGGATGTCCGCCCGTTGTTGCGGGCGACTCTATGACACGTCGCCGGGTATCACAACACGGCGTACCGCATCCGGCTGGATTGGATGCGCTTCAACCGCGTTACGCGCATCCGATCCACTGCGCCACGTCATCGTGCAGCGCGGCCAGCCCGCGATCCATCGTGGCGATGCCACCGCCATTGTGGCGTGCGAGCTGGGCGAGGTAGGCGTCCGTCACCTGCCCGTGCCCGAGTACGCCGTTGCGGCGCACCCGCGCATAGGGCAGCGCATCCGGCCAGAAGGCGTGGCGCGGATCAGCGGCGAGTTTTTCCAGTTCCCGCGCCGCCGCCGCGAAGCCGTCGCGACCTGCGATCCGGACGATCCAGCGCACCAGCGCGCCTTCCACGATAGGGCAGGTCGCGAAGCCCTCGCTGCGGCGCAGGAACCATGCGCGCACCTGTCCATGATGGATGTGGTCGGCGTCGAACAATGCGATCAGCACGTTCGCATCCAGCAGCAGGCGGCTCATCCGGGCACTTCATCCAGCATGGCGCGCACGTCGTCCGGCCCGACCGGCCGGCCGGATCGGAACACGGAGAGGCCCGTATCGGGATCGGCTTTGCCGATGCCATGCGCGTATTCGTCGCGGTTGGCCGGTTCGCACAGACCACGGTGCGCGAGTTCGACCAGCAATTTGCCCAGGCTGACGCCGCGCTCGCGCGCCAAGCCCGTGAACAGCACGTGTTCGCGTTCGGGAAGCTCGATGGTGGTGCGCATGACGGATTCCGGCTTGTTTCAGTCGGATTGCATCATAACATCATCGCATCACGATGCACTCACAACACCCCGCGCCGCATCTGATCCCGCTCGATGCTTTCGAACAGCGCGGTGAGGT
>CAZHXV010000102.1:0-5351 GCA_964536455.1 uncultured Aquimonas sp.
CGCGGCCCGGTGCCGCTACGCGACGTGGCCGAAGTGGAAATCGCCAGCGGCCCCGCGCAGATCCATCGCCTCGACCGCTTGCGCAACGTGGACTTCGAGATCGAACTCAACGGGCAGGCCCTGGGCGACGTGCAGCGGCGCGTGGCGGCGCTGCCCAGCCTGTCGCAGCTGCCGCCCGGCCTAGCCAGGACCGACATCGGCGAAGCGGAAACGTCCAACGAACTCGGCCGGAGCTTCCTGCTGGCGATGGGCACGGGCGTGGCCTGCATCTATGTCGTGCTGGTGCTGCTGTTCCGCGCCTGGGTGCAGCCGGTGACGATCCTGGGAGCCCTGCTGCTGTCGATCCCCGGCGCGATCCTGGCGCTGTTCGTGACCGGCACCAACCTCAGCATGCCCGCCATGATCGGGATGATCATGCTGATGGGCATTGCCACCAAGAACTCCATCCTGCTGGTGGAGTACGCGATCGTGGCGCAGCGCGATCACGGGATGCGCCGGCTGGATGCCCTGCTCGACGCGTGTCGCAAGCGAGCACGCCCGATCGTGATGACGACCCTGGCAATGGGTGCCGGCATGCTGCCCATTGCCCTGGGCTTCGGCGCCGACCCGGGCTTTCGCGCGCCGATGGCGATCGTCGTGATCGGCGGCCTCATCACATCCACCTTCCTAAGCCTGCTGGTGATTCCCGTGCTTTATGAGTGGGTGGACGATCTCGTTCAGCATTTCACGCGCAAACAGTGGGCGGCGATGGGCAGCCGCTTAGTCACGACTTCTCGACCGATCAGCCCTTTGTAGGCACCGATGGACCATGATTTCTGGCAACGATGAGTGCGTTGAACCCTCATGAATCCTGCTGGCGCACGTAGTCCTGGTCAACTTGATCTGAATGAAGATCACGGCAAGCGAGCCAGAATCGCGAGCCAGGTGATTGGGATGGAGTGCTCTCCGCATCGACGTAGAGGATCCGCAGCAGCAGGATCATGCTGTTCATGGCGCCGTTCTCCTGTTGGATCGGTGCACAAACCATGGCCTGCGCGCGATGCGAATCCGGATAAACCCGCCAGGAGTGAAGGGGCTCGGGAGTCCTGCCCGGCAGTGTCGGGCAGGGATCAGCGTGAATCTTCGCTTCGCAGCGCATCCACGACCAGCGAGAACGCCTGCGAAGGGCGACGGCGGCTGGGGTAGTACAGGTGATAGCCCGCGAATGGCGGGCACCAGTCTTCCAGCACCTGCACCAGTTCGCCGCTGGCCAGGTACGGCGCAGCCCGGTCGCGCATCACGTAGGCAATGCCCACGCCGTCCAGCGCCGCCCGCAGCGCATGGTCGATGTTGTTGACCACCAGCGGGCCACCTACCTGCACGCGGGTCTCGTGCCCGTGCTGTTCGAACTCCCAGGCGTGCAGGTCGCCTTGGGTCAGGAAGCGCAGATTGATGCAGCGGTGTGCGACCAGGTCTTGCGGTGTGATGGGCGGTTGCCGCCCCGCCAGGTAGGCTGGCGAAGCAACGGCAGCCATGCGCAGATCCGGCCCGATGCGCACGGCCACCATGCCTGGCGCCAGTTGTTCGCCCAGGCGCACGCCGGCGTCGAAGCGATCGGCGGCGATGTCGATCAGGCGAGAGTCGGCGCTCAGTTCCAGGCGGATGTCCGGATACCGCATCAGCAGTGGCTGCAGCCGGGGCAACAACAAGGTATCGATGGCATGCGCGCCTGCGGAAATACGTACCGTGCCACTGGGAGCATCGCGCAATTCCCCGACCTGGTCGATCGCGGACTGGATGTCGAGGAAGTGCGGTTCCAGTTGCTCGCGCAGGCGTTGGCCGGCTTCGGTGGTGGTCACGCTGCGGGTGGTGCGGTTCAGCAGGCGGATGCCCACACGTTCCTCCAGCCCGCGGATGGCGTGGCTCAGGGCCGAGGGCGTGACGCCGAGCTGGGCGGCGGCACGGGTGAAGCTGCCCTCGCGGGCGACCACGATGAACGCAGCCAGATCCTGATAGGCTGGTTGGGGCATGGTGGACTTCTCATGCGGAAAGCTCGATTGCTGAATATAGCTCATGGATACGGCCCGTATGACTTGCTGCCGGCCACCGCTTCAGTTCCGCCCCGGGGCTGCGCGCAGGGCGAATATGAACACTGGGGCTGAAGCGGGAAGACGAAGCTGCACCTTGGTGATCGGGCGGCGATGCGACAAGCCGCCCCGTGTGCATGCTGTTGTGAGACTGGCTCAGCAATCAGGCCGCTTGCCACCATGGGCTATTGATGAGTGGAGTTCATGACTATTTTTGGAATGTTCCATCTAATCAGTGCAGTGGGGCGTCGTTAGGATTTCCGCCGTTCCCGCAATGCCGCTTGATGCGGCGCGATCCCCACCACGGCCATTCCACCCGGCCCTGAGGAAATCCCCATATCGCCTTCGTGCCGATGTTCTTCCTCGAAGGCGTGTCGCGGTTCCTGTTCGTACCCATGGCGATGGCGGTGGTCTTCGCGATGGTGTCGTCCTTCATCCTCTCGCGCACCCTGGTGCCGACGATGGCAAGGTACCTGCTGCGTCCGCATGCGCCGCACACCGACCTGCATGACCACGACAGCGCGCTGCCGCCGTCGTGCAATCCGCTGGTCCGCTTCCAGCGCGCCTTCGAGGATCGCTTCCAGCGCATCCGCGACCGCTACCACGGGCTGCTTGCAGGCCGCGCTCGGGAACTGGCGCAGGTTCCTGGCCGGCTTCGTCGGTTTCGTGCTGGCATCCTTCCTGCTGGTGCCGTTCCTGGGTGCGAACTTCTTTCCGACCGTGGACGCCGGCCAGGTGCTGATGCACGTGCGCCTGCCGGTGGGAACGCGGGTCGAGGAAACCGCAGTGCGCTTCGCACAGATCGAGCGCGCCATCCGCACAGTGATCCCGGCTGAAGAGATCGAAACCCCGGTGGCGGCCGGCGAGGTGCTGGCCGAAATCGACACCCCTGATCTGGATCAGGAATTGCAGCAGGCGCGGGAGGAGTTGGAGCGGGCGCGCAGCGATGCTGCCTTGGCCAACACCACGGCGTGGCGCTGGCAAGCGCTGCTGGAAAAGAACCTCGTGGCGCGACAGGACGTTGACGAGCGCCTCGCCCACCACGCCGCCGCGCAGGCCGCCGTCAATGCGTTGCAGGCCAATGTCGATCGCATCCAGGCGCTGCGGCAGTATCGCCGGCTGACCGCACCGTTCGATGGCATCGTCACCGTGCGCAACACCGATATCGGCGCGCTGATCGATGTCGGCTCCAGTAGCGGCAGCGAGTTGTTCGTGGTTTCCGACACGCACCGCCTGCGCATCTACGTCAACGTGCCGCAGCGCCAGGTCGCCACGATCCACACGGGTGAACCGCGCGGCTGAGTGTGCTCGAACGCCCGGGCGAGACCTTCGAGGCGACCGTGCAGTCGCTCGCGCAGGCCATCAATGCCGGAATCGGCGCGATGCGCGTGCAGCTCACCCAGCCGGGGCGTCTGCCGATCGCGGAACTGGTGAGTCGCGCTCATGAGTCTTTGTCGTTTTCACCGTCTATTCGCGGTGGAAGGGTGCGCATAGATTGCTTGCAGGCGTTGCAGGCACCGTGAGCGCGCCATCCATGGCAATGCGAACCGCAAGGAGCGCGACCGATGAGCAATGAGGACCGGCGACAACCGCGGCAGCACCAGGCAGCGCTGGATCGCCGCGGATTCCTGGCCGGCACGATGGGCGCAATGGCCGCGGTGCCGCTGATGGCCGGAATGCCGGGTATCGCGCAGGCACAGTCTGCCGTGCCGGCCGTCATCGCTGGCAGCGGGCGACTGCCGCAGCGCCGGCTCGGCCCGCTTGAGGTCTCGCCGATCGGGCTGGGCTGCATGGCGATGGCGCCGGGTTTCTATAACCCGGCGCCCGAGCGCGCGGCGATGATCCGTCTGATCCGCGATGCGCACGCGATGGGCGTCACCTTTTTCGACACCGCCGAGGTCTACGGCCCCTTCATCAGCGAAGACATCGTCGGCGAAGCGCTGGCGCCGATCCGCAACGACGTGGTGCTGGCGACGAAGTTCGGCTTCAGCTACAGCGGCGCGTCGGTCACCGGCCGCAACAGCCAACCCGCCCACATCAGGGCACGGCTCGAAGGCATGCTGCAGCGGCTGCGCACCGACCGCATCGACCTGCTGTACCTGCACCGGATGGATCCGGACGTGCCGATCGCCGATATCGCCGGGGCGGTCGGCGACCTGATCGCGGCAGGCAAGGTGCGCGCCTTCGGTGTGTCCGAGGTGAACCCCGAAACCCTGCGCGGCGCGCATGCGGTGACGCCGGTCGCGGCGGTGCAGAGCGAGTACTCGCTGCTCGAACGCCTGCCCGAAGTCGCGATGCTGGATACCTGCGCCGAACTGGGCACCGGCTTCGTGCCCTGGGGGCCGACGATGCGCGGGCTGCTGGCCGACGGCTTAAACGCGTACAGCCGCTTCGCGACCCAGGATCGTCGCGCCGCAGTGCCGTTCTTCGCGCCCGATGCGCTGGAAACGAACATGAAGATCGTGGTACTGGCCCGCGACTGGGCGCAACGCAAGCAGGCCACGCCGGTGCAGATCGCCCTGGCCTGGCTGCTGGCCCAGCGCGACTTCATCGTACCGATTCCCGGCACCACGAAATGGCCGCACCTGCGCGAGAATCTGGGTGCGTTGGATGTCCGCTTCAGCGTCGATGAGCTGGCCGAGTTCCGAACTGCACTGGAGGCGCTGTCGGTCGCGGGCAATCGACCCGCCGGCAAGGCGCAGGAGAACGAATGAAAACCCTGATCTTCGGAAAGGTCGAATATTTTCCGCTCGACAACACCCATTGGCCGGGCCTGGCGGGCTCATTTCTCACACGCATGGATCCGTACGACGGCGCCGGCCAGAATGCCGTGCTCGCCAAGGTCATGCCGTTCTTCCAGACCACGTTCTGAAAACCCAAGGATCTGAACATGCAAATGCGAAAACTCGGAAACAACGGCCCTGAAGTCTCGGCGCTCGGCTTGGGCTGCATGGGATTGAACTACGCGTTCGGCCCCGGCCTGGAAAAGCACGAAGCCATCGCCCTGATCCGCGCCGCGCACGAGCACGGGGTCACCTTCTTCGACACGGCCGAGATCTACGGCCCGTACACGAACGAGGACATCGTCGGCGAGGCGCTGGCGCCGATCCGCGAGCAGGTCGTCATCGCCACCAAGTTCGGCTTCGACATCGACGCAAGCGGCAAGAGCGTCGGCCTCAACAGCCGGCCCGCGCATATCCGCGAGGCCTGCGAGGCATCGCTGAAGCGCCTGGGGACGGACGTGATCGACCTGTACTACCAGCACCGCGTCGATCCGGACGTGCC
>CAZHXV010000102.1:5361-6263 GCA_964536455.1 uncultured Aquimonas sp.
GTGGAGTTTCTCGAGCGCATGCGGTGCAGCCGGTGGCGGCGCTGCAAAGCGAATATTCGCTGTCGTGGCGCGAACCGGAGGAACGCATCCTGCCGGTGCTGGAGGAACTTGGCATCGGCTTCGTGCCGTTCTCGCCGCTGGGGCGTGGCCTGCTCACCGGTGCGATCGATGCCGGCACGCAGTTCGCCGAGGGCGATATCCGCAATAGCCTGCCGCGTTTCCAGCAGGATGCGTTGAAGGCGAACCTGGCGCTGGTCGATGCGCTCAAACGGATCGCGGCGGACAAGGGCGCGACCGCGCCGCAGGTGGCGCTGGCCTGGCTGCTGTCGCGCAAGCCGTGGATCGTGCCGATTCCCGGGACGAAGAAACTGGCGCGCCTGGAAGAAAACATCGGCGCGGTGCAACTGGATTTGACCGCCGCCGACCTCGCGGACATCGAAGCGGGCCTGGAAGGAATCCGCGTCGTCGGCGATCGCTACAACGAGGCCATGCAGCGGCTCGTCAACCGCTGAGCTTTCCGAACCATCCACACGGAGATCGAAGATGTACGCAACCGTCATGCACGGCCCCGGCGACGTCCGCTACGAGCAGGTCGCTGACCCAAGAATCGAAAAACCCACCGACGCCATCATCCAGCTCTCGGCCACCTGCATCTGCGGTTCGGATCTGTGGCCGTATCGCGGGCTGTCCGCACAGGGCGGCCCCGCGCACATGGGCCACGAGTACTGCGGCATCGTCGTCGAAGTTGGTTCCGACGTGAAGACGGTGAAACCCGGCCAGTTCGTGGTCGGTTCGTTCTGTCTCTCGGACAACACCTGCCCGCACTGCGGTTTCGGCTTCCAGTCGTCATGCGTGCATACGGCGCCTGCGCGCCGGTCATGAACTCGCGCTGCACGCATGAC
>CAZHXV010000102.1:6273-10567 GCA_964536455.1 uncultured Aquimonas sp.
CAGTCGTCATGCGTGCAGCGCGAGTTCATGACCGGCGCGCAGGCGCCGTATGCACGCGTGCCGCTGGCCGACGGCACCCTGGTGGCGACCGCCGAAGTACCGGATGCGGACATGATTCCACACATGCTCGCCGTCTCCGACGTGCTCGGCACCGGCTGGTACGCGGCCGATGCCGCCCAGGTGCGCGAGGGCGGCACGGTGGTCGTGGTGGGCGACGGCGCGGTCGGGTTGATGGGCGTGCTGGCCGCCAGCCAGATGGGGGCGGGGAGGATCATCGCCATGAGCCGCCATGCCACGCGCCAGCAACTGGCGCGCGAGTTCGGCGCCACCGACATCGTCGAAGAACGCGGCGCCGAGGGCATCGCCCGGATCATGGACATGATCGGCGGAATTGGCGCCGAGTCGGTGCTCGAATGCGTGGGCATGGCCGAGTCGATGAAACAGGCCATGGGTGTATGCCGTCCTGGCGGCAGCATCGGCTATGTCGGCGTGCCGCACGGCGTCAGCCTCGACGGCCAGCAACTGTTCTTCAAGCAGCAGCGCATGCTGGGTGGGCCCGCGCCGGTACGCCGTTTCCTGCCCGACCTGATGGATCGCGTGCTCAAGGGTGCGATCCAGCCCGGCAAGGTGTTCGACCTGATGCTGCCGATCGCGCAGGTCGCCGAAGGCTACAAGGCGATGGACGAGCGCCGCGCGATCAAGACCCTGTTGCGCGTGGATGCGTGATCCGCGAATTGGATCGCCCTTCGACAAGCTCAGGGCGAACGGGCGCCGTCGGGCGGATCGCGCTTCTTGATCAGCATTCCGTGGAGGAAGGAAGATGGACAACAAAGCCACCGATACTGATCGCCGCAGTTTCCTGAGGGGCGCCGCCGCGCTGACCGCAGGATCGCTGGTCGCAGGCATGGCCGCGAGCCCGGCCTTCGCGCAATCCCCCGCGAAAACCGATGGCGGCGGCACCGGCGGCATGGGCCGAACGGACGCGGCGCGCGTGAGCGGGCACCGCAAGCTCGGCTCGCTGGAGGTTTCCAGCGTGGGGCTCGGCGTGCAGAACATGCACCGCACGTACCAATCGACCGTGCCTTGGCGGCCGGAGATGATCGACATCATCCGCACCGCCTTCGACCGCGGCGTTACCTTCTTCGATACGGCCGAGGCCTACGGGCCGTTCGAAGACGAGCGCATCCTTGGCGAGGCCATCGCGCCATTCCGGGATCAGGTGCGGATCACCTCCAAGTTCGGCTGGAACATCGACCCGGACACCGGCGAGCGCCGCCCCGGACTCGACAGCCGCCCCGCACGCATCAAGCGCGCCGTCGAGGGCTCGCTCAAGCGCTTGCGCACCGACCGCATCGATCTGCTGTACCAGCACCGCGTCGATCCGGCGGTGCCGATCGAAGAGGTCGCCGGTGCGATCAAGGACCTGATGGATCAGGGCAAGGTCCTGCATTGGGGCCTGTGCGAACCGGGCCTGCGGACCATCCGTCGCGCCCATGCCGCGTTGCCGCTTACCGCGATCCAGAACGAATATTCGATGGCGACACGCGACCCTGAAGCGCACGTGCTGCCGCTGTGCGAGGAACTGGGCATCGGCTTCGTACCGTGGTGGCCGCTGGATTGCCAGCTGCTCACCGGCTGGATCGACGCGAACGCGCGCTTCGCAGCGGGCGACCTGCGCGGATCCACGCCGCGGTTCTCGCCGGAGAACCTGTCGCGCAACATGCCGCTGATCGAGCTGATCGAGGCCTGGGCGCAGCGCAAGCAGGTCGCCCCCGTGCAGATTGCCCTCGCGTGGCTGCTGGCGCAGAAACCCTGGATCGTCCCGATTCCCGGCACGACCCAGAAAACGCACCTGCTGGAGAACATCGGCGCCAGCGGAGTCGTGTTCGGTGGCGACGAACTTCGCGAGTTGAATGCCGCACTTGCCGAGATCACGATCCACGGCGAACGCCTGCCGCCTGCGGTGCTGGCCTTCAGCGGCGTCGAAGCACCGCTGCAATGAGGCTGCCGGCGATGGCTGCCTTCGTCGTCGTCGGGCGCAGCCGTCAGCGCAACCGCAAGGCTTGCTGCTCCATCCTCATCGCGACTGGAACCGAGGCAGGTTGATCTCCAGCCAGTCGATCAGCGCGCCAACCTTTTCCGCCGCTTCGCGCCCCAGTTCCGTCAGGGTGTAGTCCACCTGCGGCGGCACGGTGTTGAAGACCCGGCGCGACACGATGCCGTCGGCCTGGAGCTGTTGCAGGGTCTGCGCGAGCATCCGTTCGCTGACGCCGCCGATGGTGCGCCGCAGTTCGGAAAAGCGCAGCGTGCCAGGCACCAACGCAACCAGTACCAGCACGCCCCAGCGGCTGGTGAGGTGCTGCAGCAGGGCGCGTGACGGACACTGCGCCGCCATCACGTTGCCGTGCCGGATCCGCTCCGACAGCGACTGGAAGGATTCATCGGCCATCCGGGCATTCCTTTTCGAAACTGACCATTTCAAAACTTACTGCCATGTAAGTACTTACGAATCGTAAGTTTAGGAAATATAGTCTTTGCACCTGGCCGCTTCAAGCACTTGGGATGTCGCGCCAGACAGTGGTCGTTGCGGCCGGCGTGGCCGGCTTGGCATCGACCCCACCCGAATCCTTCAAAGGAGCCGCATCATGAGTATTGCCATCACCGGAGCCACTGGACAGCTGGGGCGTCTCGTCGTCGAGAAGCTCAAGCAGAAAACGCCCGCCAGCAACATCGTCGCCCTGGTCCGCGACCCGGCCAAGGCCAGCGGCTTGGGCGTTGAGGCCCGCAAGGCCGACTACGACCAGCCGGCCACGCTCGCCGCCGCGCTCGCCGGCATCGACACCCTGCTGCTGATCTCCGGCAGCGAAGTGGGCAAGCGCGCAGCGCAGCACGCCAACGTGATCGCTGCGGCGAAGCAGGCCGGCGTGAAGCGCATCGTTTACACCAGCCTGCTGCATGCCGACCGTTCGCCGCTGAGCCTGGCCGTCGAGCACGTACAGACCGAAGCCGATCTCAAGGCTTCCGGCATTGCGTACACGCTGCTGCGCAACGGCTGGTACACCGAGAACTACACCGCATCGATCCCGGCCGCGCTGGCCAACGGCGCGTTCTACGGCAGCGCCGGCGAGGGCCGGATTTCCTCCTCCCCGCGCGCCGATTACGCCGAGGCGGCGGTGGTCGTGCTCACCAGCGCGGGGCACGAGGGCAAGACCTACGAGCTGGCCAGCGACGAGGCCTACACCCTGGCCGATCTGGCCGCCGAACTCTCGAAGCAGACGGGCCGTTCGATCCCCTACAAGAACCTGCCGGAAGCCGACTACGCGGCGGCGCTGGTCGGTGCCGGCCTGCCGGATTGGCTGGCCGGAGCTTATGCATCCTGGGATACGGGCGCATCGCAGGGCGCGCTGTTCGACGACAGCCGCCAGCTCTCGACATTGCTCGCCCGCTCGACCACACCGCTGGCAGCGGTGGTGGCCGAAGCCTTGAAGGCGTGACGCGCGCAGGTCGCATCGGATGTGCACCTGATGTTGAACCATCAGCACCGCGATATCTTGTGGCACGAGGTCGTAGATGACGAAGTGCTGCCGCGCAGGAACCATCGGAAGTCGCACAAACGGCCCATCTTGTCGCATCTATTGCCCAGGTGGCTGCCAAACGGTTGCCGGAGCATCGCAGGCTTTTGTAGAGCGCAGCTTGCTGCGCTTGATGACCCCGGAAGCCGATGGCAGCGCAGCGAGCTGCGCTCTACGAAAGCCCGGGTTTTCTCCGACGAAGGCCGGCAACCTCCGCTGAGAGATGGGGCTTATTGGCCTTCAATTGGCCAGCATCGATATCGCGAATGGCCCCATGGCGATCGCACTTTGGTACGCGGCGCGCGGATCAATTCGATCAAGGGTCGGCGTTACTTCCTCGCCCCGAGCATCTTCAACACATCCCGCGCCGTGGCGAGCCGTTCCGCTGCGCCGGGTGCGGGCAGCCTGAACTTCAGCTTGTCCTGGCCCTCCATCGCAAACACGCGCGGCTGGGTCTGGATCAGCCGGATGATGGTTGCAGGCTCCACGTTCGGGGTTTTCCCGAAGCTCACGCGGCCGCCGGTTTCGCCCAGTTCCAGCTTGCGGATGCCCAGTTTCGTCGCCGTGTGCTTGAGCTGCGCTACGGCGAACAGGTTTTTCACCTGGTCCGGCAGCAGGCCGAAGCGATCGATCATTTCCACCTGCAGCTCGCGCAAGCCTTCATCGTCTGGCGCGGAGGCGATGCGCTTGTACAGCGTCAGCCGCGTATGCACGTCCGGCAG
>CAZHXV010000103.1:0-10535 GCA_964536455.1 uncultured Aquimonas sp.
CCGGCATCGCCTGGGCCTGGCCTTCAATGAAATGGTGCGAAGCGGCGAACTCAAAGCCCCGGTCGTGATCGGCCGCGATCATCTGGACAGCGGCAGCGTCGCCTCGCCGAACCGCGAAACCGAAGCCATGCGCGATGGCTCGGATGCGGTTTCCGACTGGCCGTTGTTGAACGCGCTGCTGAATACCGCCAGCGGTGCAACGTGGGTGAGCCTGCACCACGGCGGCGGCGTGGGCATGGGCTTCTCGCAGCACTCGGGCATGGTGATCGTCTGCGACGGCACCGACGCCGCGGCCAAACGCATCGCCCGGGTATTGTGGAACGACCCCGCCACCGGCGTAATGCGCCATGCCGATGCCGGCTACGACATCGCCATCGGCTGCGCCAGGGAGCAGGGGCTGGATTTGCCGGGGATACTCGGCTGATGGCGAAGGCGGGCGCTCCCATGAAGTTCTCGCGCCTTCCCTGCGACCAGGAAGGCAACCCTGGCGAATTCGCGGACGGCGATCCGGGTTTCGGGACGGCACCGGCAAAGTTGCGTGCGCGGGCGCAGGGCCAATACCCTCTGCGCTTCGGCCTCGCTACGCCTGTGTGCGGAGGCAAGGCCGCTTCCGTTCCGAACCTACGGCAAATCCTCGCCTCATGCCCGCGATAGAACCCCCCGAACGCCGCCCGTCCCGCAAGGGCATCTTCGATCTGGCCGCGATCGAGCGGCTGGAGGATCTGCTGGAAACCCTGGTGTTGCCGCATGGGGGTTTGCCATTGGAATCCATCGACGGCCTGTTCTGTGCCGCCCAGGTCGCGCCCGGCGCGGCGCTGACCTTCGAGGAACTGCTGCCGGTGGCGCTCGGGCCGGAGGCTTCGTCCGAGGATGCGCGGCTTGCCGAAACCATCGGGCTGTTGCATGGCATGTGGGCGATGATCGCGCGCCGCATCGCCGAGCCGGTGACCCGCGCCTCGATGGAGCAGTCCCTGCCGTTGCTGTCGCTGCCCGAACTGGATGAACACGGCCACCCGCTGGGCGACGATGAGGATATCGATTTTCCGTTCGGCGCCCCATGGGCATTGGGCTTCATGCTCGGCTTCCAGCTGCGCGGCGAGGAATGGACGCAGTGGCTGGAAGAGGACGAGCCGTTGGCCGATGGCGTGTACGGCATCTTCGACCTGTTGCCGCCGGAGCTGGCGCAGGACGACGAGCAAGGCGAGGGTGGCGAAGCGCCGGTTGGCGACGACGAGGACGGGGACGGTTACGACGACGAGCCGTTCGACGACGAGCCGGTCACCCTGGAAGATCGCATGGCGATCCTGGCCGATCTGCCGGCGCTGCTGAACGAACTGCACACTGCGCGGGTGGAGCGGCTGGTCTCGCGCGTGCCGGTGCGGCGCATGCCCGAACCCGGCCGCAACGACCCTTGCCCCTGCGGCAGCGGCCTGAAATACAAGCGCTGCCACGGCGATCCGAACCACCCCAAGCACTGAGCCATGACCTCGGACAGGGGCCGCCGGGCGTCGCGCCGCCTATGATTCGCTCATGATCGCGCTGTTCTCCCACCTGCGGCTGCTGCGTTACGCGGGCCTGTTCACTTGGGCCTGCGTCGGCATTCCGCTGGTGTTGAACGCCTGGTATTTCAGCGAAGGCATTCCGCGCGAGAACCTCATGGCCTGGCGCGTGGCATGGTTCACCTTCGGCATCTGCTATTGGGTGCTCACCGGTCGCCTGGGCCGTGGCGGCGGGCAGGCCGTGAACCTGTTGCTGCTGGCCACCCTCACCGCCTGTGCGATCGCCGTCAGCTATTTCAGCAACACCGGCCTGGCTGGCGGCCTGTTGCTGGTGATCGCGGGCCTGTTGCCGTGGCAGCTCGGCATCAGGCTGGGCCTGGCCTGGATGGTGCTGCAACACCTCGCACTGGTGCCGGTGTTCGCCAGCTGGGAGGAGTTCAGCCTGATCGAGGCGCTGCTGCAGGCGCTGTTCTACATCGGCTACTCCACCGTTGCCTTCGTCACCGGCCTGGTGGCGCGGCAGCAGGCGCAGGCGCGCGAGGAGCAGCGCCGCCTCAATGCCGAGCTTCGCGCCACCCGCGCGCTGCTGGCCGAATCCTCGCGCCTGACCGAACGCATGCGCATCTCGCGCGAACTGCACGATCTGCTCGGCCACCACCTCACCGCGCTGTCGCTGAACCTGGAAGTGGCCACGCACCTTTCCGAAGGCAAGGTGCGCGAGCAGGTGCAGCAGGCGCACCTGCTCGCCAAGCTGCTGCTTACCGACGTGCGCGAGGCGGTGAGCCAGTTGCGCGACGACGATGAAGTGGATTTGCGCGAATCCCTAGGCGAACTGGTGCAAGGCGTGCCCGCCCCGCAGATCCACCTCAGCACGCCCGCCAATCTTCCCGGCGGCGATCCGGTGCGCGCCCAGGTGATCCTGCGCTGCGCCCAGGAGATCATCACCAACGCCGTGCGGCACTCCGATGCGCAGAACCTGTGGCTCGACCTTGCGCACGAATGCGATGGCATCCGCATCCACGCCCGCGACGATGGCCGTGGCAGCGCGGGGTTCAGGCCCGGCCACGGCCTGTCCGGGATGCGCGAGCGCTTGCAGGAATTCGGTGGCGACCTCACCGTGAGCACGCAGCCCGGCGGCGGCTTCGCGCTCGATGCCTTTCTCCCCCTGGAGCATTCCACATGATCAAAGTCTGCCTGGTGGACGACCAGACCCTGGTGCGACAGGGCGTGCGCACCCTGCTGGAACTGTCCGAAGACATCCGCGTCGTGGCCGAGGCCGCCGACGGCCAGCAGGCCATCGACACCATTCCCGATCTCAAGCCGGACGTGGTGCTGCTGGACATGCGAATGCCGGTGAAATCCGGTCTGGACGTGCTGCGCGAACTGGGGCCGACGGGCACGCTGCCGCCCACCATCATCCTCACCACCTTCGACGACGACGAACTGGTGTTGGCGGGCCTCAAGGCCGGCGCGCGCGGCTTCCTGCTGAAGGACGTATCGCTGGAACAACTGGTCGATGCGATCCACACCGTCGCCGCCGGCGGCTCGCTGGTCAAGCCGGCGCAGACCCAGCGGCTGCTGTCCGGCCTTGAGCGGATGCGCAACGATTTCGTCAGCCTGGAACAGCCCGACCCCTTGACGGAGCGCGAAACCGAGATCCTGCGCCTGATGGCCGGCGGCTATTCCAACCGCGAAATCGCCAACTCGCTGCACATCACCGAAGGCACGATCAAGAACCACGTCTCCAACATCCTCTCCAAGCTCGGCGTGCGCGACCGTACCCGGGCCGTGCTGAAGGCGTTCGAGCTCAAGTTGGTCTGAAGCATCGGATGCCCGGCCCGGCGGCTTGCATGCCGCCGGGCGCTCAATGGCGCGCGAGCCTGCGCCTCGCAAGCGCGCCGTTTCGCCCTCTCCAAGCTCGGCGTGCGCGATCGTACCCGGGCGGTGCTGAAGGCGTTCGAGCTCAAGTTGGTGTGAGGGGCCGGGATTCGGGATTGGGGATTCGTAAAAGCGCCGGGCTGGTGCTTCCAGGCTCTTGCGAACCCCCAATCTCCAATCCCGAATCCCCAATCCCACCTCATCCCCAATCCCGGATCCCGAATCCCCTTCTTTTCGGCTATGCTTGCCCGCTCGCAGCGCCAGGCGGATTCCCCTGCGCGTGCGGTGTGCGCGATGCCCCGGAGACCCCGAATGACCCGTTTGCTTGAGCTTGTGATTTCCATCCTGATCGTGCTGGCGCTGTTCGTGCTGGTGGGCGTGTTCCTGCCCAGCCGCCAGCACGTGACCCACGTGGCCGAAACCAACCACCCGGTGCGCCAGGTGTTCGACACCCTCAACGGTTTTGGCCGTTTCGGCGACTGGCATCCCCTGCGCCAGCACGACCCCGCCATCGAATACCGCGTCTCCGGTGCGCCGCAGGGCGTGGGCGCCCAACTCGACTACGTTTCCACCAAGCCGGAAATCGGCTCGGGCACCTTCCTCGTCACCGATAGCGTGGAGGACGAGAAGGTGGAGTTCGTTACCGAGAACGAAGCCTACGGCACCGGCAAGCACCATCGCATCACGCTCGAGCCGCACGGCAAGATCGTCAACATTACCTGGCGCTATGACGTGGATTACGGCTGGAACATCTTCGGCCGTTATGCCGGCCTGTACCTGGATCGCACCGTCGGCGACGACATGAAGCGCGGCCTCAACAACTTCACCGGCCTGCTCGCCACGATGCCGAACTACGACTACCGCGCGCTGGACGTGGTCGTGACGGAACTGCCGCCGCAGAACATCCTGTTCGTCTCCACCTCGTCCGACCGCAACATCACCGCGGTGGAGAACGCGATGATCGAGGCGCTCAGGGACATCCGCAGCAACATCGCCAGCAATGGCCTGGTGGAAGCCGGCGGCCCGCGCCTGGTCACCACCAATTTCGGCGTTGACAAATACACTTTCGACATCGCCATCCCGGTCGCGCGCAAGGATGCGGCAACGGATGAGGATGCCGAGGATGCTCCCGAGGGGGACGATGCGATGGCCGATGCTTCCGAACCCCAGCCCGCCACCGCCACCGCATCCCCGATCGACCTCGCCCCGCCCGCGCCGCTGGAAGGGCTGAAGCTGCCGGAGAACGTGCAGTCCGGCGTCAGCTACGGCGGTCGCGTCGTGACGGCGCCGTACACCGGCCATCCGGCCGCACTGCCGCTGATCCGCGATCAGCTGCGCTCCTACGCCGCCGCGCACGGCCTGCAATTGCAGGATCGCTCCATCGACGAATACCTCACCGAGATCGAGGACACCTCCGCCGAGGAAGCGCGCTTCAGGGTGTACTGGCCGATCAAGTAATCGCCAGCGCCGTGTTTCCGGAACGCCATCGGGCTGCGGCCCGATGGCGTTTTCATTGGACGGGCGCCATCCGGCGGGAACTTTTCCCGCGTTTGGCGGTACATGCGCGGCGTGGCCCGACAGGTGCCGCACGCGGGCCGCTTCCGCCACGGCCCGCGCCTTGGAAGACTTCAAGCCAAGAAGAACAAGCGACGAACCATGATCGAAACCTCCCGCCTCACCAAAAGATATGGCCGCTTCACGGCGGTCGACGATGTGTCCTTCCGCGTCGAACCGGGCCAGGTGCTCGGCTTCCTCGGCCCCAACGGCGCGGGCAAATCCACCACGATGAAGATGATCGCAGGCTTCCTCGCGCCGACTTCGGGCAGCGCGAAGGTCTGCGGTTTCGACGTGGCCGAACAACCGATCGAGGCGCGTCGCGCACTCGGCTACCTGCCCGAAGGCGCGCCCAGCTACGGCGAGATGACGGTGCTGGGCTTTTTGCGCTTCATCGCGCAGGTGCGCGGCCTGCAAGGCGCGCGCGCGGGCCAGCGCATCGACGATGCGGTCGGCCGCCTGCAACTGGCCGGCGTGCTCGAACAGAGCATCGATACCCTTTCCAAGGGCTTTCGCCGCCGCGTCGGGCTGGCCCAGGCGATCCTGCACGATCCGCAGGCGCTGATCCTGGACGAACCCACCGATGGCCTGGATCCGAACCAGAAGCATGAGGTTCGCAACCTGATCCAGTCGATGGCGAAAGAACGCACCATCGTCATTTCCACCCACATCCTGGAAGAGGTGAACGCAGTCTGCACCCGCGCCATCGTGATCGCGCGCGGCAAGCTGCTGGCGAACGCCACGCCGGCGGAACTGGAAGCGCGTTCGCGCTACCACGGCGCGGTGTCGCTGACGGCCGGCAACCCGGCTGCGGTCAAGGAAGCGCTGTCGCGCGTGGAAGGCGTTTCCTCGGTCGAGGTCGACCCGCAGGATGGCCGCCTCACCGCCTTCCCCAAGGCCGGGCAGAAGATCTACCCGCGCGTGGAAGCGCTGCTGCGCGAGCAGAAGATCGAGGTCTCCGAACTGCAACTGGAGCGCGGCCGGCTGGACGAAGTCTTCCGCAGCATCACGCAGGGCGCGGCCCCGAAGGAGCGCGCGGCATGAGCCTTTCCACGAATCCCATCGCCGCGATCTTCCGGCGCGAGCTGGCCGGCTATTTCGCCACGCCCGTGGCTTATGTCTTCATCGTGATCTTCCTGATCCTGGCCGGCGTCTTCACGTTCTACTTCGGTGGCTTCTACGAGAGCGGCCAGGCGGATCTCCAGCCCTTCTTCAACTTCCACCCCTGGCTGTACCTGTTCCTGGTGCCGGCGATCTCGATGCGGCTGTGGAGCGAGGAGCGCAAGAGCGGCACCATCGAACTGCTGCTGACGCTGCCGGTGACGATGTGGCAGGCCGTACTGGGCAAGTTCCTCGCGGCCTGGGCCTTCATTGGCATCGCGCTGGCGCTCACCTTCCCGATCTGGCTCACGGTGAATTACCTCGGCGACCCGGACAACGGCGTGATCTTCGCCAGCTATATCGGCAGCCTGCTGATGGCCGGCGCCTTCCTGGCCATCGGTTCCTGCCTGTCGGCGGCCACGCGCAATCAGGTGATCGCCTTCATCCTGACCGTGGTGGTGTGCTTCGTACTGCTGCTGGCGGGCTTTCCGATGGTGCTGGATGCGATTTCCGCCATCTTCCCGCAGGCGCTGGTCGATGCGGTGGCGTCGCTGAGTTTCCTGACGCATTTCGCCGCCATCGCCAAGGGCGTGATCGACCTGCGCGATCTCCTGTTCTTCCTGTTCGTCATCGGCTTCTGGCTCTACGCCTGTGCGCTGGTGATCGACCTGAAGAAAGCCGATTGAGGGCACCCCATGAAACTTTCCACTCGACGCCTTTCCACCGGCGCGGCGCTGGTCGCCCTCGCCCTGTTGTTCCTTGCCCTGGTCGTGGCCACTGGCGCGCTGTTCCGGGGCGCACGCCTGGATTTGACTAAGCGCCAGCTCTACACGCTCACCGACGGCACCAAAGCCATCCTTTCCAAGATCGAGGAGCCGATCAACCTCACCTTCTACTACTCCGAACAGGCCGCGCGCGACCTTCCCGCGATCCGCACCTACGCCAACCGCGTGCAGGAACTGCTGGAGGAAATGGCCTCGCGCGCCGGCGGCGGCATCCGTCTTGCGGTGATCGACCCGCAGCCGTTTTCCGAGGACGAGGATCGCGCCACCGCCGCCGGCTTGCAGGGGATTCCGCTGGGCAATACCGGCAATTCGCTGTTCCTGGGGCTGGCCGGAAGCAACGCCACCGACGGCACCGCCGCGATCCCGTTCTTCCAGCCGGACAAGGAAGCCTTCCTCGAATACGACCTGGCCAAGCTGATTTCCAGCCTCGCCACCGATGCACGCCCGGTGGTGGGCCTGCTGTCCGGCCTGCCGATGGGGCCGAGCTTCGATCCTGCCGCAGGCCGCCCGACCGAGGGCTGGGTGATCGACGGGGAACTGCGCAAGCTGTTCGACGTGAAGCGCGTGGAAGCCAACGCCACCGCGATTCCCGACGACATCCAGGCCTTGATGGTGGTGCATCCGCGCGGGCTTCCGGAGGAGACGCAATACGCCATCGACCAGTTCGTGCTGCGCGGCGGGCGCCTGCTGGCCTTCGTCGATCCTTCCGCCGAGGCGCAGAAGCCGGGACAGGATGCAGACCCCGCGATGGCGGCCCTGGACGACAAATCGTCCGACCTGCCGTTGCTGTTCAAGGCCTGGGGCGTGCAGTACGACCCCAGGCGCGTGGTGCTCGATGCGCGCCTGGCGGTGGAAGTGCAGATCCAGCAGGATCGTCCGCCGGTGCGGCATCCGGCCATCCTCGGATTGGGCCGGAACGACCTGAATCAGGACGATATCGTGTCGGCGGAGTTGGCCAGCGTGAACTTTTCCAGCGCCGGCTTCTTCGGCCTCGCCGACGGCAGCGCGTTGACGCTGGAACCCTTGGCGCAAAGCTCCACCACGGCCAGCACCGCCGAGGCCAACCGCCTGGGGCTGACGCCCGATCCTTCGGCGCTTTACGACGATTTCACGCCTACCGGCGAACGCTATGCGCTGGCGGTGCGTTTGCGCGGCAAGCTCAAGACCGCATTCCCTGGTCGCAGCGGCGAGAAGCACCTGGCCGAAAGCGCGGGCGAGGCCAACATCATCCTCATCGCCGATACCGACGTGCTTACCGACCGGCTGTGGGCGCAGAGCCGGCAGTTCCTCGGCCAGCGCATCGTCAACGCCTTCGCGGGCAACGGGGATTTCGTCATCAACGCGGTGGACAACCTGATCGGCAGTTCCGATCTCATCGCCGTGCGCACCCGTGCTGGCGGCACCGTGCCGTTCACCACGGTGGAGAACCTGAAGGCGCAGGCCGACGCGCGCTTCCGCGCCAAGGAACAGGAACTGGAGCAGCAGCTTTCCGAAACCGAGCGCAAACTCAGTGCGCTCCAGGGCCAGCGCCAGGATGGCAACGCCCTCTCGCTCACACCCGAGCAACAGGCCGAGCTGCTGCGCTTCCAGGACGAGAAGCTGCGCATCCGCAAGGAACTGCGCCAGGTGCGGCGCGAACTGGACGAGGACATCCAATCGCTGGGCCGCAAGCTCAAGTTCCTCAACATCGCCGGCGTGCCGCTGCTGTTGACGTTCGGCGCACTGGCTTATGTCTTCATCCGCCGCCGCAATGCCGGGAGGGCCGCATGAAACCGCGTACCCTCCTGATTCTCGCCATTCTCGCGGTCGCCGCGCTGGCGCTGGCCTTCGCACTTTCCGGCACGCGCCGCCCGGTGGCCGAGACCGCGCCTTCGGCCAAGCTGTTGCCGGGCCTGTACGAAACGCTGGATACGGTGACGGCGGTGCGCATCATCGGCGCCGGCGATGCCGTACTCGCCACGCTGGAACGCAAGGACGGCGGCTGGGGCCTGGCGGAAAAGGGCGGCTACCGCGTCGAGGTGGCCAGGCTGCGCGATCTGCTCGATGCGCTGGCATCGGCCCGCACGGTCGAGGCCAAGACCGTCAACCCGGCGCTGCATTCGCGCCTGGGCGTGGAAGATACGGCTGGCGCCGATGCGCGCGGCGTGAAGGTGGAAATCGTCGCACCCGACGCCAGCTACGCCGTGATCGTCGGCGACAACATCGGCCAGGGCACCGGCACCTACGTCCGGCGCGCTTCCGAGGCGCAGAGCTGGCAGATCGGCAGCGACGTCGCCGTGGAGCGCAAGCCCGCCGAATGGCTGGACAAGGCCATCGTGGACATCGCTGCGCGCAACGTGGCGAACGTCGAAGTCGCCCCGATCGCCGGCAAGCCGGTGAGGATCGCGCGCGTCGAGGACGATGCCAATTCCGATTTCCGCCTGCTCGACGTGCCCAAGGGCCGCGAAGCGGCGGAAGGCTATACCCGCGATGCGCTGGCCGGCGTGCTCTCGATGCTGAAATTCGAGGACGTGTTCCCCGTTGAGGCCGAACCCACGCCCGATGCGACGCAGCACGCCACCTACGCGCTGGACGATGGCCGCAGCGTCGAAGTGCGTTTCTGGGACAAGGACGGCACGCTGTTCAGCCGCTTCGCGATGCATCTGGATGAAGCCGCTGCCCGCACTGCCCTCGAACGCCGCGCCGCAGCGGCGGCGGCCACGGAGAAATCCGAAGCCGAAACCGCCGAAGGCGATGCCGTCGCCAGCGCTCCGACCATCGACGTGGAAGCCGAACTGGCCAGGCTGCGCGAGCAAGTGGCACAGTTTCAGCGTGATCGCGCTGCCTGGGTGTACGCCTTGCCCGCCTACAAGGCCTCGAACCTGCGCAAGGGCTTCGACGACTACCTGAAGCCCAAGGCCTGAGCGCTCGGGAACCTCTGAATCGTAGGGCTCAAGCGTCGAAGACGCGGAGCCGGCGGACGCTGCGGCAGTGTCGGTTCCGCCGTGTTGCGGCTTGAGCCGACTTACTGCTACCAGACCTGACGCTCACGCCACCGGCGCGAGGGTGCGCATGTCCCAGCGCGGCTGGACGCGAAGTTCCAGCGGTTCGCGCTGGCCTGCCATCAGCCGCAACGCGCCGGCGTAGGCGATCATTGCGCCGTTGTCGGTGCAGAAGGCCGGGCGCGGGAAGCACACGCGCACCCCGCACCGCCGCGCCAGCTCCGCCAGCCGTTCGCGCAAGCGCGTGTTGGCCCCGACGCCACCGGCGACCACGAGCGTTCTGTGTCCGGTCTTCGCCAGCGCGCGCTCGCATTTGATCGCCAGCGTCTCGGTCACGGCCTCCTCGAAGCCGCGCGCCACGTCCGCGCGGGCCTGTTCGCTGCGGTCGGATTTCTGCCAAGCCAGCAACACCTGGGTTTTCAGGCCCGAGAAACTGAAATCCAGTCCGGGCCGATCCGTCATGGGGCGTGCGAACCGGAACACGCCGGGCTGGCCTTGCTTTGCGAGCGCGGCCAGTTGCGGGCCGCCGGGGTAGGGCAGGCCCATCAGCTTGGCGGTCTTGTCGAAGGCTTCGCCTGCGGCATCGTCCAGCGTTTCGCCGAGCAGTTCGTAATCGCCGATGCGGCGCACGTCCACCAGCTGGGTATGGCCGCCGGAGACCAGCAATGCGACGAACGGAGGCTCGGGGCGCCCGTTTGCCGCGTCAGTGTCTTCCAGCAGCGGCGCCAGCAGGTGGC
>CAZHXV010000104.1:0-10480 GCA_964536455.1 uncultured Aquimonas sp.
CGACTGGCGGATCTTCAACAAGCTGTTCCATATCGAGGGCAAGGCCGCCTGACCGGCTGCCTGCTGCGCCAAGGCATCGGGTTCGCGGGCACGCGGCTCCAGCTGATCGGTCTCCCGGGCAATCGATCAGCGTGCTTCGAGGCGGGCAAAGGGTGAGCGAAAGGGGTGTGAGCGTCCGACTTTTTAAAAGAAAAGGGCGAATCGCCGCGTGACACGCGGATACGTCCCGATGCACATCCGGAGGGGCTATTCGAATGGACGTCCTTTCTTCAGGCGATCTCAAGACCATCCTGCATTCGAAGCGGGCCAATCTCTATTATCTCGAGCATTGCCGGGTACTGGTTAAAGGCGGCCGCGTGGAGTACGTCACCGATGCCGGCAAGCGGTCGCTGTACTGGAACATCCCGATCGCCAATACCACTTGCATCCTGCTGGGAACCGGGACCTCCATCACCCAAGCGGCGATGCGTGAGTTGGCCAAGGCAGGCGTGCTGGTCGGGTTCTGCGGTGGTGGTGGTACGCCACTGTTCTCAGCCAATGAAATGGACGTAGAGGTGGTCTGGTTCGCGCCCCAGAGCGAGTACCGGCCCACCGAGTATCTGCAGGCCTGGGTACGATTCTGGTTCGATGATGGTCTTCGGCTCCGTGCGGCCAAGGCGCTGCAATGCGCCCGAGTCGATCGGCTACGTGGGCAGTGGTTACACCGTTACCTGCGCGACGCCGGATTCTCTGTGGAGGCAAGTCGTCTGGATGAGCTGGTCGAACGAAGTCGGCGCGAGATCGATCGGGCGCAGGACACCACTGCACTACTGACCGAGGAGGCGCGTCTGACGAAGGCATTGTTCAAGCTGGCCGTCGACACTGTTGGCTATGGTGATTTCGCTCGCGCCAAGCGTGGTGCCGGCACCGATCCGGCTAACCGCTTCCTCGACCACGGCAATTATCTGGCTTACGGACTGGGCGCGACGGCGACTTGGGTGCTGGGCCTGCCGCATGGGCTGGCGGTGCTGCACGGCAAGACACGCCGTGGCGGTTTGGTGTTCGACGTGGCAGACCTTGTCAAGGACGCCAGCATCCTGCCGCAGGCCTTTCTGTCCGCAATGCGCGGCGACGAGGAGCAGGTGTTCCGGAGCAACTGTATCGAGGTGCTTGCGCGCGGCGAGTCGCTGGATTTCATGATCGATACGGTCAAGGCTGTCGCGCTCGAAACCGCCGCGCAGGCTGGGACGTGAACATCCTGTTGATCGCGCAGTGCGACAAGCGCGCGCTGACCGAGACCCGACGCATCCTTGATCAGTTCGCCGAGCGCCGCGGTGATCGCACCTGGCAGACCGCGATCACCCAGGCGGGTCTCGACACCTTGCGCAAGCTGCTGCGCAAGACGGCACGAAAGAACACGGCCGTGGCCTGCCACTGGATTCGCGGAATGGATCACAGCGAACTTTTGTGGGTCGTTGGCGATGCCAGCCGTTTCAACGCCGAGGGCGCGGTGCCGACCGATACTACTGTACGCAATGTCCTGCGGCGGGAGGACGAGAACGATTGGCATTCGGCCGAAGACATTCGCCTGTTCGCGCAGCTGGCTGCGTTGCTGCACGACCTGGGCAAGGCCAGCGTGGCGTTCCAGGAGCGGCTGCAAGGCCGGCGGCACGAACGTAACCTGATCCGTCATGAATGGGTGTCGCTGCGCCTGTTTCTAGCATTCGTCGGCGAAGATGACGACCAGGGCTGGCTGAAACGCCTCGCGGATGACTCCGGGTTCGACGCCGCATGGACCGCGCCTGCCCGTTATCTGCGCGATGGCCAGGATCGCAACATCGACCCGCATCCGTTTCGCGGCCTGACGGAACGGGCGCCGCTGGCCGCCGCGATCGCCTGGCTGGTCGTGAGCCATCATCGGCTGCCGGTCGTGCCAGTGCATAACGACGACGGCACACAGGCATGGCTGGGTAGGCGTGCGAGCCGATTCGAGAAGGCCTGGCTGGAAAGCCCATTGGCCAATGTCACCCATGCCTGGAATGAGATCGAACGAGATCTTGAACCGGTCGCGTTCGCGCCATACTGGCAGATAGCGGCGGCCTTGCCGACATCCGATTCGGTTTGGCGAAAACAGGCGTCGCGCTTGGCCAGACGTCTGTTGCAGTTGTGCGAACAGCGGAACGGCAGTTGGCTCGACAACGTTTACGTCATGCACCTGGCGCGGTTGAGCCTGATGCTGGCTGATCACCACTATTCCAGTCTCGGCGTCGATGATGAGGGCCATCCGGTCGCTGCACGTCTGCCGTTCGTACAGCAGGATCAGGTGTTGTTCGCCAATACCTGGCGGGATCGCTACGGCCGCGCGCATGCAAAACAATCCCTGCTGGAGCACCTGCTTGGTGTCACTGGCGATGCTGGCCTGATTGCTCATTCCCTTCCGGGCTTTGAGCGCCACCTGCCGCGCCTGGCCAAGCACCGCGGCCTGCGCAAGCGAAGCGCTGATCCGCGCTTCTCATGGCAGGACAAAGCCTTCGATGCCGCGGTGGCAATGCGCGAGGCCGCGCGCGAGCATGGTGCCTTCATCGTCGACATGGCCTCCACTGGGTGCGGAAAGACGCTCGGTAACGCGCGCATCCTCTACGCGCTCGCCGACCCCCAGCGCGGCTTGCGCGCCAGCTACGCGCTTGGACTGCGCACACTCACCCTGCAGACAGGCCGCAGCTATCGCCGTGACCTGCACCTGGGCGAGGACGAGCTGGCCGTGCTGGTCGGCGGCGTAGCCAATCGGGCACTGTTCGAGTTTCATCAGAGGCAGGCTGAAGCCGATGGTTCGGCCTCGGTGCAATCGCTTTTGGAAGAGGATAGCCACGTGTTCTACGAAGGCAACGTGGCCGACCATCCGCTGCTGTCGCGCGCGCTCGCAGATGCCGACATTCGTAGGGTGCTGTCGGCGCCCATGTTGGTATGCACCGTGGATCATCTCGCGCCGGCGACGGAATCACTGCGTTCCGGCCGCCAGATTGCACCGATGTTGCGGCTGATGAGTGCTGACCTGATACTCGACGAGCTGGATGACTTCGACCTGAACGACCTGCCAGCCCTGACCCGGTTGGTGTACTTTGCCGGCATGCTTGGCACTCGCGTGCTGCTGTCTTCAGCCACGCTGCCGCCAGCACTGGTCGAAGGTATGTTCAACGCGTATCAGGCCGGGCGGCGACTTTACCGTCGCAACCGGGGCGCGGACGGCGGCACGGCCGGTGCGCCTGCCGATATCCCGTGCTTATGGGTCGACGAGTTCGGTGTGCGGGCACAGCCGTGCTTGGACGCACCGACATTCGCCAAGGCCCATGCGGCGTTCGTCGAGCATCGTGTTGCTCGGCTGGAAGCGCAGCAGCCGCTGCGAGTCGTACGCCTTTGGCCTTTGTCCATCGCGCAGGGCAGGCGCGAGCGGCTGCGTGTCGCGTTCGCCGAACAGGTGCATGCCGCCTGCCTGCAGTTGCACGAGGCGCATGCCGACACCGATTCCGTTACCGGTCAACGCGTCAGCTTCGGCATCGTGCGCATGGCCAATATCGATCCGATCATCGACGTGGCGTGCGAACTGCATCGTCTCGGCGCGCCAGAAGGCTTGCGCATCCACCTTTGCGTCTATCACGCACGCTTCCCGCTGGCGCAGCGATCGGCTATCGAAGACATGCTCGATGACGTATTGAACCGACGCAAGGAAGAAGCCGTATGGCGACATCCCGCCGTTCGCGCTGCCATCGACGCCTCCCCGCGGTACGGACATCTATTCATGGTATTGGCATCGCCCGTCTGCGAGGTCGGTCGCGACTGGGATGCTGACTGGGCCGTGGCTGAACCGTCTTCGATGCGCTCGCTGATCCAGCTTGCCGGGCGCGTGCAGCGGCATCGACGCAACGTGCCGGCTTCGCCCAACCTCGTGGTGTTCGACACCAACCTGAAGGCGCTGGAAGATCCGGGCTCGGGCAAGCCGGCCTTTCGGCGACCCGGTTTCGAGGACGACGAGCGCTTCCTGCTTGCCTCGCATCGCTTGGGATCGCTGTGGCCCGACGCCGACGGCCAGCAAATCGATGCGGTCCCGCGCATTCGCCCGCGTCCGGCGTCCGAACGCCGGCCCAGGGACAACTGGATCGATCTCGAACACGCACGCATGGACGCGGCCATGCAATCGGTGCCTGCGCCGGTATCTACGTCGAGCGGTCGCCGGCCTGGCTCCCGGGGGCCGGCCTGGCAATGGCAACGTGATCTTGCTTCCTTGGGCTGGCAGTTTCCGCGGGCCACACTGCTTGGTGTGCTGGCGCAGCAGCAAGCTTTCCGCGAAGACGATCTGCCCGGTAGGACGCTGGTTTTCCTGCCGGATGAAGACGAGGAAACTCTGCTCGCTCACCGCGTTGAGGAGACCCTGGGGAAAGTCGGTCAGGATCCGCACGTGCGGGCGGCGCTGTACGAGATTCCGCTGGAACGCGCGCCCGGCATCGACCCGTGGGGCACGATGGAACTGCCGCAATTGCTCGAGCGGGTGCGCGAACTGGCCGAGGCTGAAGACTTGCCGCTACGGGTAGCCGCGCGCAAGTTCACCGTCGTCGAAGTTCCGCCCGGCGATCAGGGCTGGCTCTGGCATCAGTGGCTCGGCTTCACGCCGCGCCGCTGAACAGACTTCTTACTGCCAGGGGTCGACCAGCGCGATGCCGCAGTCGTCGAAATCCCGCGTGTTGCGGGTCGCCAGCGTGGCACCGTGAGAACGCACGATACCAGCGATCATCAGGTCGGACTGGCTGCTCGGCTGTCCCAGGGCACGGCGTTGCGCCGCGATTTCGGCGTGCGCATCGGCGGCGGCTTCGTCGTAGGGCAGCACGCGACCCGGGAATCGTACCTGGAGTATCCGCAGTAGGCCGGCAAGCAATGTCTCCCGCCGGTGGCCTTGCGGAAGGATGTGCGCACCAAACAGCAGTTCGCCGCGCGTGATAGCTGTCGTGAACAGTTCGCCATCGTCTTGCTGCTGCAACCATGCGATGGCGCCCGAATCGGGCGTGGGCCGGAACAACTCGGAGATGATGTTGGTGTCGAGAACGATCATTTGCCCAGCTCGCTGGCGCCGAAGTCGGGCGGCTCGCGCATCGGCTCACGCAGTGGCAACTCCAGTTCGATGCCGCCGAACGGTTCCACCAGCGCCCGGATGTCAGCCACCAGTGCGGCCCCTGTTCCCGACCTGGGCTCCGACGAAAGCGCTGCCCGCAGGATGCTGCGGGCCTCTTCTTCCATTGAACGCCCATGACGGGCCGCCCGGATGCGCAAACGCGCCTTTACCTCGTCATCGAGATTGCGGATGGTCATGGTGGCCATGGAAAGCCCCTCCATGAGTGATTGCAATGAAATCATTGTATGCACTCCTGTAGGACTGCGAGCTGCCTGCACGGCAGGAAGGATCATTCCATCAATAATCACCTCACTTTTCTGAGCTGCCTTTACGGCATCAATTATCACTTCACTGGAACTGAGTATGGCACGATTGCAGAGGTAAGGCCATCATGGCGGTTCATGCGGTGGGGGCTTTCTGATTACGAATGATCGGTCGGTAGCGGTATAAAACCGGAAGGAGACTGGAATGGCGGAAAGAAGCCAGGTTTTCCGCTCGGCTATCGCGGGCTTCATCGAAGCCCGACGCGAAGCCAAGCTGAAAGGCAAGGGGGACGATGCCGAGACGGCATCGAAGTACGAGTACGGAACCTGGCTGGCGGATGCGGCGCGTCGGGTCGGGCAGATTCAGGCGGTCACGCACGTGCTCAAGGCCACTCATCCGGATGCGCGTGGCAGCAGCCTGCATGTCACGCCTGGTAGCTTGCCGCAACACGACGAGATCGGCAGCCATGTGCTTGGCGATGATTTCGCCGAGGATGTGGTCGGCAACGCGGCGGCGCTGGATGTATTCAAGTTCCTCAAGCTTGAAGTGAATGGCCGCCGCCTGTTGGACTGGATGCAGGCTGGAGACTCCGACCTGAAGGTGGCACTCTCCGACGATGAGAACACCGCCACGGCATGGATAGCGGCATTCGCTTCGCTCGTACGGCTCGATGGTGAGCCGGCCACGCACCCGATGGCCAAGCAGATCTACTGGCTGGTCGGCGACGAACCGCAGGACGACACGCAGTACCATTTGTTGCAGCCGATGTTCTCCAGCTCGCTGGTGCACAAGGTGCATGCCGACATTCAGGACGCACGCTTCGGCGAGGCCAACAAGGAGGCGCGGCAGGCGTTCCGGAACAGGGCGGCTTCCGACGAGCCTTACCGTGACTACCGCAACCTGGTGGCGCGAAAGCTGGGCGGCACTAAGCCGCAGAACATTTCGCAGCTCAATAGCGAGCGCGGCGGCATCAACTATCTACTGGCCTCCTTGCCGCCCCCAGTGTGGAAGCCCAGCGGCACGAACTTACTTAAACAGGAGTCGGCGTTCGATAGTCTCCTCTGGTTCGGCGGCATGAGGGAACTGGTGCAGACACTGATCGATTTTCTTGATGGCGATCCCGCGCCGACGATGGAAACCCGCCAGCACCGTGAGACTATCGAGCAAGCCATGGGCCAGGAATTGGCCATGTTCGGGGCGGCCATACGCGGGCGTTACGAAGCCGGGTGGACGCGCGATCTCGAATGTCGGCTGCCGCGCTGCGAGCAACTCTGGCTCGACCCGGATCGCACCGAACTGGCGCAACGGGACGATCCCCAGAATCCGCAACGACAACAGGACGACGAGGATTTCAACGCCGCTTACGACCGCGGCAACTGGGCCGATGAAGTGGCCGAGCGCTTCGGCAATTGGCTCAACGCCCGATTGCGCGATGCTGGCTTGGTGGCGGTGTCTTTGCCAGAGCGCAATCATTGGGCACGTCAGGCCGTCATCGACGTGGCTTGGCCAGTGCCAATGCAGCAGCGTACGACGGGAAGCGTGGCATGAGCCAGTGCCCCCACTTTTCGCACCTGCTGGTGCTGCCGCGCCTGCGCGTGCAGAACGCCAATGCCATCTCAAGCCCGCTGACGCATGGTTTTCCCGCGATGACGGCCTTTCTCGGTCTGATGTGGGCACTGGAACGCGAGGCGAATCGCGCCGGCATCGACCGATTGGCCTTCAATGCCGTGAGCGTGGTCAGTCACGGCTGGCAGGAACAGACGACCGAGAGCGGTTTCGTCAGGTCGTTCCGCCTGACCCGCAACCCCGTGGGCAAGGACGGCAGCACTGCAGCCATCGTCGAGGAAGGCCGCATCCATCTCGATGTGAGTCTGGTATTCGCGGTGTACGCCGAAGACTGGGATGAGGCACGACGCCAGGCCGATGTGGCGGCGATCGCGGAACTGGTTTCGGGCATGCGGGTGGCGGGCGGCACCGTCATCCCGCCGGATCGGCCGTGGCAGCGGCGCTTGCAGCCGTGGCTGGTGGATCTGACCGGCGGAAACGAAGATCGGCAGAAGAACTTCCGCAGGGCTTGCGTGCGCCTGCTTCCTGGCTCGGCATTGGTGGCACGCGATGAGCTGATCGACCTGCGAATGAAGGCACTACGAGCCGACAACCCGAACGCGACGCGCCTTCATGCCTGGCTATCGCTGTCACGCATCGACTGGAGCTACGACCGGAATGCGAACAAGGGCAAGGGCGCCTGGTTGAGCAGCCGCAAGAAAGGCGATGGCTGGCTTGTCCCGATTCCGGTTGGCTATGGTGCATTGTCGGACGTGCATTCGCCAGGCTGTGTGCGCAATGCGCGCGATGCGACCACGCCGTTCCGATTCGTCGAGAGCCTGTACTCGATCGGCGAATGGGTCGGCATCCATCGTGTTCGCTCGCCGCAACAGTTGCTCTGGTACGCCGATAACCGGCTTGGTGAAGGGTTGTACCGCTGCCGAAACGACTACCGCCTGAGGGAGGCAGAGGCAGCTTCCCCTCTGGTTTGAATCTTCATCATTACAAGGAATCCCATCATGGCCAACGAACTCAAAACTGCTTCTGTGCTCGCTTTCGAGCGCAAGCTCGACCCATCCGATGCACTGTTTTTCGCCGGTAGCTGGGAAGGGCGCGATGCCTCGGCGAGTTGGCAGCCCGTCGCAATCCGCGAGAAATCCGTGCGAGGCACCATATCCAATCGGCTTAAGACCAAGGATCAGGACCCCGCCAAGCTCGACGCCGCAATCGAGAACCCGAATCTCCAGACCGTCGACGTGGCAGGGCTGCCGGCTGACGCCGATACGCTGAAGGTGCAGTTCACTTTACGTGTGCTCGGCGGCACGGGCGAGCCGTCCGCCTGCAATGACGCTGCCTATCGCAGTAAGCTGGTAACGACGTTGCAAGGTTACGCGCAGGGAAACGGTTTCGCCGAACTGGCAGGCCGGTATGCCGCTAACCTCGCCAATGGGCGCTTCCTCTGGCGAAACCGTATCGGCGCAGAGCAGGCCGAAGTGTGCGTGGCGCATTTGAGAGACGGCAAGCCGGCGGCCTCCTGGAGTTTCGACGCGCTCACGCATTCGCTGCGCGATCTGGTCGCACCAACATCTCAATCGCGAGCCGTCTCCGAACTCACGGCCGTAATCGCGTCAGGCCTTGCCGGTGAGGCGCATGTGTTATTGCGGGTGACCGCCTTCGTCCGCGTGGGTGCTGGGCAGGAAGTGTTTCCATCCCAGGAACTGATCCTGGATCGCGGCCGTGGCGATAAGAGCAGGACGCTGTACGCCGTAAATGGTGTGGCCGCCATCCACTCCCAGAAGATCGGCAACGCCTTGCGCACCGTTGACACCTGGTATCCAGGCGCGGATGAGAATGGCCCGATCGCAGTGGAGCCGTACGGTTCGGTGACCACGCAGGGCAAGGCCTGGCGCCAGCCGAAGGAAAAGCAGGATTTCTACACTCTACTCGACGGCTGGATCGTCAAGGATAAGGTGCCGCCCGTGGAGCAGCAGCACTTCGTCGTCGCTACCTTGATCCGCGGCGGCGTATTCGGTGAAGCGGGTTGATGCGATGACCAGTCACTACATCGACATCACGGTGGTATCTGACCCGGAAATTAGCATCCCACAATTGCTCGGTGCGTTGTATGGTCGGTTGCACTTGGCCCTGGTCGAACGCGGTGACAACGACATCGGCGTGAGTTTCCCTCGGTACAGCACCACGCCACGTTCGCTCGGTAATCTGCTGCGCTTGCACGGCAGTGAGGTTGCGCTGCACGCCTTAATGGGCAACGACTGGCTCAAGGGTGTTCGCGATCATGTGCGGCTGTCGACGTTAGCCTTGGTGCCTGCCGGCGCCTCGCACCGCGTCTTGCGCCGTCGCCAGTTCAAGACCAGCGTCGAGCGTTTGCGGCGAAGGCGAATGAAACGCAAGAACGAAACGGAAATACAGGCCACCGCCGCTATCCCGGACAATGTAGAACGCCGCCCTGAGCTGCCTTTCGCGCATCTTCGTAGCCATAGCACGGGTCAGCCCTTCTGCCTGTTCGTGTCGCTGGGGCCATTGCTTGACATGCCCGTACCGGGAGATTTCAACACTTATGGACTGAGCGGAGTCGCGACAGTGCCGTGGTTCTGACCCTTTTTCAGGGCAGAGCCTTGATGCTATGAAAATCAATGGCCTAGGCCTGCATTCAGAAAAAGGGATGCAGGCCTGACTTGTTCCTGAAAGGCTGTGAATTCAGCTATTTGGTACGGTTTGTCTCTAGTTCGCTGCCGCGCAGGCAGCTCAGAAATGCTGACCCTGGGCTTCGTCAGGGGTGTCCTGGTTCGCTGCCGCGCAGGCAGCTCAGAAAAATCCGCATGACTGGAACGTAGGGGGATAAGCGTTCGCTGCCGCGCAGGCAGCTCAGAAACCGTTGCCGTCTCCGAAGTCCACTACCGGCAAGGTTCGCTGCCGCGCAGGCAGCTCAGAAATATGAAAATCGCATCCTCTGCGATAGCGGTTTGTTCGCTGCCGCGCAGGCAGCTCAGAAACCGTCGATCGAGGTCGAGGTCGCGCAGTTCGTGTTCGCTGCCGCGCAGGCAGCTCAGAAAGTCTGCCCGTCCGGATCGTAGATCGAGACATGGTTCGCTGCCGCGCAGGCAGCTCAGAAAGTTCGGAAGCTCGGGGTTGTACAGAATCAGGTGTTCGCGGCCGCGCAGGCAGCTCAGAAAATCCGACGAATCGGGGCTGGGTCGCGATCAAGGTTCGCTGCCGCGCAGGCAGCTCAGAAAAGCCACAAGACAAGCGCCTGGTGCAGGGTGCGGTTCGCTGCCGCGCAGGCAGCTCAGAAAGCCCTATCTGGTCCGCGCCTTGCTCGGGCAGGGTTCGCTGCCGCGCAGGCAGCTCAGAAAGCGTGCCCGAGGTCCATCGCAACGCAAGACCCGTTCGCTGCCGCGCAGGCAGCTCAGAAATGCTGCTACCTCGAACTGACGACGCGCACCCCGTTCGCTGCCGCGCAGGCAGCTCAGAAAATGCCAACCAGGCGAAGGGAATGGGCATCAAGGTTCG
>CAZHXV010000105.1:0-10471 GCA_964536455.1 uncultured Aquimonas sp.
GGCCGTGGTGAATGCGCTGCTGGTGGCCGGCAAGAAGATCGAGGACGTCAAGCTGGCCACCTCCGGCGCGGGCGCGGCGGGCATCGCCTGCCTGGACATGCTTGTGGCGCTGGGCATGAAGCCTGAGAACATCCTGGCGGTGGATCGCGAAGGCGTGCTGTACGAAGGCCGCCCGCACCTGGATCCGGACAAGGCGCGCTATGCCCGGCCCACGGAAAAACGCACCCTGGCTGAAATCGTCGATGGCGCGGACATCTTCCTCGGCCTTTCCGCCGGCGGCGTGCTGAAGCCGGAAATGGTTCGCACGATGGCCGCCAACCCGATCATCCTGGCGCTGGCCAATCCCTACCCGGAAATCCTGCCCGAGGATGCGTGCGCCGTGCGCGGCGACTGCATCATCGCCACCGGCCGTTCGGATTACCCGAACCAGGTCAACAACGCGCTGTGCTTCCCGTACATCTTCCGCGGCGCGCTGGACGTGGGCGCAACCACGATCACCGAGGCGATGAAGCTGGCCTGCGTCCACGCCATCGCGGAACTGGCGCGCAAGGAAGCCACCGATCTTGGCGCGGCCTACAGCGGCGAAGCGCCGAGCTTCGGCTGCGATTACCTGATCCCGCGCCCGTTCGATCCGCGCCTGATGGAAATGCTGGCCCCGGCGGTGGCGCGCGCGGCGATGGAATCGGGCGTGGCCACGCGCCCGATCGAGGATTTCGACGCCTACCGCGAGAAGCTCAACCAGTTCGTGTTCCGCAGCGGCATGGCGATGAAGCCGCTGTTCGCCCGTGCCCGCGCCAACCCGCAGCGCGTGGTGTATGCCGAGGGCGAGGAGGAAACCGTGCTGCGCGCGGTGCAGACGGTGGTCGACGAAGGCCTGGCCTTCCCGATCCTGATCGGCCGCCCGGCGGTGATCGAGGCGCGCATCGCACGGCTGGGCCTGCGCATCCGCGCCGGGGAACATTTCGAGCTGACCAACATCGACGACGACCCGCGCTTCAACGAATACTGGCAGCTCTATCACGAACTGATGGCGCGCCACGGCGTCGCGCCGGCGGCCGCCAAATCCGTGGTGCGCAGCCGCCCCACCGTGATCGGTTCGCTGATGCTGCGCCGCGGCGAGGCCGATGCGCTGGTCTGCGGCATCGTGGGCCGCTTCCACAAGAAACTGCCCTATCTGGTGCACATCCTCGGGCGCGAGCCAGACGTGCCGCGCACCTCCGCGCTTTCCGTGGTGATCAACGACAAGGGCGTGTTCTTCTTCGCCGATTCGCACGTGCAGGTGGATCCCAGCGCGGAAATGATCGCCGAATCGGCCTTGCAATCGGCCCAGCGCGTGCGCCTGTTCGGCATCGAGCCGAAGGTTGCGCTGATCAGCCACTCCAACTTCGGCACCCACGACGACGAAGGCGCGAGCAAGATGCGCCGGGCGCTGGAACTGATCCTGGCGCGCGATCCGAACCTGCAGGTGGACGGGGAAATGCACATCGACACCGCGCTCGATCCCCTCGTGCGCGACCGCCTGCTGCCGAATTCGCGCCTCAAGGGCCGCGCCAACCTGTTCGTGTTCCCGAACCTGGATGCCGCCAACACCGCCTACAACATCGTGCGCTCGATGACCGACGGCGTGGGCCTGGGGCCGATCCTGATGGGCCTGGCCCAATCCGCGCACATCCTCACCCCCGCCTCCACCGTGCGGCGCGTGGTGAACATGACGGCGGTGGCGGCGGTGGATGCGCAGATCCGCAAGGCCAAGGAATCACAATCGGGCTGACCCCCATCCAGCCGGCAAGCAGGCCGGGCCGGATTGCAGTACTCTTGTCGGATCGGTCCGTCGCGGGCCGATCCCGGATTCCAGAACCCGTCGGAACCTGAGCCATGATCCGCCTCGCGCTCGCCTCGATCCTGCTTCTTTCCACTCCGCTCGCGGCGGCTCAGGCCGTGGCGCACCAGGGCGCGAACGGCGCATCGGCGAGTTGCCCCGGTGCCGTCGAGGAATCCGATGCCGCGACCGGGTCCGCTCCCGCAGCCAACGGCACTGCGCCCGCGCTTCCCGCCAGTGCGGCGCCCGTCCCCGGCAACCCGCTTGGCGAAACCGCCCGTTCCGCATCACCGCGACAGGCAACGCCACGGGTACGCTGGCATTCGTTCCTGCCGGGCATGATGAAGTAGGCGCGCGGTCGCGTCGCCTCGAATCAAACTGAACGGCGCATCCCTGCGCCGGGGAACCTTCGTTCGATGCATTCGTCCAAGCTCCGCACAGGCAGCCTTGATCCTGCGCGGAACTCTCACTCCACCGCGCCCGGGTCACATCGGGGCTCGCGTTGCGCCAGATGAACTGGCTGCGCCGCCGCCTCGATGCCTTGTTCCCCACGCCGCGTATCGACGACGCGCGCTGGACTGCTCTCCTGCGGCGCACGCGCCGCGCGTGGGGAACCTTTTCTTCCAGCGAGGAAGCGCGGCTGCGCGACATGACGGCCCGCTTTCTCGCCAGCAAGGCGATTTCCCCCGCCGCCGGCCTGGAGCTTTCCGAGGACGAGCGTCTGGCCGTTGCCGCCGCCTGCTGCCGGCCCGCGCTGAACCTGGGGTTCGACGCCCTGCGCGGCTGGCGCGAGGTGATCGTCTATCCCGGCCAGTTCGCCGTGCGCCGCCACGGCTACGACGAGGACACCGGCGTTACGCATGAATGGGACGACGAACTGGCCGGCGAAGCCTGGGAGGCCGGCCCCATCGTACTGTCGCTGGCCGATCTTCGCGCCGACCTGCGGCGGCCCGAACCGGGTTTCGAGGTGGCCGTGCACGAGATCGCGCACAAGCTCGATCTGCTGGACGGCGCGATGAACGGCGTCCCGGCCTTGCCCGACCTGGCGTGGCGACGCGCCTGGATCGCCGATTTCCAGTCCGCCTTCGATCGACTCGTCGCGCGGCTCGATGCGGGCGAGGAAGCCCCGATAGACGCCTACGCCGCCGAAGCCCCGGAAGAATTCTTTGCGGTCGCCAGCGAATACCACTTCACCGATCCGGCCACGCTGCGCTCAGCCATGCCGGAGGTCGCGGCACACCTGGAGCGCTACTACGCGGGCGGTTGACCGGCCTTGTTCTTGTCTTCCGGCGGTAGCGCCGAACGCAAGGCGCGGGCGATCAGGCCGATTCCGGCAGCAAGCAGGCCCAGCATCATCAGCGTGTTGAACAGGCTGGTCGGGCGGAAGTAGATGTTGAGATTCACCAGCACGCCGGCCAACACGATGGTCAGGCCCGATACCAGCAACAGCCAGCCAAGCATCGATTTGCCGTTGAAGAACAGCACACCCACGCCGAGCAGGAACGGGATCAGCGACAATCCAAAACTGTTGTAGCCCCACAGGTTCCAGCCGCCGCTGCCGACCGTGACCTGGTTCATCAGCAACCAGCCGCCAGCCACGGCGCAGATCAGACCGACGAAAAATTGTCCGACTCCGCCCGGTGTTCCACCCGCTCCATCCATCGCGATGCTCCCGCCCAATGTGTGCCGCGCACGATAGCCAGGCCGATCTTCGCGCGATTACAGGCTCGGCGTAAACCGCACCACGAAACACGCCCCGCCCAGCTCCTCGGAGCGCTCCACGGTCAGTTCGCCGCGATAGACCTTCACCAGATCCAGCACGATGGCAAGGCCAATGCCGTGGCCCTGCACGCGCTCGTCGCCGCGCACGCCGCGTTGCAGCAGGCGATCCACTTGATCCGGAGCGATGCCCGGCCCATCGTCTTCCACCATCATCAGAAGGCCGGAGCGGCGATTGGGCGCAACCGTCATCGTGCGCACCGTCAGCAGCACGCGCGCCGCGGCCCACTTGAAGGCGTTTTCCAGCAGGTTGCCCATCAGTTCCATCAAGTCGCCGCGCTCGCCGTAGAAGCACGCGCCATCGTCGATCTCGAACTCGCACAGCACGTGCTTGGCGGCATAGACCTTTTCCAGGCTTTGCACGATCTCCTCGGCGCAAGGGGCGATCGGCAGCGGCGCGGAAAAAGTGCGGCTGCCCGCGCGGGCGCGGGAAAGCTGGTAATGCACGATGTCGTTCATGCGCGTCACCTGTTCGCTCAGGGCGCGGCGCGCATCCTCGGCGGAAAGGTCGGATTCCAGTTCGCTGCGCATCACCGCCAGCGGCGTCTTCAGGCTGTGCGCGAGGTTATCCAGGATGTTGCGGTTGCGCTCGATGCGCTCGCGGCCGGCGTCGATGAGGTCGTTGAGGCCGGAGGTGAGCAGGGAAAGCTCCTGCGGGTACTCGCCGTCCAACTGCTCGCGCTCGCCGCGCGTCACCTCCTCCATGTCCGCCACGACGTGCCGCAGCGGTGCCAGCGACCAGCGCAGGATCACGGCCTGGAGGCCCAGCAGCAGCAGGCCCAGGCCGCCCAGATAGCCCCACAGCGCGCGCCGGAACACGGCGATCTGCCGATCCAGCGTCAGCGAACCGTCCTCGGCCACGTGGATGGTGACGTGCGACTCGCGTATCTCGCTGATTTCCCACACCATGCTGACGCTCTGGCGGTACAGCTTTCCGACTGGCGTCGCGATCGGCCCCTCGTAGCGCCATTCACCCGGCTTCAACGGCTCGCCCAAGGGCAGTTCGCGGCCGAGCGCGGATTCGGATTCCCAGCGGAAATCATCGGCCAGGATCACCGCGTAAATACCGCTGCCCACGCGCGAGAAGCCAGGATCGGGCGGCAGTTCCGGCGGAATGATGTCGCCGTTGCGCAGCAGCTCGGTGCCCTGCATGTAGGCCCAGGCGTAGTTCTGCAGACGCTGGCGCAGGTTGCTGTTGGCGGTATCGACGAAGGCGCGGTCGAGCGCGTAGCCGGTGAAGCCGAGGAAGGCCAGCAGCCCCAGGCTGGCCGCCAGAAGCTGGCGCGCCTGGAGCGATACGCCCTTGCCCAACATCGAAGGCGCGGCTTACTCGTTGCGCGGAATCGCGAAACGGTAGCCGCGACCGCGCACGGTTTCGATCGGCTTGAGCGTGCCTTCCGGATCGAGCTTCTTGCGCAGGCGACCGATGAAGACTTCCAGCACGTTGGAATCGCGGTCGAAATCCTGCTGATAGATGTGCTCGGTCAGATCGGCCTTGGAGACCAGATCGCCGGCGTGCAGCATCAGGTATTCGAGCACCTTGTATTCGTAGCTGGTCAGATCGACGCCGACGCCATCCACGGTCACGGTCTGCGCCGCCAGATCCAGCGTGACCGGGCCGCAATCCAGCGTCGGCTTGCTCCAGCCGGACGCACGGCGCAGCAGCGCGTTGAGGCGCGCCAGCAGCTCCTCGACGTGAAATGGCTTTACCAGGTAATCGTCCGCGCCGGCCTTGAGACCCTCCACCTTGTCCTGCCAGGAGGAACGCGCGGTCAGGATCAGGATCGGGAATTTCTTGCCGTCGGCGCGCAGCTGCTTGACCAGATCCATGCCCGAAAGCTTGGGCAGGCCCAGATCGATGACGCCGATGTCGAAAGGCACTTCGCGGCCCATGTAGATGCCTTCCTCGCCATCGCTGGCGGCGTCCACCGCATAGCCTTCGCGACGCAGGCGCGCCGCCAGGGTTTCACGCAACGGGGCTTCGTCTTCCACCAACAGGATACGCATCGGTTTTCTCTCCGCGGTTCATGCCGGCCCATCCGATGCGGGCCACGGCGACATCGCGAAGCCTGACCTAACTGAACGACAGGGGCAAGGGGGAAGCGTGGCGGGCAGCTTAACGCCGGTCGCGCTGCGGCAACGGCTGCTGCGACGGTGAATTGCGCGGAGCCGCACGCAAGGCCGGATTGGCGGGAACCGGCGCGGGTGGCCTGGATGTTTCCGGCCGGGCCATCTGCGGGCGTGGCGCAGGCTCCGGTTGCACCGGGCGCTCGCGCTGGGGTTGATCCCACATGACGCGTACCCGGCCCTCGGGCGTGTACAGCTTGATGCGCGTGGCTTCCTGGCCATTGTGGCTGGAGCGCTCGGCGGAAAGCACCTTGCCGCCGGTTTCGCGCTCGATCCGGTGTACGGTTTCCGGCAGATGGCCGCGCTCGTCGGCAGCCCGAGCCGCAGGTACGGCACAGGCCGCACCCACCAGAACCACGACAGCGATGTTCACGCGAGACTGGATCATTTGCGGAATCTTAACTTCCACGCGGGCGGCTTGGAACCCGGGCGAGTCTGGTCGCGAGGCAGTGAATCCGCTCTGAATTCGTTAACAGTTCGCTAAATCGTCGCCTCAGGGCCGGCCCTTTCAAAGGTTTTGCGATGAAACCGCCCGTGTAGAGCTTGCTCCGCTGCGCTTATGCGATGCCCCGGTACCGCATGAAAGCCAGCAGGGCAAGCTCTACAACAGTGCGAGGGTGACCGATTCGGGATTTTCGGTGGCGGTGCGCCAGGCACGAACACTTTGGAATGGGGAGCGTCTCAGGGCGAGACGAAGCGGCAGGCGGCGGCCTCCTTCTGCATGGACAGGCACAGCGCCTGGACGGCCGCGGCATCGGGCCGGACGCCGGCGTCCAGCCATGCCTCCAGCACCTTGAGCGCACTGGCGTAGGTGGCATCGCGCAGGCGGCTGTGCTCGTTCTCGTCGGTCGCCGCCTGCGCCAGCAGGTGGCCGCGGCCAGCGGCCTGCACGGCGGCGGCGTAGGCGGCCTCGGCCTCGAACGACACCACCGGATCGTGCAGCGCGTGGATCGTCAGCGTCGGCACGGCGATCAGGCCGGAAAGATCGGCGTCGTAGGCCAGCCGCGCCAGCGCATCCGGATCGGCGGCGAAGCGTTCGACGCCGGCGTTCAGGGCCTGGTCGTCGCGCGAACCGCGATAGACCGTGGCGGTGTTGTCGAACGGATTGCGGCCTTGCAGCCGCAGGTGCACCAGATCCTGGAAATGAAACGTGGCCCAGGCCAGGTGCGGGAACAGTTCGCGTTCGGCGATGCCGGTGACCGCGAGGATGTCGGCCAGGCGCGCCGCCTGTTCCGGCGTGCGGTCGGCGAGCCCGATGCAGGCATCGACCCGCCGGCGCAGTTCGTCCCGTTCCATCCGCGCCCCGGCCGGCAGGCCCTGCCAAACCGGGTACTGCGCCTCGTCCGGCGCCGGATGGTTGCGGCAATAGAACTGGTACACCGCGCGCAGGTCGGCGCGGAAGCGGTAGCCGCGCGTGCCGCCGAACAACAGGCCGTTGGTGGTCAGCACGGCGTCGTAGTTGTTCCTGCCTTCGGCGTCCAGTGCATACAGTTCGGACGCCTTGGCCGCGACGTTGCCGCCCCAGGACTGGCCGTGCAGCAGCGTGCGCTGCGGCCGTCCCCAGCGCGCCTGGAACGCGAGGCGGCTGTTCTCCACGTCCTCGGCCGCCATGCGCACGCCGTAGCCGCCGCGCCGGTAGGTGCTGCCGATCCAGGCGTACCCGGCCTGCACCATCACCGCGAAGCGTTCCAGATCCTCGGCGCCATCGCCGTTCTTCGGCGCGGCAAGACGCGGCCCGCCGTGCGCGTGCACGATCAGGCCGCGGTTCCACGGGTGCGGAATCGCGGCCAGCAGCCAGGCACCGTTGCCGTCGCGGCCGGCATGGCAATCGGCGATCCGCGCCAGCGCCGGCGGGCATGCCACCGGCTCGAACGCCACGCCGGCGTTTCCCGTATCCGCCGCTGCCGCAGGCGCGGCCAGCAGCGCCACCACGCCTGCCAGCGTGCGCCGGCGTATCGCCTTGAACCACTCGCGCATCCTTGCCTCCACCTCAGAACGACTTGCTGAGGTTCACGTACCAGTACCGCCCCCAGGGATTGTGCAGCGATCCGCGATAGCCGCCATCGGCCAGCGCCGGGCCTTCGTCGGTCAGATCGCGCACGCCGATCCGCAGCGCGGTGCCGTCGCCGAAACGGTACTGTACGTAGCTGTTGTAGATCGTCCTCTCCTCGACCACCCACGGCGCGCCCGATTCGCCCAACAGACTGGCCTGCTCGAACGAACTCATGTACTGCGACGAGAACCCGGCGCGCCAAGCGCCCTGGTTCCAGGTGATCGAACCGCTCGCCCGCCATTCCGGACGTCCATTCTGGCCGATCAACTGGGTCGGATCGGGCAGCGGCGTCAGCGGGTCGATGATCCCGGCGTCGCGCGCGGCGTACAGGGCGTTCACGATATCGCCCGGATCGCGGGTGAATTCCAGCAGCTTGGTGGCATTGAGATCGACGCTGAAGCTGCCGAAACGGGTGCGCCGCAGCGTCCAGTTCAGGCCGAAGTCCAGGCCGCCGGCGGTCTGCGGCTGGAGGTTGACGAAGCTGTCGTTGATCGAGATCACCTGCCCTACCGGGTCGATGCCGGTGCCCGCGAAGAACTCGATGTCCGCCTCGGTCGGATCGGCGCGGTTCACCAGCGGATTGCCGCCACCTTCGACCCGGTTCAGGTAATCGACGATCAGAGCGGTCTGCGCCCCGAGCAGGCCGACGATGCGCTCCTGTTCGATGCGCCAGCGATCCACGGTCAGCGTGAACTGCCCGAAGCGGTCCGGGATGAAGGCGGGCTGGAACACCACGCCCCAGGACGTGTTGACGCTTTCCTCCGGCTCCAGATCCGGATTGCCCGCGACCAGCAGCGACACGCCCGAGGTGTTCTGCCCGCAGGCGGTCATCGAGGCGATGCGCCCGGCGCGCAGGTCGGCCTCGCAGCGGACGTAGTCGATGCCGCTGGCCAGGCGCGCGTACTGGGTGGCATGGGTCTGTTCCAGGTTCGGCGCGCGGAAGCCTTCCGAGTAGGAACCGCGCAGGCGCAGGCCCTGGGCCAGGTCCCATGCCAGCGCGATCTTCGGCTTGGCGACCGAGCCGAAATCCGAGTAGTGCTCGTAGCGGCCCGCCAGTTGCACGTCGAGCCTCTCGACCAGCGGCACGCCCATCTCCGGCGAGACCAGAGGCAGCGCGAATTCCACGTAGCCCGATCCCACGGTGCGCGAGCCGTAGGTGTCCGGGTTCGGGCTGACCGCCGAAACGTTGCTGAGGTTGGTTTCGCCGCTGACCGCGTCGGTGAAGGTGATGGTGCCGTCCAGGTTCGCGTCGCGGTCGTCGCGCTGGGTCTCGCGCCGTGCCTCGATGCCGAAGGCGATGCCGGCGTCGCCCGCCGGCATCCGGAACAGGTCGGGCCGGCTCATGCGGAAATCGGCCATCGTCAGCGTGGTGCGGGATTTGCGCACCAGGTCGAACACGATGGCGTCGATCGCCGCCTGCGAGCTGGGCGAGCAGTCGCTGTGCGTGGGCGTGTCGATGCAGCCGCCGCTGAAGGGATTGTAGGCGTCGGGCGTGGACAGCGCGAGCTGCCGCTGCAGCGCGGTCATGTCGATGTTCGGCGAACGGTCTTCCGCCTCGGCCACCGAATGCACCAGCGCCGTCTCCCAGTCGAAACCGTTCCATTGCCCGCGCAGCCCGCCCAGCAGGCGCGACTGCCAGTTCTCCACCCGCACCTGCTGGAAGCCCGTATCGACGAAGCGGTAATTGCTCATCTGCACCGGCAAACCTTCGTCAGGCACGCCAGTGAGGCCGGGCAGGCGGTTGGGATTGAGCGTACCGTCGGCGAAGGTCACCGGGCCGAACGGATTCCAGTAGTTGCTGGCCGGAATCCAGATGCTGTTGAGGTTGACCACCGGCGGCTGCACCGCATCGCTGACCGCGCGGTAGAAACCGGCCTCGCCGAAGGCTTCCACGTCCGGGGTCAGTTCGTAGTGGCCGGTCAGGTAGAGGTTGAGGCGTTCGACCGAGGGACGCACGGTAGTGTCGTGGCGCGTGTCGTAGCGCATCTCGCGGTTGGTGGTGTTGAAGTTGTGGTTGCCGCTGGAAAGGCACAGGCCGTTGCCCAGGTCCACGCCGCAGCCGAACCCGGACGGCTGGATGCGGAACTGCCCGGAGCCGTTGGTCACGGCGGTGCCGTCGGAGCGGATCACCGGCCGCGACCCCACGCTCAGGCGCGCCCACGGCGTGTGCGAGGAACGTCCGTCGAGCGCGGCCACGCCGGCGAAATCCGGATAGCCGGCGAACAGCGAACGCAGGTCGTCCGAGGCGGTGAAGTCCTGGTCCTCGGCCCACAGTTCCGAGCGATCCACGTAGTTCACGAACAGCGAGACGTTGCCGCGGTCGCTGTTCCAGCCCGAGAACACGCTGGCCTCGAACTCGTGCATGCCGGTGCCTTCGGCCGCCCCATAGCGGGTGCTCACGGTCAGGCCATCGAAGTCGCTTTGCAGCACGGTGTTGACCACGCCCGCCACCGCGTCAGCGCCGTAGATCGCGGCGGCGCCGTCGAGCAGCACTTCCAGCCGGTCCAGCCCGGCCACCGGGATCGAATTGGAATTGAAGCTCTGCACCGGCACCGTGCCGGTGTCGGAAGTGCCCTGGCTGGTCGGATGCTGCACCAGGCGGCGCCCGTTGAGCAGCACCAGGGTATTGCCGACACCCAGCGAGCGCAGGTTCACCGAGTTGACGTCGCCGCGCGCGGCGTTGCTGGTCTGCG
>CAZHXV010000106.1:0-10240 GCA_964536455.1 uncultured Aquimonas sp.
AAGTAGTCGTATTCGATGGCGTAGCCGGGCCGGGTGATGACGGCGTTCTCGAAGCCCTTGATGCTGCGCACGAGGTTCAGCTGCACGTCGAACGGCAGCGAGGTGGAAATGCCGTTCGGGTAGATCTCGTGCGTATCCAGCCCTTCGGGTTCGATGAAGATCTGGTGCGAGAGCTTGTCCGCGAAACGCACCACCTTGTCTTCGATCGAAGGGCAATAGCGCGGGCCGGCGCCTTCGATCACGCCGGTGAACAACGGCGAACGATCCAGGCCGTTACGAATGATCTCGTGGGTGCGTTCGGAGGTGTGCGTGATCCAGCAATCCACCTGGCGCGGGTGGTCGTCGCGCGAGCCCAGGTACGAGAACACCGGGCGCGGTTCATCGCCGGGCTGCCGTTCCAGTTCCGAATAGTCGATGCTGCGGCCGTCGATGCGCGGTGGCGTGCCGGTTTTCAGGCGATCGGAACCGAGCGGCAGTTCGCGCAGCCGATGCGCCAGCGCCGACGCGGGCGCTTCGCCGGCGCGGCCTCCGGCGTAGTTCGCAAGGCCGATGTGGATTTTCCCGGCCAGGAAGGTGCCGGCGGTCAGCACCACGGTGCGTGCGGAAAAGCGCAGGCCCATCGCGGTGACGACGCCGACGACGCGGTTGCCTTTAAGTTCGAGGTCTTCCACGGCCTGCTGGAACAGCACGAGGTTTGGCTGGTTCTCCACCGCATGGCGGATCGCGGCCTTGTAGAACGAGCGATCCGCCTGGCAGCGCGTGGCACGCACGGCCGGGCCCTTGCTCGCGTTCAAGGTGCGCCACTGGATGCCGGCGCGATCGGCCGCCTTGGCCATGATGCCGCCGAGCGCGTCGATCTCCTTCACCAGGTGGCCCTTGCCGATGCCGCCGATGGCCGGGTTGCAGCTCATCGCGCCGATGGTTTCGATGCTGTGGCTGAGCAGCAGTGTCTTCGCTCCGGCACGCGCGGCGGCGAGCGCGGCTTCGGTGCCGGCGTGGCCGCCGCCGACGACGATGACCTCAAAGTGTTCGGGGTGACGCATGGGGAACCTGATCCGTGTTCAATCCTGACGGTGGGCGTGGAATTGTGCCGCAAACCGCTGATTTTCGGGGTTGGAACGATTCGTGCAAGTATCGCATCGCACCCACGCCGGCCAGTCCGGCGAATGCATCATCCGGCCAGTCGCTGTGCAGCGCGGCCTGGATCGTGGCCCGGGCTCTGGTCGGTTATTGGAACAGGGAACGACCGGCGCGGCGTGGGGATGCAGCCGGGTTGGAGCGCAAGCCCACCGGCACCTACATCGGCAGTCTCCGTTCCGGATGCCGCCAAACGACAACGGGCCGCACTGCGGCCCGTTGTCGTTTCTGAAAAAGTCGGTGCCCGACGGTCTTTAGTGGAACAGGGGGAATCCAGGGAGGACCGATGCCGGGCACCGAACAGCTTGTTCGGCAGGTGCGGGCTGCGTCGCAAACAGACCTTCCGCGTCACCCTGCCGCCAATCATCCCCTCGCCCTGCCGGCATTGCAAGTACGAGGAAAAGTAAACTTTTGATACTGTGAAATTACTCACACTTTGATGCGGGAAGGGTGTGGCCGTATCAACGGCTCCGATCCGACCCGACTCGACGCACATTGCCGGAAGAGGAGGAGCCACGCTCGCTGCTGCGCGAGGAAGAAGATTCGCTGCTGTGCGACTGCGAAGAAGATTCCGGAGCGCTGTAACTCTGCGGACGGCTGGGTGCCTGATGGCTTGCCGGTGCGGGTTGGCGCTGCGGTGCGGAATAGCTTTGCGTCGGTGCCGGTGCCGAAGGGTTCGACGCAGGCGTTGCCGGGGCGCGATAAGGCTGTGCGCGTTGCCGCTCGGGCATGGGCGATGAGGTGTACACCGGGCGCGCGGCCGGAGCGACCTGGCGCGGCACGGCGCTGCTGCGTTCGACGGGCTGCGATTCGACGGCGCGCGTGGCCGGGCGTACCACCGCCGGTGCGGACGAACGTACCGGCGCGATGCGCTCGACGCTGCGCGACGGTACCGAGGAGCCGCCGTTGCTGCGCAGCGGCAGTTCGCGGCCCTGATAACCGGGTTGCGAATCCGGGCGCTCGGCCTGGATGTTGGTGGAAGGATTGGATTGCGGCTGGCGACGGGTTGTTGCGATGCGCCCGGCTTCGCGCGTGGCCGCAGCGGCGGACGGGCGCGGGGCCGTGTTCGAGGCATTGGGGCGGGCGTTGCTTCGCGGATTGGCTGCGCTGCCGCGCGGATCGGTACGGCGGGTGTCGTCGAAGATACGTACGCCCGGATCCTGGCGCCGCACGTCGCTGCGGTAGTCCGCACCGCGGATGCCGCTGTTGGCGGGCGTGCGGCCGGCAACGCCGGCCGAGGGGCGGCCAGTGGTTGCTGTACCGGGGCGCGGCCCGGGCACGTTCGTGCCGGCAACCGGCCGTTGCACGCGGCGTACCGCCGCCAGCCGTTCGGCCTCGTTGTGCGCGCTGCCATAGCGCGGCAGCGGGTAGTAGCGGTCGTAGTCGTAGCGTGGGCGGCTGCGGCCGTGCCACGGCCGGGTGTCGTAATAGTTGTCCACCCAGGAATAGCGGTACGGCGAATAGGCCAGATAGGTGTAGTGGCGATGCGGCCAGTAGCTGCCGTAGCTCACGCTGAAGTAACTGCGCGGGAACCAGGTGACGCCGTAGTGGTAACCCGGATACCAGTAGGGATCCCGGTACCAGTAGTTGAGCGGCCAGAACAGCGAGTAGTAGAACGGGTAATCCACGTACCACGACGAGGACGCGCCATAGCCGCTGTCGTAACCGTAGTAGTAATCGCCGCCGGTGTAGCCGCTCTGGTAGGAATAGCTGTCGCCGTAATAGCCGTCGCTTTCGTAATAGCCCCCGGCCGGCGCGCTGTAGTAGCCGCCGGAGCTGCGGCTGTCGGCGTAGTAGGGTTCGCGATAGGTTTCGTGGACGACGCAGCCGCTCAACATCACGATGGCGGCAAGCAGCACGATCAAACGGTTCATGGTGACCATCCCCCGGAAGAGCCTTGCGGCGTTGACAAGGCCGAGTGTTGGGAACGCGGCGTAAATTTGTGCTGAATCTACGCCGCTTCGTCCTGAGCCCCATACCGGCGGTTCAGGCAAGGTGCCGCTGGGAGCAACGGTGTATTCTGCCCTTCCCACATCAGGAACTGACAGGTGACCCCATGAACCTGCAAGTGCCTTCAACTTCACCCGCTCTGAAAATCGTATTGCTGGCGGCGGCGATGGTTGCCTGTGGCGGGGCGGTGGCGCAGGACGCCAAGCCCGTGCGCAAGGCCGTTGCGGAGCCGGCAGCCTACCGCATCGAAGGTCGCCAGCGTGCGCTGGCGTTGTCCGCGTTCGATGCGGAAGCGGCCAGGCTCAAGCGCGAGGACGAAACCCGCGATTTCCAGCCGGGCGCGCCGCTGCGCTATGGCGTGGTGCGCAAGCTCGGCGGCCTTTCGATCGACGGGGATCGCGCACCGGGCCAGTGGCGGCAACTGGCCGACGGAAGCTGGCGCTGGCGGCTGGAAGTTTCCGCGCCGGGTGCGCGCAGCCTGGAATTCGGGTTCTCCGCGTTCCGCCTGCCCTATGGCGCGACGCTGGCGATTTCCTCCGCCGACGGCAAGCGCGCGCTCCCTGTGTTGAGCGATGCCGACAATCCCGTCGGGCAACGCCTGCACACGCCGCTGCTGCCCGCCGCCAAGGCCGTGCTGGAACTGGCCGTGCCCGCCGCTGCGCGTGAACGCGTGGCGCTGACGCTGGACAGCGTGACCTACGGCTACCGCAGCCCGTTCGAGATCGTCCGGGCCAAATCTGGAAACTGCAACATCGATTCCATCTGCCCGGAAGGCGACGGCTGGCGCAAGCAGATCGCTTCGGTGGCGATGTACACCGTCGAAGGCTTTGCGTGCAGCGGCAGCCTGGTGGCCACCGGCGATCGCGAAGCCGATCTGGCGCAGCCGCGTTTCGCCACGGCCTATCACTGCCTTTCCACCCAGGCGGAGGCGGATACCGTGGTGTTGTACTGGGGTTACGAAAGCCCCGCCTGCCGCATGCCGGGCGGCAGCGCCAGCGGTACGCCCTTGCCGCTCGATGACAACGTGCTGGCGGTGCAGACCGGCGGCACAACGCTGCTGGCCGCCAACCGCGCCACCGATTTCGTCGCGCTGCAACTGAACACGCCGGTACCGGAACAGGCGCAGGCGTACTACAGCGGCTGGGATCGCAGCGGCATGGCACCCCAGGGCACGGTCACCATCCATCATCCCCAGGGCGACGAGAAGCGCATCAGCTTCAACCTCGATCCGGTGACCACGCAGGCCAACTGCATCTGGTCGGGTTCCGGCCCGGAGTCGCACTGGCGCATCGGGCAATACGAGCTTGGCACCACCGAACAGGGCTCCTCCGGCTCGGGCCTGTGGGATCAGGACACCGGCCTGCTGGTGGGGGTCTTGTCGGGCGGTACGGCCAGTTGCAGCGCGCCCGAGGGCTACGATTGCTATGGCCGCCTCAGCAGCGCATGGGGTGCGGACAGCACGACCGGCACCTCGTTCCAGTCTGCGTTCGACCGCAGCGGAACCAATCCGCAAACCCAGCCTGGCGTTGCCGCCTGCGACGCCCCGGCGGTGACGCTGGCTTCCAACGCCTTCGTGCAGGGCGCGGCGGCAGGGGCGCCGGTGACGTTCTCCGCCAGCGCCACCGGCGGCACCGGCGACATCGCCTTCGCGTGGGATCTGGACGGCGACGGCCACATCGACCGCCACGGCGGCGACCAGGTCGTCGCCACGTATTCCAGCGCGCAGCAGGTGCAGGTGCGCGTTTTCGCCACCGATGCGCAAGGCTGTCGCGGGCTGGCCAGCCACGCGCTGGATGTGCTCGGCCCGCGCATCGAAGCCGCCGTCGCCGGTGCGCCGACGCAGGTGTGCGGCAACGGCAACGCCAGCATCGAACCGGGCGAGCGCTGGAGCCTGCCGGTGCGCCTGACCAACACCGGCGCGGCTGCGCCCGCCGGTGCGTTCGCGTTGTTCGCGCCCGCCACGCCGCCGCTGCCGTTCGGGCCGAATACGTTCGGTTACGTCGGTACCAGCAGTGCCAGCGGCGGTTGCGACTACGATTTCATCGACCTCGCCTCCGGCCAGTACCAGGTCGCGGCGCTGCCAACCTTCGTCGCCAACGGCAACACCTACGGCCCGCTGGACGATGCGCGCAGCGCGGAAATCGCGCTCGGCGGCGCGGGATTCCCGATCTACGGCCAGAACGCTGCGGTGGCGGTGATGTCCACCAACGGCTACGTTTCCTTCGATCCGGACGAAACCGGCGGCGACTGGGCCCCGGACTGCGGCGCGGATTTCGGCCAGGGCGCGGTTGGCCCGCAACTGCGGCCCTACCACGACGATCTGCTGGTGGGTGAGCGGGCCGGCGCGGGCCTGCGCTATCGCTATTTCGCCAACTGCCCGCGCCCGGCGGAATCCGGAAGCGCGGCGCAGGGCTGCCACGTGTTCCAGTGGAGCGGCATGGGCTACTACGGGCAGGACGAGGATTTCGAGTTCCAGGCGATCGCCTACGAACAGAGCGGGCAAGTGAGTTACCAGTACCGCAGCGCCGCCTCCGACGTGGGCGAACAGGCCGTCGTGGGCCTGGTCGATGCGCGCGGCGAGGATGCCTTCAATTTCTCCTGCATGGTCGCCCATGCCACGCCTGCGCAGAGCGCCTACTGCGCCTTCGCCTCCGATGGATTGCCGCGCAGCGAAAGCCTGCGGGTGGAGCGCCCGGCGCTGGAGCTGCCGGCGCTGGCTGGCGGGCAATCCACGGTGATCGATGTGCCGCTGGCCTACGATCGCGCGCTCTCCTGCGATGTCGCACCCGCGCTGGATTACGTGGCCACCGCCGGCGCGCAATTTTCAAGCGCCATCGGCGCGAAGCTTTTGCCCGGCGCGCTGGCCGGCGGCAATTGCGCCGTGGTGGCCGATTGCCCGGCGCAAAGCCCGTCCATCGTCTCGCGCACCGGCTATTTCCACGATCCGGCGCGAGGTGGCAATGGCTTTGCGAACTATTCCTACGGCGGCCTGTGGTTCACCGCGGAACCCGACCGCAACACCGTCTGGTACGAAATCGCCGGCGAATACCGCGACAACCTGTTGCAGGCGTCCATCGGCAGCGTCGTCAACGCAACGCCGGAAGCCGCCGGGGTGACGCCGCAACGCACGTCGGTGGGCACGGCGATGATCGGGCGCATCGACGAAAACCGCCAGGTGTTCGCATGGCGCTTCAGCGATGGCCGCCAGGGCGCGGAACTGCATCGGGCGCTGTTCGCGGATCTGCCGCACCCCTCGCCGAACCGCACCGAACTATGGTTCAACCCGGAAGAATCCGGCTGGGGCCTGGCGGTGGAGCACGCCATCGTGGACGGTGCGCCGTACTTGGGCGCGAGCGCCTACCTGTTCGATGCGCAGGGCAAGGCGCGCTGGCTGCTGGTGCGCGGCATCGCCAAATCCACCGCGACGCCGTTGTACTCGTACCAGCCGCACTGCCCCGGATGCGCGTGGATCGCAGGTTGGGACGACAGCGAGCAGACTGCCGGCGCGCTGCAACTGGAATTCACCTCGCGCAGCAGCGGCATGCTGGACATCGATGTGAATCTGCCGTTACCGCTGCACGGCGCCTGGCATCGCACCGCCCTGCCTTTGTCCCCGATCAAGGAACCCGCGCAATGACCCTGCTCTATCTGCTGCGCCACGCGCACGCCGAGCCCGCCATCCCCGGCCAGGCCGATGCGGCGCGACCGCTGTCCGAACACGGGCAGGCCGAGGCCGACGCGGCCGGCCACCATTTCGCCGCGCTGCCGCGCCCTTCCCGAGTGCTGTGTTCGCCGGCACGGCGCGCGCGCGAAACCGCCGAGCGCGTGCTGGCCGTGCTGGGCTACATCGACACCCGCCACGAGCCGCGCATCTACGAGGCCACCCCCGGCGATCTGATCGACGTGCTGGACGAGAACGCCGAGGCCGGCAGCGTGCTGCTGGTTGGCCACAACCCAGGCCTGGAGCGGCTGGTGGCGCTGCTGTCCACGGGCCAGTCCGGCCTCAACCGTGGCATGTCGCCGGCCAGCCTTGCGACCCTGGAGCTTCCCGCCGAGGGCGGTATCGAGCCGGGTTGCGCGCGGTTGACCGCATTCTGGTCGCCATAAGATTCCAGAATGTCCTGCGCGATGCGGTTTCGCTACGGTTCGTTGCTGCTGGCCTTTGTCGCGTCCGCCGCCGTATCCGCCCCCGCACCGACGGGCTGGCGCATCGACAGCCACCGCAGTCAGGCCGAGTTCTGGATTCGCCCGCTGTGGGTCAAGCGCATCGAAGGGGTGTTCCCGCTGCTCGACGGCCAGGTGGTGCGCGATGCGCGCGACGGCCTGTATCGCGTGGAGATCGACATCGACGCCCGCGCGGTGCAGATGGGCAGCCGCAATCAGGTGACCTGGGCGCAGTCTGAGCAGTTCTTCGACGTGCAGCGATATCCGCGAATCCGCTATCGCAGCCTGCCCGTACCCGCCGAGGGCCTGTTCGCGCCCGGCCATGCCGATGGCGAGGTCACTCTGCGCGGCATCACCCGGCCGATCCGCTTCCAGGTGCAAGCATCCGAATGTCCGCGCCCGGGGCTGGATTGTCCGATGCGGGCGAGCGGGGAAATTTCGCGCAGTGCGTTCGGCATGGATTCGCACCGCATGGCGATGAGCGATACGGTGCACCTGGAATTCCAACTGTGGCTGCTGCCGCCGGACGAGCCGCCTGCGGAAACCGCGCCATGAGCGCAAGGCCGCTGCGTCTCGTGGCCGTGCTGGCCTTGCTGGCGCTCGCCGCCTGCATGCCGAGCCGGCGCGAAATCCGGCAGGCACAGGAAGAAGTGCGTGCCGAACAGGATACGCGGCTCACCTGCGATCTGCCGGAGCGTTGCGCGCTTTCCTCCCCGCTGTACGACCTGGCCGGACAGGCGTTCGCCCAATCGACGCCGCAGGCCCCGCGCCATCGCCTGGTGCTGCTGGAAAACGGCCAGGATGCGCTGCTGGCGCGTATCAACCTGATCCGCGCCGCACGCGAACGCATCGACATGCAGAGCTTCATCTACAGCGAGGACGACGCCGGTTTCCTGGTACTGGGGGAACTCATTGCCGCGGCAAGGCGCGGCGTGAAGGTGCGCCTGCTGCTCGACCAGCTCTACAGCTTTGAAGACCTGCACCTGCTGGCCTGGCTGGCGCGCGCCCACGTCAATTTCGAGCTGCGCCTGTTCAACCCGACCTTCGGCAAGGCCAACACCGGCCCGCTGGAATGGGTGGCGGGCATCGTCTGCTGCTTCACGCGCTTCAACCAGCGCATGCACAACAAGCTGCTGCTGGTGGACGGGGCGATCGGCATCAGCGGCGGACGCAACTACCAGAACCGCTATTTCGACTGGGATCCGGAGTTCAACTACCGCGACCGCGACCTGGTCGTCGCCGGCCCGGTCGCGGGGCGGATGCAGCGGGCCTTCGAGCGCTTCTGGAAACACCGCAGGACGGTGCCGGTGGCGGCGCTTTCCGACGTGAGGAAGCGCCTGCTGACGGACGAAATCGGTGCCCAGCCGGAGTTCCCGCAGCGCTGGCCGGCACGCATCGACGAGCTGTCGCAGCGCGCCGGCGACGCGCTGGAGATCGCCACCCGCTTCGCCAGCACGGCCTTCGACGTGGGCCGGGTCGATTACCTTTCCGACTGGCCGAACAAGACCTTCGAGCGCAACGCGCCGGACGAGCGCGATCTTTCCTCGCAGTTGCAGCGGATGTTCATGCAGGCGCAGCACCGCATCCTGCTGCAAACGCCCTATCTGGTGTTCTCCGACACCGCGCAGCAGCGCTTCCGCGAACTGCACCGGCGCGAGGCGCCGCCGCGCATCGTGGTTTCCACCAACTCGCTGGCCGCCACCGATGCCTTCCCGGTGTACGCGCTTTCGCACAAGTACAAGCGCCGCTACCTGCGCGAGTTCGGCATGACGATCTACGAGTACAAGCCCTTTCCCGGCAATGCGCCGGTCGCACCCATGGATGTGGCGGCGGCGCCCGGCGACGCGAACGCGCCCTCGCCCGGCGAGGGCGCCAGCGAGGGCCGCCGCGCTTTCGGTTCCGCCTCGAACTCGGGCAGCGGCCCCGGCAAGGGCCGGGTGAAGCTGGCGCGAGCCGGCGTGCGCATGGGGATGCACGCCAAGTCCATGGTGATCGACGAGGACATCGCGCTGGTCGGCACGCACAACTTCGATCCGCGCTCGGACAGGCTCAACACCGAGGCGATGGTGGTGGTGCACGATGCCGCATTCGCCGCCGCGCTGGCGGACAACATCCTCATCGACACGCGCCCGGAAAACGCCTGGGTGATCGCGCCGCGACCCAAGCCGGCGGTGCTTTCCGGCCTCAACTACAGCCTCGGCAAGCTGTTCGAGGCGTTGCCCCTGTTCGACGTCTGGCCATTTCGCTACGCCACGAGCTGGGAAATGGTGGAGGGTTGCGCGCCGTTGCGCCCGGACGAGCCTGGATTTTCCGAGTGCTACCGGCCCGTGGGCGATTTCCCCGAGGTGGACGTCCCGGGCAAGACCATCTACACCCGCGTCCTGACCGCCTTCGGCGCGGGGCTGGCGCCGATTCTGTGAAACCGCGGCTTCCGGCACATTGACGCTTTCGCTCATGCTTCGCTAGGCTGGCGGTATTTCTCCCCGCCATCACCATCAGGATCGCCGCCATGCCTTTGAGCATTTCGTTCGAACTTTCCGACCAGGACATCGAACATTTCGTCGCGGCGCAGCGCGCAGCCACCGAGAAGGCCGGGGAGAAAAGCTCCGAGGACGTGATCGCCGCCGGCATCAAGCTGCTGGAGGAAGCGCGCAAGACCCGCGTGCCGGATTTCATCAGCCAGCGCCTTGAGAAGCTCGACGACCTGATCGCGATGCTGCGCGACGAAGGCTGGCACCTGCCCGACGAGGATCGCAACCGCGTACTCGCGGCCCTGGTCTATTTCGCCGATCCGGTGGACGTGATCCCCGATTCGGTGCCGGTGCTGGGCTACTTCGACGACGCCATCATGATCGAACTGTGCGTGCGCGACCTGAAGCACGAGATCGACGCCTACGACGATTTCTGCGATTACCGCGAAGCCGAATCCCGTCGCCGCGGTCTGAACCCTTCCGCCGTGGGCCGCACCGAATGGCTCGACAGCCGCCGC
>CAZHXV010000107.1:0-6105 GCA_964536455.1 uncultured Aquimonas sp.
CCGACAGCAGCGAGCGTGGGCCGTAGTACCACTCCAGCGCCAGGTCGAGGTTGTCGGAGGTGATCGGCGCGAGGCTGGCGTTGCCGCCGTTGCCGGTGTTGGTGGTGTCGTCGGCGGTGAGCGCGCCGCCCAGGGCACTGAAATCCGGCCTCGACAGGGTGCGCGATACCGCGATGCGGCCAACCAGATCCTGCGCCAGATCGAAACGCAGGTTGAGGCTGGGCAGCACGTCGTTGTAGTCGTTGGCGATCACGGTCTGGTAGAACGAACCGAAGGCCGAGGTGGTGATCGCGCCGGGCACGTCCGGGCACGGTTCCAGCGCACCGCAGACGTCGCCGGGAATCGCGACGTTGGTCAGCACGCGCTCCTGGCTCCGCACGAAGCGCACGCCGGCATTTCCGCTCCAGCTATCGCCGCCGAAGCTCAGCATCGCGTAGGCAGCCTTGCTGGTCTCTTCCAGCGAGAACTCGCCGGACCAGAAACGCCGCTCGGCCGGATCGCGGTTGCTGTAGGTCTCGCCCCACTGCTCCAGCACGCGGGGATCCAGTTGCCAGACCTGGCGCGGGAAGTTGCCGCCAAGACGGTCGCCGAAATCGCCCGGATAGGTCTCACCGTTCCAGCCCGGCAGGTTGGCCGGGTTGAACGGATCGGCCGACCACAGCGGCCCCTGCGCCACCTGCTCGGTGCTGCGCTCGTGCCTGGCCCAGCGCAGGCCGAACTTGAAGGCGCTGACGGTGCCGCCGTCGAGCAGCAGGTCGCCGTCGAACTGGGCGTACTTTTCCTTGTCCTCGGTGCGCGCCGGGCTGGCGCCGAAGATCCAGTCCAGCGTGGTGCCGGCGAAGTTGCCGGTGTCCCCGCTCGGAAAGCGCATGTCCACCGGGCCTGAGATGCCGTTGAACGCATAGGCCGCGCCGGTGTTGAACACGTCGCCTTCGAACACCGCCTGCCGGGGCGTGTCGCCGTTGCCTTTGGTGGTGCCGGCCTTGGCGCGCAGTTCCAGCGCATCGCTGGCGTGCCAGGTCAGGTCGAGATCGGCGTAGCGGGTGCGCGAGTTGGCGCCCGGCCGGTAGATGTTGTCCACGATGGCGTACTGGGCCGGGGCATCGGGCGTGCCGACGTTGTCCCAGGTCGCGGCCACCAGCGTGCCGTTGCGCACCGTGTAGCTGTCCGGAATGCGGTTGTCGGTGCCGATGACGCGGCTGCCCCAGAACATCCAGTTGCGGTTGTAGTTGGTGGCCTCGAGCTTGGAATCGAACAGGCTCAGGTTGATGTCCAGATCGTCGCCGGGGCGGAACTGGAGCTCGATCAGGCCGCCCTTGCGGTGGCGTTCCTGCTCGAACAGGGCCGAGCCGATCAGGGTCGGGTAATAGACGTTGGCCAGGTCGGGATGGGCCTGGGCCAGCGCGCTGCCCGGTGCGATCTGCGCATAGCCGAGGACTTCCTGGCCGTCGCGGCGCAGGCTGCGCTTTTCCGAGAACGCCTGCACCAGGATGCCGAAGCTGTTGCTCGCGTTCTTCCAGTTGAGCAGTGCGCTGATTTGCGGATCGACCTCGTCCGGCAGGTCGGCATAGACCGCCTGCACCGAACCTTCCAGCGTGAACGGCGCGGTGAAGTCGAGCGGCTTGCGGGTGAGGATGTCCACCGAACCGGCGACGCCGCCTTCGACCAGATCGGCCGTCGGGCTCTTGCGCACGATCACCTGGCCGACGATCTCCGAAGGCAGCATGGCGTAGCTCACGCTGCGCCCGACCAGCCCCACCTGATCGAGCACGAACCAGTCGCCCGAGGCGATGGCGTGGCCGTTGACCAGGGTCTGGGTCAGGCTGGGGTTGGTGCCGCGCAGGGAGACGCGGTCGTTCTCATCGAAGCCGCCGGAGCCGCCGGACTGGGACTGCGTGGTCACCCCGGGAATGCGCTGGAGCGAATCGGCGACGTTCTTGTCCGGCATCTTGCCGACGTCCTCAGCGGTGACGACTTCCACGCGCGAGTCTTCGTTGCGCTTGCCTTCGAGCGACTTCTCCAGCGACGAGCGGATGCCGCGTACCACGATGACGTCGAGCTCGGTCGCTTCCTGTTGACCCGACTGGGCGAAGGCGACAGGAAGCGGGCTGGACAGGACCAAGGCAATGGCGGATGCGATGGCGGTGTGCTTTCGGATCATGATTGGTGCCCCCGGGGTTGGCTCGCCAGGCGACCGCCGGGGCGAGGTTCTGCTGTCGGAACCGCCTCCGTCCCGGCTGTACCGGATCCGGCAGGCGGCGCTGATGAAACCACTGCTCAACCAATTTAATGCCAATGTAATACCAATATGCAATAGGAAGCTACCAATTTTTTGCAAAAATGGCTACATTGGTCTTGCAGAGGTGATGCTCTGGTGGGTGTGTTCATTATAAATCAACCACTTGGAAATTCACTGCTGAGCAGACGTTCACTCTTGAACACACAACTGGTATCCATCCACCCGACCATGACCACCTTCGCCCATGCGCTCCGTCCGCTCGATCCGGCCAGCCAGCAGCCGCTGTACCAGCAACTGCAGCGCGCCCTGCGCGAGGCCATCGAGAAACGCCTGATCGCCGTCGATGAGGCGCTGCCGGCCGAGCGCCAGCTCGCCGAGGAGTTGCAGGTGTCGCGCATCACCGTGCGCAAAGCGATCGAAGGGCTGGTCGAAGACGGCCTGCTGGTGCGCCGCCAGGGCGCGGGCAACTTCGTCTCCGCGCGGGTCGAAAAGAACTTCGCCAAGCTCTCCTCGTTCACCGAGGACATGCAGGCGCGCGGGCGGGCGCCAAGCAGTTCGTGGATCCGCAAATCCGGCGGCACGGTGACGCCGGAGGAAGCGATGACGCTGCGGCTCAGCCCCGGTACGCCGGTGTACCGTTTCCATCGCCTGCGCTTTGCCGACGGTGCGCCGATGTCGCTGGAATTCACCACCGTGGTGGCGTCCTGCCTGCCCTCGCTGGAGGCGGTGGACAGCTCGCTGTACGCGGCGTTGGAAGCGGCCGGCAACCGGCCGGTGCGCGCCTTGCAGCGCCTGCGCGCGCTGCTGCTGCGGGCCGAGCAGGCACAGTTGCTGGAGGCGCGCGAAGGCGATGCGGGCCTCCTGGTGGAGCGCATCGGCTTCCTGCCCGATGGCCGCGCGGTGGAGTTCTGCCAGTCCTGGTACCGCGGCGATACCTACGACTTCGTCGCCGAACTGAGCGTCGCCCATGACTGATCCCACGGCCACCCTGCTGTTTTCCGAAGCGGCCAGCGCGCCCGCCGCCGTCGCCGCGCAACTGGCGCGCAACCATGGTGCCGTGGCCCGCCTCGCCGCCTTGCTGCGTGCCGCACCGCCGCGCTTTGCCATCACCTGCGCGCGCGGCAGTTCCGATCACGCCGCCACCTACGCGAAATACCTGATCGAAACTCGGCTCGGCGTCGTCACCGCCTCGGCCGCGCCATCCATCAGTTCGCTGTACGGCGTGGCGCCGAACCTGCGCGATGCGCTGTTCATCGCGATTTCCCAATCCGGCCGCAGCCCCGACCTGATCGCCTCGGCGCAGGCCGCGCGCGCGGCCGGTGCGCGCGTGGTGGCGCTGGTCAATGTCGAGGATTCGCCGCTGGCGCAGCACGCCGATCACGTGCTCGCCCTGTGCGCCGGCGAGGAGCGCAGCGTGGCCGCGTCCAAATCCTTCATCGCCTCCCTTGCCGCGCTGCTGCATCTGGTGGCCGAATGGCACGGCGGCGATGGCTTGCGCCGCACGCTGGATACCGCGCCCGATGCCTTGGCGCAGGCGTGGCAACAGGACTGGAGCGCCGCCGAGCCGCTGCTGGCGCAGGCCGGGCACCTGTACGTGATCGGTCGCGGCCTGGGCCTGGGCATCGCCCAGGAAGCCGCGCTCAAGGGCAAGGAAACCTGCGGCCTGCATGCCGAAGCGTTCAGCGCGGCCGAAGTCCGGCATGGCCCGCAGGCGCTGCTCGGGGCGGGCTTCCCTGCCCTGCTCCTGGCCCAGGACGATGCCTCGCTGCCCGGCCTGCGCACGCTGGCCGCCGATCTGGTGGCACGCGAGGTGCCGATCGCGATAGCCGGTTTCGCCCAGCCCGGCGCCATCGCGCTGCCCGCGCTCGCCGCCGATCCCGCGCTGCAACCCCTGCTGCTGGCGCAAAGCTATTACCGCCTGATCAATGCGGTGGCACTGCGCCGCGGCCACGACCCGGATCGCCCGCCGCACCTGCGCAAGGTGACCGAGACGAACTAGGGCCTATTGACACTTATGCGACAGGCATTGCACAACGCCCGGATACTGACGCCCGACGGCATGATCGACGGGTGCGTACTGCTGTTGCGCGACGAACGCATCGAGGTGCTGACGCGCGACGGCGATGCGCGCCTGGCCGATGCCCAGCCCGTCGATCTGCACGGTGGCGTTCTCGTTCCCGGCTTCATCGACGTACAGGTCAACGGCGGCGGCGGCGCACTGTTCAACGACGCACCGACGGTGGACACCATCCGCCGCATCGGCGCGGCGCATGCGCGCTTCGGCACCACCGGCTTCCTGCCCACGCTCATCAGCGACGACCGCGACGCGCTGCACCTTGCCGTCGCGGCCACCCAGCAGGCCATCGACGCCGGCGTGCCCGGCGTGCTGGGCGTGCATATCGAAGGCCCGTGCCTGAACGTCGCGCGGCGCGGTACCCACGATCCGGCCCGGTTCCGCGACCTGGACGAGGAGGACATCGCCCTGCTTGGCTCGCTGCGCGGCGGCCGCGTGCTGGTCACCCTGGCGCCGGAAACGACCACGCCGCAAACCCTGCACCGCCTGCGTGCGGCAGGCGTGATCGTCTGCGCCGGGCACACCGACGCCAGCGGTGCGCAGATGCGCCAGGCGCTGGCCGATGGCGTGAGTGGCGTCACCCATCTGTTCAATGCGATGTCGCCATTGACCTCGCGCGAACCGGGCGTGGTGGGCGTGGCGCTCGACGACGCCGACTGCTGGTGCGGCATCATCGTCGATGGCGTGCACGTGGATCCGGCGGTGCTGCGCATCGCGCTGCGGGCCAAGTCGCACCGCCGCTTCCTGCTCGTCACCGATGCCATGCCCTGCGTAGGCAGCGAGGAGGACGGCTTCTGGCTGCAAGGCCGCTGGATCGCCGTGCGCGAGGGCCGCTGCGTGGATGCCGATGGCGTGCTTTCCGGCTCGGCGCTGGACATGGCCAGCGCGGTGCGCAATACCGTGCGCCTGCTCGGCCTGGCGCTGGAGGACGCGGTTGCGATGGCCAGCACGCAACCGGCGCAGTTTCTCGGGATCCAGCACCGGACTGGCCGGATCGTTTCCGGCGCGCGCGCCGATCTCGTATTGCTCGACGATGCGCTGCACGTGCGCGGCTGCTGGATCGGCGGCGTTCGCCAGGGCTGAAACGCCTTGCTCCATCCGTGGATGGACACCCCGCTCCGCTTTGCTCACCCGTCACCGTGTAATCTCCGTTCCCTCTCCCGCTGGCGGGAGGGCGAGAAAAGCACTGCGGGAATCAAGGTTCCCGATTCGGCCCAGGGCGCGCCATGAGCGAAACCCCCATCACCGGCAACTTCCCCACCACCGACCGCCTGGTCGTTGCACTTTCCGCGCGCGCCCTGTTCGACCTGGAAGCCAGCCACGCGATCTACGAAAACCAGGGCGTGGACGCCTACGCCCAGTACCAGCGCGAGCGCGAGGACGACATCCTGGAGCCGGGCATCGCCTTCCCGCTGGTTCGCAAGCTGCTGAACCTGGCCGAGCGGCATCACCCGGCGCTGCCGGACATCGAGGTGATCCTGCTTTCGCGCAATTCCTCCGACACCGGCCTGCGCATCTTCAACTCCATCGAACACTACGGCCTCTCCATCGTGCGCGCGGCCTTCACCTCCGGCGCGCCGGTGTGGCCCTACATCCTGCCGTTCGGCGCGCACCTGTTCCTTTCCGCCAACCCCGAATCGGTGCGGCGCTCGCTCGAACACGGCGTGGCGGCGGCCACCATCCTCCCCGCGAAAGCCAGCGACAACGGCCACGCGGAACTGCGTCTCGCCTTCGACGGGCATGCGGTGATCTTCGGCGACGAATCCGCGCGCATCTCCCAACATGCCGGGCT
>CAZHXV010000107.1:6115-10090 GCA_964536455.1 uncultured Aquimonas sp.
GGAAGCCTTCGCCAGGAACGAACGGGAACTGGCGCAGACCCCCCTCTCCGCCGGCCCGTTCCGGGGCTTCCTGATCGCCCTGCACCAGATCCAGGCCGCCTTCCCTGCGGAAACTTCGCCGCTGCGCACCGCGCTGGTCACCGCACGCTCCGCCCCGGCCCACAAGCGCGTGATCCTCACCCTACGCCACTGGGGCGTGCGCCTGGACGAGGCCCTGTTTCTCGGTGGCCGCAGCAAGGGGCCGTTCCTGGAAGCCTTCGGCGCCGACATCTTCTTCGACGATTCCACCCACAACATCGAATCCGCCGCGCGGCACGTAGCCGCGGGGCATGTGCTGTTCGGGGTATCGAACGAGCGGTAGGTATTCCCCTTCAGTGCCGCCTCGCCGCCTGGATCCATGGTTCGGCGCGCCGCCCCCAGGCGACATCGACGCGATAGCCGGGCTGCCGCTTTTCGCTGGAACGGCTCAAGCCATCGAACACCGGCAGCAACGCGGTGGGAACGTGCAGGCTTTCCACGTCGAGCGATTCGACCCAGCCCGCATAGGCGCCCTCGCTCCGGCTGCCGCGCCATTCCGGGCGAACCCTGCCGCGCAGTACGACGAATTTCGCGGTATCCGGATAGGCCGCGCGCAATGCCGCCGCATCCAGCCCCGCGTCGATCACGTTCAGGCGCGTGGCGCGTTCGTGCGCTTCCTGCACGGTGTTCTCGATGGATTCAAGACGCCGCCTGCGGCTTTCGGGGTCGGCATCGGCCTGGGCTTCTTCCCGCTGTTTCGCGGCCCAGTCGTCCGTTGCGGCCAGATAGCGCGCGTGGCTGTCGCCATCCAGCTCCAGCACCAGGAGCACCGGGCGCGGCTGCAGGCGGCGGCGTTGTTTCCAGTCCCATTCCTCCCCGGTCGGCGGGGCCAGAGAAAAACCCAACTCGCGCAGCCGTTGCGCATCCAGCCAAGACGCGGTTCGCCCGTAGCGGGAGTGCGGATAGTCCGCATCCGAAGGCGCACCGCGATCCATCGCCCAGCGTAGCGCCAGGGCCAGGCCGCTGTCCTCGTCCTGCTGCCGCCATGCCGGCCAGGGCAGCGCCAGTTCCCGTTCGGTGAGGGTGAGCGCGGCCTGCGGCGATCCGCTGCGATTGAACGCCGCTCCGCCCAGCGCCACCGCATTGGTCGCCAGGATCAGCGCCGCGCCCAGCCACAACAGCCATGCTTCCGGCCAGCGCTTCATGCCGCGGCTCCTTTGCCGATGCCTCGGCGCAGGCGCTGGAACACCAGCAGCAACAACACCGATACCAGCGCGATAACGAGGAAGAACAGGTATTTTGGCATCGCCTCCCACCACCAGTCGTAGAACTTGGTGTAGAGGAAGATCACGAAGAACACCACGCCGCCGTTGGCGGTTTCCCCGTACCCGCGCCGGATGCCGAGCCAGATGGCGCCGGCGGAAAGCGCGAAGCCGAGCACTTGGTACATCGCCTCGATCCGGTTGGACGGCCATTCCAGATAGCTGGCGTAGCCCCAGTTCGACAGCACCAGGATCGGCAGCAGCAAGCCGAGCAGGCCGCACAGACGATACGTTGCCGCGAAGCCGGCGAAGCGGCGCTGGTCGATCAGCCAGGGCACGCAGAAACACAAGGCCGCCGCCGGAATGAAGTTCTCCGGCCATTGCCCGAAATTCAGCCAGTACATGCCCGCGATGGTGCCAGCGCGCGCGGCGATATAAGCCCCGCAGCAGGCAATGCCCGCAACGAGCAGCAGGCGCAGATCGCAGCGATACGCCAGCAGCAGCGCATACGCCGCCCACGGCAGCAGCGCCTTGTCCGATGGGGTGATGTTGAACAACCGCCCCAGCAACGCGACGTTCAACACGAAGCAGGCAAATGCGACCAGCGCCGCGAGCTTGCAGAAATAACCGGAACGATCCCGGCGGCGGACGAATTCGGTCAGCCCCAGCGTGCCGAACGCAGCACCCACCAGGAGCGTCACCTGCATCGTGGTCGGAAACATTCCCCAGAAGCGCCGGAACAGGAAGAACACCGCCGCCGCCAGCGCCAGTGCGCCGAGGAAGGACGCCACCTTCATGCCAAGCGACAACTGCTGCGAGCGCGCATCGCGGTCGATATCGAAACCGCTGGACAAGGCCGCAAGGCACGCATCCTGATGCGCGGCGAGCGCGGCCAGCTGCGCAGCATCCAGCGGGATCGCGCCCTCCCGCCCCAGCCGCGCCAGTTCGCGCCGGAACGCGGCGATGTCGTTGACGCGCACCTGGGCCTCGGCCTTGGTCGATACCGTGTCGGAACTCATCGGGAGCGCAGCGGCCTTCGGGGTCGGGACGGTGCCCGGAGCATAGCGCACCGCCTCTTCCCGCCGGGTTTCGGGGCTACCGATCCCGGAGCCGAAACGGATTGCGGGCTATTGATCCGACCCTCAAATGGTCGCATCCATCTCGCTACCATGGAGCCGAGCTTGCTTGGCTTGAAAGCCAAAGCAGCGGAGCAAGCTCCGCTCTACGGCGACTGTTTACGGGCCAGATCTATAGTTCAAGCGCCGGGCGGCGCATCCGGCTGGTTTTCCGGCGCGGCGCTGGCGAACGCGGGCAACGCGCGGCAAGCGGCGTCGATGCGGTTTATCGCCGGGTACGAGGCAAGATCGATGCCGAAACGCCTTGCGTTGTACACCTGCGGCACGAGGCAGCAATCGGCCATGCCGGGAAGATCGCCTTCGCAGAAATCGCCGGACGCCGGGTTGTCCGCCAGCAGGATTTCCAGCGCGTGGAAGCCGAGCCCGATCCAGTGCCGCGTCCACGCCTCGCGCCGGGCCTGTTCGATACCGAATTCGCGTTCGAGGTAGTGCTGCACGCGCAGGTTGCCGAGCGGGTGGATGTCGCAGGCCACGAGTTGGGCGATGCCGCGCACCCGGGCGCGGTCGCGCGCGGTGGCCGGCAACAGGGGTTTCTCCGGGAAGGTTTCGTCCAGGTATTCGATGATGGCCAGCGACTGGCGGATCGCACGCTGGCCGTGCTGCAGCACCGGCACCTGCTCCTGCGGATCGCGGGCGCGGTGTTCGGGCGAGTGCTGCTCGCCACCGTCGCGCAGCAAGTGCACCGGCTCGATGGAGTACCCCAAACCCTTGAGGTTGAGCGCGATCCGTACCCGGTACGAGGCGCTGGATCGCCAATAGCTGTAGAGCTTGAGTTGGCCGTTCACTTCCGCCCTCCGCAGGTTGCGATGCCGCCGTTGCCCCGCCGAGCCTAGCGCGATGCCGGGCACGGCGAAAGACGCAGTGCGGCAGCGGCGCGGAACCCTTCATCCCATTGCCAGGGACGAGCCGCCGCACGGCATTCTCAAGCGCCGCTGTCGCACCCTGAAACCTGCTGCCGCATAATCGGCGGCCCGCGCCTGCCGGCGTGTTCCACCCACCCCCAAAAGGAAAACCATGTCGCTCCCCGTTTCGCCCGGCGCAGCAGCCGCGCCGTGGGTCGTGCTGAAGTTCGGCGGCACCAGCGTTTCCAGCCGCGCCCGTTGGGACACGATCGGCCAACTGGTGGGCAAACGCAGGGCGGAAGGGTTCCGCGTCTTGGTCGTGGTGTCGGCGGTTTCCGGCGTGACCAACCAACTGCTGGCACTGGCCGGCACCCGCGACGATCTTTCCGCGCGGCGCGAACAGGCGCGGGCACTGATTCTGAAGCACCGGGAATTCGCCGCAACGCTCGGCCTGGATGCCGACGGGGTAGCGGGCGATCTCTTCGCCTGCCTGGATGCGCTGGCCGAAGACGAGCGCGCGACGCAGGCCGAACTGGGCTGGCAGGCCGAGGTGCTGTCGCTGGGCGAACTGCTTTCCAGCCGTCTCGGCTCGGCCTATCTTTCGCGCAGCGGCGTGCCCCTGGCCTTCAGCGATGCGCGAAACTGGCTGCGTGCGGTGGAGCTGCCGAACCGGAGCGAATGGGCCGCACGGCTCAGCGTGAGCTGCGAAACCCGCCC
>CAZHXV010000108.1:0-10082 GCA_964536455.1 uncultured Aquimonas sp.
GGAATTCGATCCTCGACGAAGCCGACCGGATGCTCGACATGGGCTTCCTGCCGTCGATCCGGCGCGTGCTCGCGGCGCTGCCGAAGCAGCGCCAGACCCTGCTGTTCTCGGCCACGTTCTCGCCCGAGATCGAGGAACTGGCGCGGCAGTTCATGCGCGATCCGCAGCGCGTGCAGGCCACGCCGCAGAACAGCGTCGTGGCGAGCATCGAGCATCGCGCGCATCCGGTGGATCAGTCGAAGAAGCGCGATCTGCTGATGCACCTGATCGCCGCCGACAGCCGCCGCCAGACGCTGGTGTTCACCCGCACCAAACACGGCGCGAACCGTCTGGCCGAGCATCTGGAAAACTTCGGCGTGCGCGCGGCGGTGATCCACGGCAACAAGTCGCAGAACGCCCGCACCAAGGCGCTCAACGAATTCAAGAACGGCAAGTGCACCGTGCTGGTGGCCACCGACATCGCCGCGCGCGGCATCGACATCGACGACCTGCCGCTGGTGATCAACTACGACCTTCCGACCGTGGCCGAGGACTACGTGCACCGCATCGGCCGCACCGGCCGCAATGGCCGGAACGGCGAGGCGATCTCGCTGGTCGCGCCGGAGGAGGGCCCGCTGTTGCGCGACATCCAGCGCCTGCTCAAGCGCGACATCGCCCTTTCCGCGGTGGAAGGTTTCGACGCTTCCCGGCCCTTGCAGATGGAAGGTTCGCTCAAGGCCGCGCGCCGTCCCAACACGAACCGGCCTGCCAATCCGGCGGTCCGCCATGCGCGGCCCCATCCGGCCGCCCCCAAGCACGCGCCGCGTTCCGGTGCGCCGACACGCAATCCGCGCGAATCCGGGCGGCCTGCGCGCCGGGCGGGTTAGGAAACCTCCGGATAATCCGGAATCAGGCGTAAGTCGGCTCAAGCGCGCAGCGCTGGAGCCGACCTACGCGGCGGGTTCGATCCGCATCGAGAAATCTATCGCGCGCACGTGCTTGGTCAGCGCGCCGATGGAGATGCAATCCACGCCGGTTCGCGCGATCGCGGGCAGGCGTTGCGGCGTGACGCTGCCGGAGACTTCCAGCGGTACGCGCCCATCCGCCAACGCCACCGCCCGGTGCAGCGTGGTGTCGTCGAAATCGTCCAGCAGGATGCGGTCGGGGCGGGCGGCGAGGGCGGCTTCAAGTTCGTCGAAGTCCTCCACTTCGCAGATCACCGGAAGCTGCGGGAAGCGAGCCCGCGCAGCCGCGACGGCATTGGCGATGGAGCCGGCGGCGGCGAGGTGGTTTTCCTTCAGCATCACCGCGTCGTACAGCCCGGTGCGATGGTTGTGGCCGCCGCCGCACCGCACTGCGTATTTCTGCGCCAGCCGCAGGCCGGGCAGGGTTTTGCGGGTATCCAGGATGCGTGCTTTCGTACCGGCGGCCAGCGCCACGTAGCCGGCCACCGTGGTGGCGGTTCCGGAAAGGGTTTGCAGGAAGTTGATGGCGCTGCGCTCGGCGCTCACCAGCGAACGACCAAGCGCTTCGATGGTGCAGATGGGGGTTTCAGGTTCCACGGATTCCCCATCCCGTACGTGCCACTGGATGCGTGTCGCGGGGTCGAGCAGCCTGAAGCACGCCTCGGCCCAGGGTCCGCCGGCGATCGTGGCGCGTTCGCGGCAAACGATGCGGGCGCGGCGCTGGCCGGATTCGGGCAGCAGTTGCGCGGTGGCGTCGCCCGGCCCGATATCCTCGGCCAGGGCGCGGGCGGCATCCTGTGCGATCAGGTACGGCGGCGGTGGCGAAAGGTCTCGGGCAGGGTTCATCGAAAGCGGCGGCGGCGTTTCAGGCCGCGCCCTGGCTCGGCTGCGCCGCGGCCTCGGTGCCGATCTGGCGCAGTTGCTCCACCAGCCCGGAGAGCGTGCGTTCCAGAAGGCGCGTGCCGTCGAGGATGCGGGCCAGGCCCTGGTCGATCTGGCGCGCCAGTTGCTCGATATCCATCTCCATCACCTTCATGCCGGAGCGATTCACCAGCAGGCCGCGATTGCTGTACGGGCTGATCCAGGAGAGGCGCGCGCGTTCCGGTTCGCCATCGCGCTTGAACTCGAACCAGGAGCCTGGCGGCAGGGCGCGGAGGTGCGCGAGCAGCGCGGTATCCATGTCCTGCGGCAGCGGCTGGCTCTCCAGCGGTGCCTCGACGAGCTGGCGCGAAAGATCCGCCAGCGACAGGGTTGGATCGTTCTCGTAGGCGAAATCCGGTATCGGTACGCCGGCGGCCAGGGTCGCGAGGAAGGCGTCGAGTTGGCCGGCGAGGAGCTCGACTTCGCGGTCGTGGCTTGCGATGCGCGTCAGGCCTTGCCGGAAGATTTCCGGCAATTCGTTGCGTGCCGCGCGCAGGCGCTCCGGACCTTCCTGGCGGGCCTTGGGGTTGTCGCACCACAGGAGTTCGTCTATGAAGCGCCGCGCATCGCGGTATTCCCGGCTGGCTTCGCCCTGACGCAGCCACAGCAGCACCAGATAGTTCGCCCACGGGCCGCGCAGCACCTGGCGCACCCAGGGCAACGGGTCGCTGTTGCGCAGGTGCAGGTCGAGCAGGGAAGCCACGCGCAGCCGTGCCACGCGCAGCCGTTCCTTGCCGAGCGCGGCCTCGATGCTGCGCTGCTCGGCGATCTCCGCACGGCGACGGCCGTTTTCCAGGTACGCGGACAACTTTTCGATGGCCTGGTCGAAACGCACCGGGCCGTCGGTGTGGTGCGAGGCGAGGCTTTCCACGATCAGCGCGATCTGGCGCAACAAGGCACGATCCGGATCGGCGCTGGCGCACCACGAAATGGCCAGGGCGCCCAGTTCGTCCAGCAGTTGCCGTGCCGGATGGTGGTCGCCTTCCAGCAGGTTGGGATCGGCGAAGGCGGTCTTGAGGAACGGGATCTGGAGCCGCGCCAGCATCGCGCGCAGCGGCTCGGGCAGGTTGGCGTCGTTCTTGACGGACTCGAACACCAGCGCAATCAGGTCGATGGTGTCTTCGTCCTTGGGCTGGAGCATGCGGGGCGCTTCCGGTGCGAGTTGCCGGGCGGCGTCGATCAGGGCGGATTTCAGGTCGCGCGGCTGGCCTTCGTATGTCCAGATCTGGTCGAGCGAATGTTGCAGCACGCTCTGATCCAGCGCGCCCGATGCAGCAGCGACACTGGCCTCGGCGTCGTCGGCGGTTGCATCGAAGGCGGCGGGAGCGGTCGCGGCGCTCAGTTGGCCGGCGGCGCCAAGCCGGTGCAAAAGCTGCCTCAGTTCGGCCAGGCGCGCATCGTGGCCGTCGATCCTGGGAACATACGCCGGTGTGGCGGGGGCCGCAGCGGGCGGGTGGGGTGGCGCGTCGGTTCGTTGCTCCTCCAGCGCCTCGGGCAGGCGCCGCGGGGGGGCGTGCTTTGGGGAGGGAACCTGCGCCGGGCGCACGACTCGCGGGGCATCGTCGTGGTTCAGCTCCGGCAGCACGCCGGCAGCGGCGAGACGATGGTTGAGCGTGGAATACAGCGGCTCCAGTGCCGCCAGGACATGCAGGCCGAACAGCGAGTGCGCGATCAGGCGCACTTCCACGTCCACGTCCAGCCGATGTACGGCGTTGCGGAAGGCCAGCGCCAGGGATTCCGGCGAGAGCGGATTGGCTTCCGGTATTGCCGGAACACGCTGCAACAACGTCGCCAGGCGTGTTTCCAGTACCTGCAGGGGGCCGGTGAGGGAGCGGGTCTGGCGCTCGGTCTGGGCCGAAAGCGCCAGGGTTTCCTCCAGTTCTTCGCGCGGCATCAGGCTGAGCGGGGTGCGCCCCGTGGACGACGGCTCTTGCGTCGATGCGAGGCGGAAGGCGTCGTCGGTGGCGCGCAGGAAATCGGTTTCCAGCGCCACGCGCTGGCGGCGGCATTCGCGCAGGCCGTCGAAGTAGGACTGTTGCTGCGCCACCACGCGGCTGCGCTCGGCCAGATCGAACAGGCGCGAATCCAGTTCGTCGAACAGGGCATGCAGGGCGCGCGCCAGTTGTTCCTGTGCGATGTGTCGCAGGCTGGCGAGCAGCTCGGCGCGGGCGGTGGCATCCATCATGGCCTAGGCTTCGAAGCCCGCGACACCGCGCGGATCGACCGATTCGCTGGCCAGAAGCACTGGGATACCGTCGTCGATGCGATACACGTGCGCACCGCCCTGGGCCAGCAAGCCCGCCGCGAACGGTTGTTGAACCGCGCGGCCTTCGCTGTTGTGCACGAGTCCGGCGGAAACCGCGCGGTTGAGCGCGCCGAGCTGGCCCGGCGTGAGGAGCCGCAGGGCCTGTCGCGTGGCCGGGCAGCAAAGGATTTCCAGAAGACGTTTTTCCAGCGACATGGGATTCCTTCCCCGTTTCGCGACACTGCATTCAGGCCGGATTCTGTCAGCAGGCCCAGTCCACTTACAATAGCGCTTTGCGCGATCTGCGGAGGAACGATGAATCAGGCCACGAGTCCGCGCATCGGCGTGGTGATGGGGTCGCGCTCGGACTGGGAAACCATGCAACACGCGGTTTTCATGCTGGAAACGTTAGGCATCGCACAGGAGGTTCGCGTCGTTTCCGCGCATCGCACGCCGCAACTGATGTTCGACTACGCCAGGAGCGCGCGCGAACGCGGCCTGAAGGCGATCATCGCCGGTGCCGGGGGCGCGGCGCACCTGCCGGGCATGATCGCCGCGATCACGCCGGTTCCGGTGCTTGGCGTTCCGGTGCAATCCAGAGCGTTGAATGGGCTGGATTCGCTGCTTTCCATCGTGCAGATGCCTTCCGGCGTACCGGTGGCGACCTTCGCCATCGGCTCCGCGGGCGCAACCAATGCGGCGCTGTTTGCCGCCGCATTGCTGGCGGGCGAGGACGAAACGGTGCGGCAGGCTTTGGATGCCTTCCGTGCCTCGCGCACCGCGCAGGTGCTCGAAAACCCCGATCCGCGGGCCTGACATGGCCCGCGCGAACGCCACGCTCGGCATCCTGGGCGGTGGGCAACTGGCGCGCATGATGATCCTGGCCGGCGCGCCGCTGGGCCTGCGCTTTGTGCTGCTGGAACCGGCGGAGGAATCCTGCGCCGCGCACCTGGCCCCGCGCATCCTCGGCGAATATGCCGATCCGGCGGCGCTGGAGGAGTTCGCCGCAAGCTGCGACCTTGCCACCTTCGATTTCGAGAATGTACCGGCGGCCAGCGTGCGCGCACTGGCGGCACGGCGGCCGGTATTCCCGCCGGAACAGGCGCTGGCCACCGCGCAGGATCGGCTCAACGAGAAAGCCCGCTTCAACCAGTTGGGCATCGCCACGCCCGGTTTCGCCGACGTGGACAGCCGGCAGGCGCTGGAGCTGGCGATCGCCCGGATCGGCGCGCCGGCGATTCTCAAGACCCGACGCCTGGGCTACGACGGCAAGGGCCAGTTCCGCCTGCGCAGCGCCGCCGATGCGGACAGCGCCTGGGCCGCGCTGGGCGCGCAGGCCCGGCGCGTGGGCTTGATCCTGGAGGCGTTCGTGCCGTTCGTGCGCGAGCTTTCCGTGGTGGCGGTGCGCTCGCGCGAGGGCGAATTCCGCGCCTGGCCGATCACCGAGAACTGGCACGTGGATGGCGTGCTTTCGGCCAGCCTGGCCCCCGCCAGGGTGCCCGAAGCGCAGGCCGCGCAGGCCATCGAACATGCGCGCACACTGGCCGATGCGCTGGAGTACGTCGGCGTGTTCGCGCTGGAACTCTTCGACTGTGGCGACCGGCTGCTCGCCAACGAGATGGCCCCGCGCGTGCACAACTCCGGCCACTGGACGATCGAAGGCGCGGAAACCTCGCAATTCGAAAACCACCTGCGCGCCGTGGTGGGCGCGCCGCTCGGCAGCACCGCGCCGCGCGGGCACTCGTGCATGCTGAACTTCATTGGCGAACTGCCTTCGCGCGAGGCGCTGCTGCGCCTTCCCGGCGCGCACTGGCACGACTACGGCAAAACCCCGCGCCCGGCCCGCAAGACTGGCCATGCCACGTTGCGGGCCGATTCGCCGGAGGCGCTGGCTGAATCGCTTGAACGGGCAGGGAGGGCATTGGGGCGAGAAGGGCAGGTGGCCCCGGTGCTGGAGCGGTTGCGCGCCTGAGAGCCTGTTCACGATCTCGATGCCGGTCGCGCCGGCAGGCTTGGCCCGAAGGGTGGCCACGCAGCGGCCACGCGGCCCGTAGCGAGATCGTGAACAGGCTCTGAGTATTTTCCCGCCGGTGGGATGCCCGTTCCCGCGGCTATTGCGCCAGCACCGTCAGCCCGAACGGTCGGGGTGCCTGCGCTTGCATTTCGATGACGGCCTGCGAACGCAGTGCGGCACCGTCGCTACCGAGCAGGTACGCGCATGCACCAGCATAGGCGGAGGCTTCAGGCACGGTGCCCGGGTCTTCGGCGAACCAGGCCCGGCCGCGCAGTTGGGTGCGCATCGGGCCGGGAATCAGGCCGTGGACGCGGACTGGAGAGCCCTCCAGTTCCGCATGGAGGATTTCCGCCAATCCCGCCAGGCCGTGCTTGGCCACGCCGTACGCGCCCCAGAACGGTTTGGCGATGCGCTCGTGCGCATCCAGCAGGAACAGCACGGCGGCATCCTCGCGCGAACGCAGCAAGGGCAGCAGCGCGCGGGTGAGGAGCAGCGGCGCGGTGAGGTTCACGTGCAGGCCGGTGAGCCAATCCTGCGTGGCCAGGTTCTCCACCGAGGCCAGCCCCTTGAACTCGGCGGCGCAATGCACCACGCCATCCAGCCTTCCGACTTCATTTTCGAGGGTCGCCCGCAGCGTTTCGTAGTCGTCCGGCGTCGCGCCGGAAAGATCCATCGGGTAGATCGAAGGCTCGGCCCCGACAAGTTCCAGGGCATCACACAGCGCCTTGAGTTTCGGCACGCGGCGACCCAGCAGGATGGGCACGCCGCCGCAGCCGGCGATCGCATGCGCCACGGCCTGCCCCAGGCCGCCATGCGCGCCGGTGACGAGCACCACGCGCCCGGCCAGCGAATTCCCGGCCGGCCTCAACGAAACGGCGGGGATTTTCATGCGGTTGCCGCGTCCGCGACCATCTGTTGCAACTGGTTCTGCTCGAACAGCTCGACCGCGATGTCGCTGCCGCCGATCAGTTCGCCCTGGATGAACAACTGCGGAAACGTGGGCCAGTTCGAGTAGCGCGGCAGGCCCGCGCGGATTTCCGGGTCGGCCAGCACGTTGATGGCGCGAAACGGTACGCCGCACTTGTCCAGTACTTCGGCGGCGCGCGCCGAATGGCCGCACATCGGGTATTGCGGCGTGCCCTTCATGAAAAGGACGACGGGGTGGGATTCCACTGCAGCCCGGATTCGTGCCATCGCGGCCATAAGGTTCTCCGAAGGTATCGTGGGAGCCGGGCCGGAACGGACGTCGGCATGGGCTAGAATTGTAGTGCTCCATCACGTGCAGCGCATTCCAGCCAACCTCATACCGAAGGAGAGCCACCATGGCGATCGAACTCCCCCCGCTTCCCTACGACCGCACTGCGCTAGAACCGCACATTTCCGCGGAAACCATCGACTTCCACTACGGCAAGCATCACCAGACCTACGTCACCAACCTGAACAACCTCGTCAAGGGCACCGATTTCGAGAACGCAGATCTTGAAACCATCGTGAGGAAATCCAGCGGCGGCATGTTCAACAACGCCGCCCAGGTCTGGAACCACACCTTCTATTGGAACGGCCTCAAGCCCGGCGGCGGCGGCGAGCCTTCCGGCAGGCTGGCCGAGCTCATCAACAAGACCTGGGGCAGCTTCGCCGCCTTCAAGGAAGAGTTCACCAAGACCGCCATCGGCACTTTCGGCTCCGGCTGGGCCTGGCTGGTGCAGCGCCCGGACGGTTCGCTCGGCCTGGCCAGCACCTCCAACGCCGCCACGCCCCTGACCGGCGAAGACACGCCACTGCTCACCATCGATGTGTGGGAGCACGCCTACTACATCGACTACCGCAACGCCCGTCCCAAGTACATCGAGGCATTCTGGAGCCTGGTGAACTGGGAGTTCGTGGCCAGCCGGTTGAGCTGAGCAAAGCCGCCCCCCGCTCCGCGACGCGGGGAGAGGGGGCGCTTAACCAGGCTACGCCACTTCCGCTTTTCCCTTCTCCCCTCGCGGGAGACGACACGGCAAGGATTGCCGTGTTGCACGGCGAAGCCGCCCGTAGGGCGAGCGCCACGGATGGCGCGAGTGAATGTGGCGCGAAGCGCCGGAAGAGGGCGCGCGCGAAGCGCGTTGCTTCCGCGTGAAGCCTCACCCTCTCCCCAGCCTCTCTCCCGCCAAGGGAGAGGGGCTTTGCAATGTGAACGAAGTCGAGCATGACCACCCTATCCGCCGCCATCCTGCTGTTCCTGATCCTGGATCCGCTCGGCAACGTGCCGGTGTTCCTGAGCCTCCTGCGCGAGCTGCCGCCGAAGCGGCAACGCATCGTGCTGGCGCGGGAGCTGCTGATCGCACTGGCCGTACTGATGCTGTTCCTGTTCGCCGGCAAGGGCATCCTCTCCGCCATGCACCTGCGCGAGGAGTCGGTTTCCATCGCCGGCGGCATCATCCTGTTCATCATCGGCCTGAAAATGATCTTCCCCGGCAGGCATGGCATCGCCTCCGCCACGCCGGGAGGAGAGCCCTTCATCGTGCCGATGGCGGTGCCGCTGATCGCCGGCCCCTCCGGCATGGCGGCGGTGATCCTGATGTCCAGCAACGAACCGCAGCGCCTGGCCGATTGGTCGCTGGCGCTGCTGCTGGCCTGGGCGGCGACGGCCATCATCCTGTTCAGCGCCACCGCGCTGCACCGCATCCTGGGGGAACAGGTGCTCACGGCAGTCGAGCGCCTGATGGGCATGCTGCTGGTGGCGCTGTCCGTCCAGATGTTCATCGACGGTCTTGCACGGGCCTTGCCATGATCTTCGATTACTTTAATTAACAAATACTTGTCAAGTATATGTAATGTTGTACAAGAATAATTGGCCGCGCTTTACCCATCTGGACTACTGGCACTGCCCAAGCCCGCATCGATGTGGCAACCTGCCTGGCAGTGCGGGGCGCCAAGGGGGCGAAGACCGTCAGGCAGCATCCAAGTCCGTCGATGGCCGGAACGCGGCCTTGACGCAAAACCGTCATATGGCACCGCTAAGCTGTTAAACTGAAGTTAACCCCGCACGGCCTCGCGCCGGAGCGGTTCAGAAGCACCGGCAAGGTTTTCATGGCGCAGGCGCAAGCCCGCGTCCTGCCGGTGAGGTCCCGCGTAACCCTCGTTCTTTCGTCTGGCAATCAGGGCATACCCAATGAAGAAACAACTTCGAGTCACTCGTCTGGCCGGCGCACTCGCCGTGCTCCTCATGACTTCCCCGCTTTATGCGCAGTCCACCTCCTCGGGCCTGTCCGGTCGCGTCACGGACGCTGAAGGCGCGCCGCTGGCGGGTGCCGAAGTCATCATCGTGCACACGCCCTCAGGCACCACCAGCCGCGCGATCACGGATGCCCAGGGCCGCTACATCGCCCGCGGCCTGCGCGTCGGCGGCCCCTACACCGTGACCATCACCCGCGAAGGCTTCAAGGGCGAGGCTTCGGAGAACGTCTATCTCTCGCTCGGCGAAACCGCCGCGATCAACGCCGACCTGGATTCCGCCGCCACCTCGCTGGAAGCGGTCGAAGTGGTCGCCGTGGCCGGCAGCTCGGTGTTCTCTTCGCTCAAGCAGGGTTCGGGCACCAGCGTCGATCAGCAGCAGATCCAAGCGCTGCCGTCGATCAACGGCAACATCCAGGATTACATGCGCCTCGATCCGCGCGTCGCCTTCGTCGATCGCGCCTCGGGCACCATCTCCGCCGGCGGCCAGAACCCGCGCTTCAACCAGGTCACCATCGACGGCATCGCGGCCAGCGACACGTTCGGCCTGGAAGGCAACAACATGCCGACCAAGCGCCAGCCGGTCTCGATGGAAGCCATCGAAGCCCTCGACATCAATCTGTCCAACTACGACGTCACCATCGCCGGCGCCGCCGGTGCCAACGTCAACGCTGTCACCAAGTCCGGCGGCAACGAGTTCCACGGGTCGGTCTATGGCTCCTACCGCGACGGCGACTGGTTC
>CAZHXV010000109.1:0-9882 GCA_964536455.1 uncultured Aquimonas sp.
TGCACCTGCACCGCATCGTGCGCGAAGCCATCAGCAACACCATCCGCCACGCCCATGCGGGCCGTCTGCGCGTGCGGCTGCGCGCGGACGATGCGCGCCTGCGGCTGGAACTCACCGACGATGGCGTCGGCGTCGAAGCCGCGCCTGCGCGCCCCGGCCTTGGAATGCGCTCCATGCGCGAACGCGCCGCCGAGCTTGCCGGCGACATCCGCTGGACGCCGGGCACCGAAGGCGGCGCCAAGGTCAGCCTTGCCATTCCTCTGCGCTGGCAAGCGCCCGAACCCGCAGGGAATCCAGTGGGGGGCAGTGCATGAGCTACGCACGCGCTCTGGTCGTGGACGATCTGGCCTCCAGCCGCGACTGGCTGGCTCAGGCGCTGACACGGGCCTTTCCCGGCATCGTCGTGGATCGGGCCGCCAGTCTGGCCGAGGCAGGTGCCTTGGAGCCGCCGCCGCTGGCCCTCATTGATCTTGGCCTGCCGGACGGTTCCGGCACGGAACTGGTGGAGCGCCTCTGCACGCAGGCCGGGACGCTGTGCATCATCGCCACCGTCTTCGACGACGACGCGCACCTGTTTCCCGCCCTGCGCGCCGGCGCGCAGGGTTACGTGCTCAAGGATCAGGACGTGGAAGCGCTCGCCGCCATGCTGCAAGGCATCGCCGCCGGCCAGCCGCCGCTGTCGCCTTCCATTGCGCGCCGATTGCTGCGTCATTTCCAGCCGCCGGCGCAATCCGCCGAAGAACCCTACCTCACCCCGCGCGAAACCGAAGTGCTGCGCCTCACCGCCAAGGGCATGACCCTGCCCGAGGCCGCCGCGCTGCTGGACATCTCCCGTCACACCGCCGCCGGTTACCTCAAGGAGATCTACCGCAAGCTGCGCATCGGCACCCGCGCCGAAGCCACGCTGGAAGCCGCAAGGCGCGGGTTGATCGATCCGGCACTGTGACAATTCGTTGCGATCTTCGGTCGTCTCATATCTAATGTGCGCCGGGCGAGGCGTTCCGGACGTGGTGCCGCAAGCAAGTGGCACATTTCCCCACCTCGCTGCGTATAGGTAACCCGTGCCTTGCTGGTGCAAGGTCTCGGGGGGCTAAGTGGCTCCGTGAGCGTGGGTGGGGCTTGGCTGCCTGATGTGTGGCATATCGTCAAGGCTATGTTAAGCTCTCCCGGCTGGTGCCACTGCTAGCGCTGCTTGGCAACATCGTAAATTCAACCTAAGGTATTGAATCATGAACAAAATCACCAAGTCGCTCTTGGCTACGGCGCTGATGGCGGCACTGCCGCTGAGCGGCGCAATGGCGTGCACCATCAATGCGTGGACGGGCAATCCTTCGGCCACCGCGCCTGATGCGGCGGGTCCTGCGCAAGGCGTTGCGCGCTACAGCGGCGTCTGCGCGCTGTCCGCCGATGCGGGAGAGTTCGTCACGGACAACTTCCCCGGTGCGGAAGGCACCTATCGCGCTCGCTTCTACGTGCTCACCAGCGCGGTCACCAGCACGGCCACCATTTTCCGCGCCACGGCGGACGACAACGGCGGCGGTGCGGAAGTGCTGCGCGTCGATCTCGGCAGCAGCGGCACCACCCTCAGCTTCTTCCAGAATGGCGCACAGGTGGGTTCCAATGTCACCGGCCTGACCGCCGGCAAGTGGTACTCGGTGGAAGTGTTCTACAAGACGGGTGCGGGTGGCTCGGGTTCCTTCTCGGCAACGGTTGCAGGTAACGTCACTTATACGGGCGGCGTTTCGCCGACGGCCATCACCGCCTCCGGCACCATCGGTTCCGCACGCCTTGGCTTCATCTCCGGCACTGGCCCGGCGATGCGCTTCGATGCGTTTGAATCCACCCGCTCGGCAGATACGGCGATTGGCCGGTTGTGCCGTGGCGACACAAATGCAAGTGGGACTCTTACACCAGCGGATCGTGGAGCTGTTACCAGTGAATTGGCTGGCACCTTGGCAACTGGGCAACCGGATTGCAATGAGGACGGGGTCATCACGCCTGCGGATCGCGGATGCATCACTACGCGTCTGAGCAGTTCCCCCACTTGCCCATAATTAAGCTTGACGTATTGGAGTTAAGGAAAATGATTATCAAATCGAAAGCTGTACTGGCGATTGCCACCTTAGGCTTGCTCTCTACTCAGGTAACTGCGGGAGAGTTCAAGGCTTGGTCGTATAGCAAGAAGGCAGGAACACAGGATGTTGTCGTCAGTTTTGCCGGGAATGGCATCGATCAAGAAGCGATGGTGGATTTTCATCTCCCGAAAGGTGTGACGGTTGCAAAGGCTGAGGTGTTGGTCGCTGGCTCCGTATGCGTCGCCTTTCCGGAGTTGGATATCCTGCGCGCGGTTCCGCCAAGTGGAGCGGGCAAAGCCTTGCCTACTAAGGAGACGGATTACTGCCGGTTTACGTTGGTTCAGTCCGGAAAGGGTGCTAGGGCGGCGGGCGTTGAGTTGAAGGCTAAGTTCACCGAGTGTTCCGCTCCCGGCAGTGAGATCAAGGGGTGCGGAATGGATGCTTACGATGTAAGTGAATCCCGCTGATTTTACGATTACGATGTTGTGATTGTTGGTTCCATTTGACGGAGTGATACTAATGAAAAAGAGATTGCTAGGTCTTGCCGCAGCGCTGGGGTTTTCTGTCGCTGCCAATGCTGGTGTGTATTCGTTTAATCCCCAGCCGGTGAATGTTCCGGTGGGTGGCAGTGTTACCTTCCAGGTGTTATTCGCAGGCGCGGGCACAGATGAGTCGGGATTCTGGTTCGATTTTGACACCACGGATCTCACCATCGACAATGCTCAGGTGCTTGTTAGCGGATCACTGTGCCAGATTAATACTGCTGGCAGTGTGATTCGTGTCACCCCGCCGAGCGGTGCTGGTACACCTCTGCCGACGACGCCAACAGCGTATTGCTCGTTCCAGATAGCAGCTTCGCCAACGGCCGCGGTTGGTAATCGTCCGATTTCTATCGATCTGTTGGAATGTGAAGGTTCAACTTCTGATCCGACTTGTACTAATACCGGTACGATCGCGGTTGTTCTGGAGGGCCCGCCCACCATCACCTTCAACACGACACCGATTGCTCTGCCGGCTGGCGTGTTTGGCACCACGGTTTCCGCTCCAGTTGTCGCTTCGATCGCCCCGGGTGGCGGTAGCAATCCGGGAGATACGGCGTCGTTCACCTGTTCGGCTTCGACAGGCTTTACGGTGGCTCCGACTTCTGGTGGCCCATTCCAGAACGGTGACAGCCTGCCTGCCATCACCGTCAGCGCCACTCTGGGAGCGGTCGCACAAAACGGGACGGTTAGTTGTACGGCAACTAATACCTCCGGTAGCAGTGTGCCGTTCCAGATCCCGGTTTCCGCACCTGCGGGTGCCCAGACGGCTCCGGCCTTGGGTTCCACTCCGGCTTCGGGCTCCACGATCACGCTGCCGGTCGGCCAGCCAGGCGCTACGGTCTCGTCGAACATCCGCATCACCCCCACGGGTGGCGTTGGTCAGAACGCGGCCACGGTCACCTGCTCTGCCGCGGGTGCCGTCACCGTCAACCCGACCACGCAATTGAGCTTCCTGCCCGGTGCCCCGGCGCAGAACGTGGCGGTGCAGTGCTTGCTGCTTGAAGACGAAGAGCAGACGGGTTCCGTCACCTGCTCCGGCGTGGATGGCAACGGCGACTTCACTTGGAACTTCAACGTGGTCTGCCCGGCGGGCGTCAACACCCCGGCCATCGTCCCGGCCACCTCGGCCTGGTCGAAGTTCGCCCTGATCGCGCTCTTCGCCGGTCTTGGCGTGCTGCTGGTCGGCTTCCGTCGCCAGCACTAAAATCCGCCTCGGCGGTAATGCGTAAGACATGGGCACCTTCGGGTGCCCATGTTTTTTGTACTCCCGATTCGCCTCAAGCCTCAGTTGCCGCCCTCTCTCTCCCACCAGCAGGAGAGAGGGTATCCGGAAGGTGCACGATGACCACCATCCTCATTGCCGACGACCATCCGCTGTTCCGCGATGCACTGCGGCGGGCGGTGCAGGCGGCATTTCCGCAGGCGCGGATGCTGGAGGCCGACAGCGTCCAGGCGCTGGTGGAACTGGCGGAGAGGTATCCGCATGCCGATCTGCTGCTGCTCGATCTCAACATGCCGGGCGCACACGGGTTTTCTGCGCTTGCGCATATGCGGGCGGTATTTCCGGCTTTGCCCGTGGTCGTGGTTTCGGCGCGCGAGGAACCGGCCCTGATGCGTCGCGCGATCGGCCACGGCGCTTCGGCGTTCATTCCCAAATCCGCCACGCTCCAGGCGATCGGCGAGGCGCTTGCGGCGGTGTTCGAAGGGGAAAGCTGGCTGCCGGCCGATGTCTCCAGCCAGGCCGCGACGCTCGATCCCGATGAAGAAGCCATCGCGCGGCGGATCGCGGAATTGACGCCACAGCAGTACCGGGTGCTGGCGATGGTGTGCAATGGCTTGTTGAACAAGCAGATTGCCTACGAATTGCAGGTTTCCGAAGCGACGGTGAAGGCGCACATGACCTCGATCCTGCGCAAGCTCGGCGCGCATTCGCGCACCCAGGCGGTGCTGATCGCTGGCCGTCTCACGCTGGAGGGCCGCAGTGCGCCGCCGCCTGTGGACGAGGATGAGCCGGAGTAGGCGCAAAATCCTGCCCATGCCGACCTGCTAGACTGCCCCTCCCAACCACACGGCTCCACCCGCATCCCGATGCCCGAGGAACCCAGCAGTACCAACGAACCGCCATCTCGATCCTGGCTCGAACGCCTTGGCATGGCGTTTTCGGGCGAGCCGCGCAATCGCAAGGAGCTGATCGAGGAACTGCGCAGCGCCCAGCGCAGCGGCCTGCTCGCCGTCGATACCCTGGCGATGATCGAAGGCGCGATCAACGTATCCGATCTCTCCGTGGCCGATGTGATGGTGCCGCGCGCGCAGATGGTGTCCATCGGCATCGAGGCGCCGTATGCGGAAGTGGCGCGCATCGCGGTCGAATCCGGCCATTCGCGCTTTCCGGTGCATGGGGAGGATCGCGATGAAATCCTCGGGATACTGCTGGCCAAGGATCTGTTGCGCGTGGCCAACGGCGAACGTGCGCCCGCTTCGATCCGCGAACTGCTGCGCCCGGCGGTGCTGATTCCCGAATCCAAGCGGCTCAACGTGCTGCTCAAGGAGTTCCGGCTTTCGCGCAACCACATGGCCATCGTGGTGGACGAATACGGCGGCGTCGCCGGCCTCATCACCATCGAGGACGTGCTGGAGCAGATCGTCGGGGAGATCGACGACGAATACGACGATGCGCCCGGCGAAACCAAGATGATCCAGGCTCAGGCCGATGGCCGCTACGTGGTCGATGCGCTCACCCCGATCGCGGATTTCAACCAGCGTTTCGGCGCGGATTTCGACGACAGCGAATACGACACGCTCGGCGGGATGCTGGCGGTGGCCATCGGGCATTTGCCGGAGACCGGCGAGGAAATCAGCATCGGGCGTTTCGATTTCCGCGTCGCCCGTGCCGATGCGCGCCGCGTCCACGCGCTGCACGTCACCGTTCGCGGCGATGCCTGAGCGTTACGGATGAATGCGCTGCGCGCGGCATTCGCGCTGATGCTGGCGCTGGCATGGAATTTCTCCGCCGCGCAGGAAGCCGCTTCGCCGCTTCGCATCGGCGTCGTCACGATGTCCCCGGGCGAGGAGTACTGGAGCCGCTTCGGCCACAACGCCATCCTCGTCGCCGACGATGAGGCGGGGTCGCGCATCTCCTACAACTACGGCTATTTCGATTTCGACCAGCCCGGCTTCCTGGCGCGGTTCCTGCGCGGGGAAATGCTGTATCGGCTGGTGGCGCTTCCGCTGGATTCGGATTTGCGCACCTATGCCGACGAAGGCAGGGGTGTGCGCCTGCAATGGCTGAATCTTTCTTCCGGCCAGGCGGTGGCCTTGCGGGATTTCCTGGCGCACAACGCCTTGCCGGAAAACGCCGATTACCGCTACGACTATTTCACCTCCAACTGCTCCACCAAGGTGCGCGATGCGCTCGATCTGGCCCTGGGCGGCGGCTTGAGGCGGCAACTGGAAAGCCGCTCGCACGGGCTCACCTACCGCGCCGAAGCGCTGCGGCTCGGCGCGGGGGTGCCGTGGCTGTACGCGGGAATGCACGCAGGGCTGGGGCCGTACGCGGATCGGCCGCTTTCGATCTGGGAAGAAAGTTTCGTGCCGCAGCGTCTGGCGGATGCCCTGGAGGATGCCAGAACCCCGGAGGGCGCGCCGCTGGTGATCGCCCGCATCGACGTACTGCCGAATCGGCTCGGTCTGGAACGCGCCGCCGCGCCCAGCCATCGCACGCGTTTCGCGATGGCCGGGTTGGCGCTGGCATTGGCGCTGGCCATCCTGCTGCGGCGCGGCGCGGCGCGAATCGAACGCGGCATGGGAACGGTGCTGGCCGGCATCGTGTGGTGCTTCTGTGGGCTGGGGGGATTGTTCCTGCTGGCGCTGTGGCTCGGGACGGCCCACGTCGCGGCCTGGGGCAACGAGAACCTGTTGTTGTTCGATCCGCTCTGCCTCGCCCTGCTTGCCGCGCTGCCTGCGCTGTGGCGTGGCGATGAAGCGGCGCATTGGCTGCGTATCGCCGCCGTCCTCGCGCTCATGGCGGCGGGTGTGGCGTTGTTCCTGCGTTTCCTGCCGTTCCGCATCCAGAACAACGGCGATTTCGTGTTGCTGCTGCTGCCGGTGCATGCGGTACTGGCGTGGCGGCTGGGCAGAAGGCGCGGTGCGGAGCATTGAGCCCGGTAGCGATCGTTGGCATGCGGCGGCGCAGGAAGGCCGGATCACCCCCCTCATTCGCGGGGTACATTCGAAGCGGGAACCGCCGGATCATGGGGGCACGATTCAAGCCTCATTCCGCTGGAGTTCCTCATGTCCCCGATCCGCCGTGCCCTCGCCGCCGCACTCGCGCTGGCCGTATCCCCGCTCGCATTCGCCGATGACGCGCCGGAAGTGCTGAAGTCCGCCACCTGGTATTCCCCCGAGGGCATCGGCTGGGGTCTTTACACCGTCGATCAGGGCAGCGTGCTGGGCGCGTACTGGTTCACCTACGACGAAAACGGCAAACCGACCTGGTTCATGGGCGTCACCACGCCGCAGGAGAGCGGCGGTTACCGTGGCGAAGTGCTGCGCTTCACCGGCGTGCCGTATGCGCAGATCGTGGGCCAGGCCTACAACCCGCCCACGCGCATCGGCCGGATGGATCTGGCGTTCGACGATGAGGGCAGGATGGATTTCAGCTTCACCGAGGACGACAAGGATGGCGATGGCCAATCGCTGGTGATCGAGCACGCGATGAACCGGTTTCCATTCGGCGACCGCGATATCGCCTGCGAAGTCGTCGAAGGTTCGCGCACCCAGGCGTCGAATTACACCGACATGTGGTGGTCGCCCGAATCCAGCGGCTGGGGCGTGCATCTTTCCCATCTGGATGCCGATCTTTTCGCCACCTGGTACACCTACGACGCCGAAGGGCGCGGCGTATTCATGATCGGCACGCCGACACGGCAGGAGGACGGCAGCTTCCAGGGCAAGCTCTATGCCCAAATCAGCGGAGAGCCCTACAAGTCCACCGGCAGCCCGGCGCAGGATGGGCGCGAGGAGGAAATCGGAACCGTCGGCTTCCGCTTCATCGACGGCGAGCACGCCAGGTTCACCTACACCATCGGCAATGTGTCGCAGACCAAGGACATCGAACGCTTCGTATTCGGCGACAAGCAGACCGTCTGCAAGGTCGTCCCTTATCAGGCGCCGAGTACGGGCGGTGGCAACGGCGGCGGCTCTACGCCAGCCGGCGAGGAGTGTTCCCCGCCATACCGCATCGGCGATGTGCGCACGCTGCGCAGTACCTCCACCAGCAGCGGTACGACTTCCGCGCCGCACCAGTACACCGAAACCGTCGTCGGCAACGCCACCTTCAATGGGCAGAGCGGGTTCGTGCAGGAAGTGTACGGCCCCACGTCCGGTGCGACCGGCGTGTACAGCAAGGTCTATGTGGGCAATGGCGACAACGCCATCGCCTCCTTCGGTGCCGAAGCCATCGACCCGGCGAACGGCCAGGTGGTCTCGACCAGCCGCAACGATCCGTCGCGCGTGGAGGCATCGCGCTTCTTCCAGGCCGGGGAAACCGTCACCATCGACTACAAGGTGAATTCCACCAGCGCCGGCGGCAACGGCCTTACGCAAATGCATACCACCTACAAGCTGCTCGGGCGCGAATCGGTCACCGTGCCAGGCGGCACCTTCAATGCCTGCAAATTGCACATCACGGTGGAGGAGCGCACCAGCGTCGCCGGCGTGAACACGCTGACCCAACTGGAAGGCACCACCTGGACGGACGCCCGCTTCGGCAGGGTGAAACAGGTGACCGACGGCACCAGCACCGTAAACGCCTACGGACAGAACTTCGTCACCCCGATCAGCAGCGCCGAGGAACTGATCGAGGCCACGATGAACGGCCAACATACGCCCTGACGCGCACCCCGAACAACAAAGCGCGCAACCGGAGATGGGCGACCGTCTCCGGTTTTTTGTTTCCGCGTTCTCATTCCAGATAGGGATCGCCGATGCCGAGCGCGGCGAGGATCTGCCGTTCGAGCGCTTCCATCGCATCGGCTTCGAGCGGGTTTTCGTGGTCGAAACCGAGCAGATGCAGGATGCCGTGTACGGTGAGATGGGCGTAGTGCGCGTTCAGCGGCTTGTCCTGTTCGGCGGCTTCGCGCGCGACCACCGGGGCGCACAGCACGATGTCGCCCAGGATGGGCAGTTCCACGCCGGGAGGCAGTTCGGCGGGAAAGCTCAGCACGTTGGTGGCGTAATCCTTGCCGCGGTAATGGCGGTTCAGGGCGCGGCCTTCGCGTTCGTCCACGATGCGCAGCGCCAGATCGGCGCGCTTGATGCGGGATTCAAGCGCGGCCTGTGCCCAGCGCCGGAAGGATTGCGCGGACGGCAACCCACGGCGCGGCAGCGCGTAGCTCACCGCAAGTTCCAGTTCCAGGGGCGGGCGCTTGCTCATGGCCGGGGTTCGCTTTCCTGTGCTTCGTAGGCGCGCACGATGCGCGCCACCAGCGGATGCCGCACCACGTCGTGCGCGGTGAAGAAGGTGAAGCTGATGCCTTCCACGCTGCGCAGCACTTCGATGGCGTCGCGCAGGCCGGATTTCTGCGATTTGGGCAGGTCGATCTGGGTGAGGTCGCCGGTCACCACGGCGGTGGAGCCGAAACCGATGCGGGTCAGGAACATCTTCATCTGCTCGATGGTGGTGTTCTGGGCTTCATCCAGGATCACGTAGGCATCGTTCAGGGTGCGGCCGCGCATGTAGGCCAGCGGCGCGATTTCGATGACGTTGCGTTCCAGCAGCCGCGCCACTTTCTCCACGCCCAGCATCTCGTACAGCGCGTCGTACAGCGGGCGCAGGTAGGGATCGACCTTCTGGCTGAGGTCGCCGGGCAGGAAGCCGAGCTTCTCGCCGGCCTCCACCGCTGGGCGCACCAGCACCAGCCGCTGCACGCGCGATTCGTTCAGCGCCTCGACCGCCATCGCCACCGCGAGGAAGGTCTTGCCGGTGCCGGCCGGGCCGATGCCGAAGTTGATGTCGTGGGTGGCGATCGCGTGCAGGTACTTCGCCTGGTTGGCGCCGCGGCCGCGGATGGTGCCGCGCTTGACCCGGATCGCGACGTCCTGGGGCGCGGCCTCGTCGTCGCGCTCGAGGTTGGCCTGGTTCAGGCGCAGGTTGATGGCGTTGCTGTCGAAGGTTTCGGTCGAGGCCTCGTCGTAGAGCGCGCGCAGCAGTTGCTCGACCTGCGCCAGCACCTTCTCGTCGCGGCCGCTCACGCGGAACACGTTGC
>CAZHXV010000110.1:0-9867 GCA_964536455.1 uncultured Aquimonas sp.
CCGAAGCGGCGTGACTCAAACCAGACAGCCTTCGAAATACTCGGGGCGGTTCAGTTGTTGCCGTTCTTCGACGTAACGCGCGTCCAGGGGTCGAGTTCCGGTTTGTAAACGGCGTTGTTCCCGCCATGAATGCCGGACACCAGCAACAGGCGTTGGCCATCGAGGCAGAAAGCATCCTCATGGGTGAAGCCGACGGCGGGCGCGGTAACGAAGGGGTTGACTCCAGGCAATCCGGGAATGGAAGGGGATACGAAATCACCCGCTTCCCTGCTCTTGCGGCAGCGTTCGATGGACGATTGCCCGCCGATGCTCCAGCCCTTGCCCATGACCCCAGTCGATCCCTGGCTGGAATAGTCCAGGCTGAGCGTGGGCGTCACGCCCGCCGTGCCGGGCGGTACCGCGATGCCGATGGAGTAAGTCGCCTGGCCGGACTCATCGACCCGGAATACGCCGGCGGTGGAGCCGACCGCATCCGAGGTCAGATCGCGTGCTGGCTGCGCGTGCCCTGCCGTGGCTACGAACAGCGCAAGCCACCCAACCGCCGCTGCGGCCAGAGTGCGCATGCGATCCATCGTGACGCAGGTGCGGCCGCCGTTGGCGGGCAGCGTCATCGTGCTGGGTGCGGCAAACGATTGTCCTGTCATGGCGTTTTTCCCCTGGATGATTTTGCCTTGGGCAGGATGCGGATACACGCCATCGGCGAAGGCGGCGCGCGTCTTCGTGGATCGGGCTGTTGAAGCAGTGGCTTGCATGGCATCGCTCCCCTCGGGTGGTCGGGGAGGTGGAAAGCTCAACAAAGAGAGCTGCGTCGGCCTTTGGGCGGACGCCTTGGACATGCGCCGACGCCTCCCCGACCGCTGGGGCCAGGGAATGCGTCGCGGACGCACTCGACCGCTTTGCTGGGAGCTTCCACACTCCCGGAACGCCCGTTGCAGCGTTCCGGGGCGGATCATAGGGCAAGGTTCGCGGTACGGGCCAGCGTTGCGATGCGGCATCGCGCGCTGGTGGGCGTTGCATCGTTGAGAAAAGCGCACCGAACCCACGTTGGTGCTGTTTGCCTGAGAGCTTTGCGGCTCTTGGTGTCGGGCGCGGGTCGCCGTGACGGGAACTCGACTTCCAACGTCATACTTCACCGTCATGCCCGCGAAGGCGGGCATCCAGTGACTTCAAGCCTTTGGATGCCAAAGTCGCAGGGCAGCATTGACGTTTTTGTCCGTGATCGTGGCGACGTCGCGACGCAGGATCTGTTGTTTAGCAACGGATTCGAGTAAGGCGCGCCGGGCGTACCCCGGCAGACCGACGATCGCTCGCTACCGTGTACCGCCGAAATACCCGACGCCGCCTCAACAGCCTTTGTGCCCGCCGACTTTGCCGAATCGATTCAATTGGGCGCCGACCCGGCGACGAACACGATCTGGCTGCATCCATGACCGATAATCGCTGCATCACCCGCAGGGCAGAACCATGACGCCACTGACACGCCATGCCGCTTGCATCGTTGCGCTCCTGGTTGCGTTCCTGACCGTCGGTTGCAGTCGGCGCATGGTCGAACTGGACAATCCCTACGCCGCGCTCGATGCGTTGATCGCGCGCGAGCCGGCGCACATCGGGGCCATCCACCATGCGGCCCGCACTGCGGCGAACGCGGGCGACGAAGCACGCGCGATGGCGTACCTGCGCGCGCTCGTGGACGCGGGATTCGACGACGCACTGGAGCCTGCCGACTTCGCCGCGCTGGCCGGGCGCGACGACTATCGCGGGATCGCGCGCCGTCTCGAAGCCGCGGCGCCCGCGGTCGGCAATGCCGCCGTGTTCGCCGAAACCGACTGCCTGGACGTGTTGCCGGAAGGCGCGGCGTTCGACAGCGCGCGCGGAAGCTTCCTGATGTCGAGCGGTCGCCGCCGCAGCGTGATCGCGATCGATGCCGATGGCCGCTGCAACGAAGTGGTGCCCCCGGGCGATGGCGGCCTGCTCGCGGTGCTCGGCATGGATGTCGATCCCGGGCGGGACGTGTTGTGGGTCGCAAGCGCGGCGGCGCCCTTCATGCGCGATGCGAAGGCGGGCAACCCCGGGGACACGCTGCTGTCGCGCATCGATCTCGCAAGCGGGCGGGTGGCCGCCTCCTACCGGCCGCCAGCGCCCGGGCTCCTGAACGATCTGGACATGCTTGCCGATGGGCGCATCGCCGTCACCGACAGCATCGCCGGCACGGTGTATCTGTTCGATCCCTCGGCGCCATCGCCTGAGCTGGAGCCGGTGCTGCCGGCGGGCAGTTTCGAGGGGCCGAACGGCATCGTCGCGCTTGCCGACGGACAGTTGCTGGTCGCGGATTTCCATGCCCTGTGGCTGGTCGATCCGGATGCCGCTGGCGCCAGCCGCGGCCGTCGGCTGGTGGCGCCGGGCGGCCGCTATCTTGGCGGCATCGACGGGTTGGCGCGGGACGGCGGGTACGTGGTCGCGATCCAGAACTTGGTCGGCCTCGGCCGCGTCTGGCGCTTCCGCGTCGATGTGGATTCGGCGAGCATCGACGACTTGCAATTGCTCCTGCGCCAGCATGCGGATCTGCGCAATCCGACCACGGGCGTCATCGTCGGCCGCCGTTTCCTGTTCGTCGCGGATCCGAACCTACAAACCTTCGTCGGCGGCGCGGTCACCCCGGCGCCGCCGGGACGCCGGGGGCATCGCATCCTGGCCCTGCCGTTGCCTTGAAATCGCTGGGCCGTTCCTGTGATGCGAATCATCCCGCCTTGCCTTTCCTGTGGGGCGGGATCGTGGACACGATGGATGCGCTGATGCCTCCGCCCTGATGATCGGTTTCGACGTAGTCGATGCGAACGCTGAAATCGGATGAGCCGATTGCGCTGCTCGCACCAGGCAGTGCCATTGCCATGTTCTGCAATGCTCCGGGCCGGGGCCAGCGTTGCGATGCGATGGCGCGAGCGCCGGCAAGGTTGGCATCGCGCCTGCGGCATCAGCGCGCCAACTGGCGGCGCAGGCCGCTTCCAAGCGATAATGAAACCCATGAGCATCGTCATCAAAACCCCCGAACAGATCGAGAAAATGCGCGTCGCAGGCCATCTGGCCGCCGAGGTGCTGCACGTCGTCAGGGAGCATGTGAAGCCGGGCGTCACCACCGGCGAGCTGGATCGCATCTGCCATGAGCACATCGTGAAGGTGCAGGGCACGGTGCCGGCGAACGTGGGTTACGGCGGCGGGCACGGACGCATTCCGTTCCCCGCGGCGACCTGCACCTCGGTCAACAACGTCATCTGCCACGGCATCCCGAGCGAATCCAAGGTGCTGAAGGAAGGGGACATCGTCAACATCGACGTCACCGTGATCAAGGACGGCTGGCATGGCGATACCTCGCGCATGTACGTCGTCGGCAAGCCTTCGACGCTGGCGCAACGCCTCGTCGATGTGACGCGCGAGGCGATGTGGCGCGGCATCCGCGTGGTGCGGCCCGGCGCGACGCTGGGCGACGTGGGCCATGCGATCCAGACCTACGCGGAGGCCAACCGTTTTTCCGTGGTGCGCGAATACTGCGGCCACGGCATCGGGCAGGTGTATCACGAGGATCCGCAGGTGCTGCACTACGGCCTGCCCGGCACCGGCCCGGTGCTGAAGAAGGGCATGACCTTCACCGTCGAGCCGATGATCAACGCCGGCCATCGCGGCACGCGGCTGCTGCCCGACGGTTGGACGGTGGTGACCAAGGATCGTTCGCTCTCGGCGCAGTGGGAACACATGGTCGCGGTCACCGACGATGGTTTCGACGTGCTGACGATGCTGCCCGGGGATTTCGGCGGCCCATGAGCGCGGTTCCGGCGGCGGGCGAGCCGGAGGGCTGGAAGCGCGCCGCCCGCGCTGCGCTGGAAGAAAGCCAGCATGCGCTGGAGGCTGCGTTCGATCGCGGCGAGGATGTGGACAGGTTGCTCGAACGCCGTGCCCTGGCGGTGGATCGCGCCGTGATCGGGGCCTGGTCGCTCGGGCTGGCGGGCATTCCCGGCCTGGCGCTGGTCGCCACCGGCGGTTATGGCCGGGGCGAGCTGTTCCCGCATTCGGACGTGGATCTGCTGGTGCTGGCCGACGAGGCCGCGCAAAGCGAGCGCCGCCACGCCATCGAAGCCTTCTTCGCGCTGCTCTGGGATATCGGGCTTGCGCCCGGCCACGCGGTGCGCAGCGTGGAGCAATGCCGCCAGGCGATGCAGGCCGATGTCACCATCGCCACAGCGATCCTCGAAGCGCGCCCGCTGGCCGGGGATGCGCAGGCGCAGACCGCGTTGCTGGAAGTGGCGCGCACGCCGGGCCTGTGGCCGCCGCAGGAATTCCTCGCCGCCAAGCGCGCCGAGTGGCGCACCCGCCACGCCCGCTACAACGACACCGCCTACAACCTGGAGCCCAACCTCAAGGATGGCCCCGGCGGCCTGCGCGACCTGCACACGCTGGGCTGGCTGGCCAAGCGCCTGTTCCGCGTGCCCGGCCTGCGTTCGCTGGTCGCGCTCGGGGCGCTCGGGCCGGACGAGTTCGACAACCTGGATGCCCGCCGCAAGGCGCTCTCGAAGTTGCGCTATGGCCTGCATCTAGTGGCGGGAAGGCGCGAGGAGCGATTGCTGTTCGATTACCAGAAAGCGCTTGCCGCACGCCTGGGCCTCACCGACGAGCACCGCGACAACCTGGCGGTGGAGCAGTTGATGCAGGGCTATTTCCGCAGCGCCGCGATGGTGCTGCGGCTGGGCGAACGGCTGTTGCAGCGCTTCGACGAAAGCCTGCGGCCCGGCCACGAAACGGCGCCGCTGGATGCCAGCTTCATGCGCGTGGACGATTCCCTGGCATTGGCCGACAACGAGCTGCTGCTGCGCCGCCCGATGACGATCCTGCACCTGTTCCAGACCTGGCAGCAGCACCCGGAACTGACCAGCCTGCATTCGGCCACGGCGCGCGCGCTGGGCGAATCGCTCTCGCGCATCGACGAAACCTTCCGCGCCGATGCCAACGCGCGTGCGCTGTTCATGGCGCTGCTGCGCGATCCGCAGGCGGTGCCGACGCTGGAGCGCATGTCGCGGCTGGGCGTGCTCGGGCGCTACCTGCCGGCCTTCGGGCGCGTGGCCGGGCGGATGCAGTACGACCTGTTCCACGTCTATACCGTGGACGAGCACACCCTGGCGGTGCTGCGCAACATCGCCAGTTTCGCCCGGCCCGAATCGGCGGAACGCTTCGCGCTCGGGCATGAACTCTGGGGCGAACTGCGCAAGCCGGAACTGCTGCTGCTGGCCGGGCTGTTCCACGACATCGCCAAGGGCCGGGGCGGGGATCATTCCGTGCTCGGCGCGATGGATGCGCGCGATTTCTGCCAGGCGCACGGGCTTTCTCCCGGCGATACGGATCTCGTGGTATGGCTGGTGCGCCAGCATCTGGTGATGTCCGTCACGGCGCAGCGCAAGGACATTTCCGATCCGGAAGTGATCGCCTGGTTCGCCAACTTCGTCGGCGAGCGCGAACGGCTGGATTACCTCTACCTGCTCACCTGCGCCGATATCGCCGGCACCAGCCCGAAGCTGTGGAACGCCTGGAAGGATCGCCTGCTGGCCGATCTCTATACCGCCACGCGCTTCGCCTTGCGACGCGGCCCGTACAAGCCCACGCACGCGGAGGAACGCTTCGCCGAGACCCGCGCGGCGGCGCGTGCGGTGCTGCTGGACGGAGGGTTTTCCGAGGCGGCGATCGAACGCATCTGGGCCGATTTCCCGGAAGACAGTTTCCTGCGCTACCGCGCCGATCAACTGGCCTGGCAGACCGCCGGCATCGCGCGGGCCGAACAGCAGGGCCTGCCGCTGGTGCTGGTGCGCCCGCACGCGCGGCCCGGCGCGCTGGAGGTGTTCGTCTATTCGCCCGACCGCGATGGTTTGTTCGCGGACGTGGCGGCCACGCTGGACCGGCTCGGGCTATCCATCGTCGATGCGCGCATCGTCGGCTCGCTCGGCGGCATGACGCTGGATACCTTCCAGGTGCTGGACGCGGGCGTGGACTACATCGAACCGTCGCGTCGCGCCGATTCCATCGCCGCGCAACTGCACCAGAGCCTCACCACGCCGGGTGCGTTGCGCCCGCCCAGCCGCCGCGCCGCGCCGCGCCAGTTGCGGCATTTCCGCGTGCCCTCGCAGGTGGAATTCGCCGATGCCGGGCCGCGTACCCAGATGGTGCTGGTGTGCAGCGATCAACCGGGCCTGCTGGCGCGCGTCGCCGCGATCCTGCGCCAGCACCGGCTGCGCGTGCACGATGCGCGCATCGCCACCTTCGGCGAGCGCGTGGAGGATTTCTTCCTGCTCACCGACGAAGAAGACCGCCCGCTGTCGCAGGAACTGTGCGACGCGCTGCGCACGGCGATGCTGGACATGCTGAAAAGCGAGTGAGGCGTGATCGTGAAGGTTTCCTCCATCCTCGTGGTCTGCACCGGCAACATCTGCCGTTCCCCGATGGCCGAAGGCGCGCTGCGCGCGGCGGCGGCGCACGAAGGATTGGCATTGCGGCTGGATTCGGCCGGAACGCATGGCTACCACGCCGGCGAACCGCCCGATCCGCGCGCCCGCCAGGTGGCGCGCGATGGCGGCGCGCCCATCGACGACCTGCGCGCCCGGCGCGTATCGCAACAGGATTTCCACGAATTCGATCTCATCCTCGCCGCCGACCGGGGCCATCTGCGCGAACTGGCGCGCTTGAAACCCGATGGCGCACGGGCGCAGGTGGAACTGATCCTGCCGTTTTCCGGCGCATTCGCGGCGGACAGCGATCTGGCCGATCCCTACTACGGCGATCTGGCCGATTTCCGCGCGGTCTGGCGGCAGATACACCTTGCAACGCCGGGTTTGCTCCGCCGTGTTCTGGCCGAGTCATAATGCAGCGATCCCGGGCCACAGGACGCTCCCCGCCGCAATGACGACGCTTGCACCCGCCCCGCGTTTTCCCGGTGCCCTCGATTGGCTCAACTGCGCGCCGCAGCGCCTGGAAGCGCTGCGCGGGCGCGTGGTGGTGCTGGGCTTCTGGCACGCCAGTTCCGCCGCCTCGCTGAACCTGCTGGACGATCTGGCGGCGCTGCAGCAGCGCCATTCCGACGGGGTGGTCGCGATTGCGATCCACACGCCCAAGTTCGATGCGGAAGGAGATGACGAAACCGCGATCAGGCTCGCCGCGCAGGCCGGCGCCAAGGTCGCCGTGGCGAACGACCGGGGGTTTGTCGCATGGCAGCACTACGGCATCCGCGCCTGGCCCTCGGTGGCGGTGATCGACGCCGAGGGCTGCCTCACCGATATCTTTGCTGGCGACCGCCTGCGGGAGCCGCTGGAACTGCGCGTCGCGCAATTGCTGGACAGGGCCGCCGAACGCGGCCACCGCGCCTATCTGCCGCCGCCGTCGCTGGCGCGCCCGCAACTGTTCCCGGCGCTGGGCCATCCCGCCGGCATCCTCGCCACGGCGCAGCACCTGTACATCGCCGACAGCGGCCGCCATCGCATCCTGGAGTGCAACCACGAAGGCCGCGTGCTGCGCGAATTCGGCTCCGGCACGCCCGGCTGGGTGGATGGCAGCAGCAACATCGCCGGGTTCCGTTTCCCGCGCGGCCTGTGCCTGGTCAAGGACACGCTCTACGTGGCCGACAGCGGCAATCACGCGGTGCGGCGAATCCGCCTCTCCAGCGGCGACGTGGATACCTTGCTCGGCAATGGCACGGCACGCCAGCCCGAACCGCTGGAGAACGCCACCCGCGCCGGCACGGCCCTGCATTCGCCGTTCGCGGTGGCCGCTTCGGTCGAAAAGCTCTACGTGGCGATGGCGGGCGAGCACCAGATCTGGGAGCTGGATCTGGTCAGGCACGGCTGGAAGGTGCTGGCCGGCTCCGGGCGCGCCGGGCTGATCGACGGCGTGGGCAAGGCCGGCAGCTTTGCCGAGCCAGCCGGGCTGGCGCTGGTGCAGAGCACGCTGTACGTGGTGGACAGCGCCAATTCGGCGTTGCGCAGCGTGCACGTGGGCACCGGCCAGGTGCAGACCCTGGTGGGGCAGGGGCCGTTCGATTTCGGCTACCGCGACGGCCCGCGCGAGGCGGCGTTGCTGCAATACCCGCTGGGGCTGGCGCACAACAGCGGCCAGCCGGTGCTGTGGGTGGCCGATACCTACAACAACCAGGTTCGCCAGCTGCGTCTGGGCGGTGGCGAACTGGGCACCTTGAACATTACCGGCGCGACGCTGCTTCGGCCCTCGGCGCTCGCCGTCACGCCCGGTACGCTCTGGATAGCCAATACCGGCGCGCACGAAATCCTCAGGATCGCCATCGAGTCCGGCGCGGCGCGGCGGCTGCCTGTCGCGGAGTAAAGCGAACCCGGCCCGCATTTCATGCAAGAGGAAGATTCAACGCCGGCCGGTGCGTTCGACGGCAAGGCCTTCGTCCGCGGACTGACCGCCGCGCCTGGCGTCTATCGGATGTACGACGCAGGCGACCGGGTGCTGTATGTGGGCAAGGCCGCTTCGCTGAAGAAGCGCGTGGCCAGCTATTTCACCGCCATCGAACGCAGCCCGCGCCAGCGCGCCATGCTGGCGCAGGTGGCGCGCATGGAAGTGACCGTGACGCGCACCGAAGGCGAGGCGCTGCTGCTGGAAAACCAGTTGATCAAATCGCTGAAGCCGCGCTACAACGTGCTGCTGCGCGACGACAAGAGCTATCCGTACATCTATCTGGCCACCCGCGACGAGACGCCGCGCATCGCGTTCCATCGCGGCGCGCGTTCGATGCCGGGGCGCTATTTCGGCCCGTACCCGAGCGCTGGCGCGGTGCGCGAGACGCTGGGCACGATCCACAAGCTGTTCCGGCTGCGCTCCTGCGAGGACAGCGTGTTCGCCAACCGCAGCCGGCCCTGCCTGCAATATCAGATCCAGCGCTGCGCCGCGCCCTGCGTGGGCCTGGTATCGCCCGAGGATTACCGCGACGCCGTGCACCGCACCGAGCTGTTCCTGGACGGCAACAACGATGTGCTGGTGCGCGAACTTGGCGATGCGATGGAACGGGCCAGCGCGGAGCTGGCCTTCGAGCGCGCCGCGCAGTTGCGCGACCAGATCGCCAACCTGCGCCGGATGCAGGCGCGGCAATACGTGGATGGGGACCAGGCCGATCTGGACGTGCTGGCCTGCACGGTGGACAAGGGCCAAGCCTGCATCGTGCTGCTGGCCTTCCGCAACGGCATGAACCTGGGCACGCGCGATTTTTTCCCGAAGACCAACGGTGCGGACGAGGCTTCCGAAGTGCTCGGCGCCTTCGTCACCCAGTATTACTTCGACAAGCGCCCGCCGCGCGAGATCGTGCTGAGCCACGCCATCGCGGATCAGGAACTGATCGAACAGGTGCTGGGCGACCAGCTCGGCGCGAAGCTGCAACTGAAATCCGTGGTGCGCGGGGAACGCGCGCGCTACCTGGAGCTGGCGCTGGAAAACGCCCGCGTCGCGCTCGCCGCGAAGATCGGTTCCTCCGCAACGCAACGCGCACGGCTGGCGGCCTTGCAGGCGCTGCTCGGGCTTCCCGCCGCGCCGGGCCGGATCGAATGCTTCGACATCAGCCACACGATGGGCGAGGCCACCGTGGCCTCGTGCGTGGTGTTCGACGCCGACGGCCCGGTGCGCGGCCAGTACCGCCGCTTCAACATCGAGGGCATCACCGGCGGCGACGACTTCGCCGCGATGAAGCAGGCGCTCACGCGGCGTTTCGTTCGCGCGAAGGAAGACGGAACGATGCCCGACCTGCTGCTGATCGACGGCGGCAAGGGGCAACTGGCGCAGGCCATCGGCGTGCTGAGGGAACTGGAGGTGGACGGCGTTGCGCTGGTG
>CAZHXV010000111.1:0-9805 GCA_964536455.1 uncultured Aquimonas sp.
AGGGGCCAAGATCGCCGAGCTTGGAGGCGCGCGAGCCGGTGAACGAGAACAGCGGCACCGGCACCGGGATCGGCACGTTGATGCCGACCTGGCCCACGTCGATCTCCTCCTGGAACTTGCGCGCGGCCGCGCCGGATTGGGTGAAGATCGCCGTGCCGTTGCCGTTCGGGTTGGCATTGATGAGTTCGATGGCCTCGTCGAAGGAATCCACGACGAGGATGATCAGCACCGGGCCGAAGATTTCCTCGTCGTAAATCTTCATTCCGGGCTTCACGCCGGAGAAGATCGTCGGGGCGATGAAGTTGCCTTGGCCGTAGCCTTCGATCTTCGGGTTGCGGCCATCCAGTTCCAGCGTCGCGCCTTCGGCGATGCCCGATTCGATCAGCGATTCGATCCGCGCCTTGGCCGAACAGGAAATCACCGGCCCCAGATCCGCGCCCGCCGTGGTTCCGGCGTCCACCTTGAGTTTCCTGGCGCGCTCCACCAGTTCGGGAATCCAGTCCCTGGCGCTGCCCACCAGCACTGCCGTGGAAGCCGCCATGCAGCGCTGGCCCGCCGCGCCGAAGGCCGCGCCGGCGAGCGAATTGAGCGTCTGCTCGCGGTTCGCATCCGGCAGCACGATGACGTGGTTCTTCGCGCCCATCATGCATTGCACGCGCTTGCCGGCGAGCGACGCGCGGTTGTAGACGTGCGTGCCCACTTTCGTGGAACCGACGAACGATACGGCCTTGATGTCCGCGTGGTCGCAGATCATGTTCACCACGTCCGGCCCGCCGTGGACGAGGTTCAGCACGCCCTTGGGAATGCCGGCCTCCTGCGCCAGTTCGGCCAGCCGCACGGCGGTCATCGGATCCTGTTCGGAAGGCTTCAGCACGAAGGTATTGCCGGTGGCAATGGCCATCGGAAACATCCACAGCGGCACCATCGCCGGAAAGTTGAACGGCGTGATGCCGGCGCAGACGCCCAGCGGTTGCAGCAGGGTGTAGGTATCCACGCCGTTGGCGACGTTGTTGGCCAGTTCTCCCAGTTGCAGGTTGCCGATGGCGGCGGCGTGTTCCACCACTTCCAGGCCGCGGAATACGTCGCCTTCGGCGTCCGGCAGGGTCTTGCCCTGTTCGGCGGTGATCAGCGCGGCCAGTTCCTTCTGGTGCTCGCGGATCAGTTGCTGGTACTTCAGGAAGATGCGGGCGCGCGCGCCGATGGGCGTCTTGCGCCAGGTCTTGAAGGCTTCCTTCGCCGCGGCAACGGCGGCGTCCACCTCGGCAGCGGTGGCGAACGGCACCTTCGCGATGACCTCCTGCGTCGCCGGGTTCACGATGTCGCGCCATTCCTCGCTGCGCGATTGCACGAAGGCGCCGTCGATCAACAGCGGCACACGGGAAACGTTCTGGCTCATGGCGGACTCCGCAGGTTCGGGTGAGAGCCGCCCATTATTCCCGCTCCGGCCATGCTTGCGGTGTGCGGGTGCAGCATGGCCACTGCCGAAGCGTTCTCGTCCGCCTACGGAAGGGGCGGTGAAAGCGACAGCTCCCATCATCGGGCTTGCCCGGCCCGGCGCCAGTCCGGACGCCCCAAAAGCACTCAGGGCCACCTTTCGGCAGCCCTGAGCGTTTGTTTTTATTGGCGTCCCCACGGGGATTCGAACCCAGGTCGCTACCGTGAAAGGGATTGTCTTTGCGTTCGCGGCTGTTCGCTCATGAACGCGAATGTTCAATGTATATTGTTGATATATTGATATTTATTGTTCATTCCTGTACGGTGGCGTCCGTTGCGGTTCGTGACGGAAAGTTACCGAACTTTACCGAAGTTTCCGGTTCTTCACCGTGCATCGCTACCGACATTTCGGTAATTCGAGGGCGAAGAACATGGCAAGGATCAAGCGGAAGAACGAGCAGACGGGAATCAGGATCGACACCGCCGAAGCGCGGGTGCGGCTCCCCTTGTCCGCGAACAGGGAACCCTATTGGGTGACGATCACGCCGGGGACGGCGCTTGGCTACTACAAGGGCGAGCGCGATCAATGCTGGTTCGTCCGGCAACGCGCTGGTGCGGGATACATGAAGCAACGCATCGGCACCGCAGACGATCACATCAAGGCCGATGGCGAAGTCGTCCTGTCGCACGCGCAGGCCGTCGCGCTGGCCGTGACCGCGAAGCTATCCGAACGCAAGCCGGAAACGCCGCGCCACTACGCGGACGGCCAGACGCTTAACTCCGTGTTGGACTACTACCTGGACGAACACCTTTCCGGCAAGGGTTCGGAAGCGATCACGCGCGGTTGGGTGGATTGCCACATCCGCAACAACATCGGGCGCAAGCTGGTGACGGCACTGGATGCCGACGCGCTGCGAAAATGGCATCGTGAACTGTCGAAGAAGCCGCCGCGCAAGCGTGTGCTGAAGCAACGCGCAGGCTGCCCTACGCGCCATTCCGAAGCCGATCCCGCCAAGGCGTTCGACGCGGCCGACCCGGAACAGATACGCGCACGCAAGGCCACGGCGAACCGCATCTTAACCATCGTCAAGGCCGCGCTGAACTTCGCTTGGCGCAACGACAAGCTGCCTTCCGACCTGCCTGTGTTCTGGCAGAAGGTGGAGCCGTTCTCGCTCGGCGAGGAACCGCCGCCGCGCATGTTGGAGCAGTCCGAAATCATGCGCCTGTTGAACGCAGCCAAGCCAGACTTGCGCGAGCTACTCACCGGCGCATTGATGACCGGCGCGCGCTACGGCGAACTGTGCGCGCTGCTGGTGCGCGACTACAGCGCGGAGCATGGAACCTTGCGCATCTACCAGAGCAAGACCGGCAAGACGCTGCAACAGCCATTGACGCCGGAAGGCGTTGCGTTCTTCGACCGCCTGACCGCTGGCCGTTCGCCTACTGCAAACATCTTCCGCAAGGCCGATGGCGCGGCATGGGAAACAGGCCATGCAACGCGACCGATGATCGAAGCTGCCGCCGCTGCCTGGCTGGATGACGTGAGCTTCAAGACCACGCGCGCCACCTACGGCAAGCTGTTGTTGGTGGCGACGAAGGACATTGAGATGGTGGCTCGGGCGCTTGGCCATTCCGATTCGCGGATCACCCGCAAGCACTACGCGCAGTACCTGCCGAACGAAGTAGCGCGCGCCGTGGCGAAGCTGCCCGCGCTCGGCATCATGGCCGATGGCAAGGTGACGCCGATCAAGCGAAAGGCGAGATAGCACGCAATGCCGTACAATGAGCCGCTACCGACATTCATCGAGCTTGCGCCGTTCGCCAAGGAACGCGAGTTCTATCTGGACGATGAGGAATACCAGTCGCTACAGGTGTTCCTCGCGGAGAACCCGGAAGCCGGGCGCGTCATTCCACACTCGGGCGGCTGCCGCAAGATGCGATGGAACGAGGAAGGCAAGGGCAAGCGCGGCGGCTTGCGCATCATCTACTTCCTGCGGCTCGCCGATGGCCGCATCGTGCTGGTGACGCTCTACGGCAAGAGCGCGCAAGCGAACATTGATCCGCGACTGTTGAAGGCCATACGAGAGAGATACCAGCCATGAAGAAGCTGACCGGCAAGGCACTGAACGAGCATGACCGCCAGCGCGATCTAAACGCCGAACTGCGCGATGCACTCGAAGGCGGCGCGCAATGGGCGCGCAAGACGGAGTTCAAGACGCTGGCAGATGGCCGCATCCGCCGCACCGTCACGCGCAAGGATGGCACGGTGGAGAAATCCGCGATCATTCCCGCCAAGCGCGCTAGCGTGGCCGCCGCGCGAGCAGGAACCGGGCTTTCCCAATCGGAATTCGCGGCGCTGTTGGGCGTGTCCCCACGCACGTTGCAGGATTGGGAGGCCGGACGGCGCGAACCTTCCGGCGCGGCGCAGACGCTGTTGAAGATCGCTGCCAAGCATCCGCGCATCGTGCGTGAAGCGGTTTCGGCCTGACCGTGGCAACGAAGCGGACAACGAGCAAGGGCGCGCCTTCGGGCGCGTCTGTCTCGACTGATGGGCTTGCCCTTACGCGCGAGTTGCTCAGCAATGGTGCGGCCATGCCAAGAGAGTTGCCGACAGACCCAATGCAGATTGATTCTATCGACGATGGACTGACCCAGTTCGCCACCTACCAAGAGATGGCAGTGCCTGGCTCGCGTCTGGACACGCTGTGGCTCAACTGTCCCGCTGTCCCACTGATCCACGCCTGCTCATGCGAAGTGGCTCGCAACTTTCCAGATTTGGCACCTGGCTTGCTGATCGACAATGCCAATGCCGACGACGTGAGCCGCCTCGTTTCACATGGCTATTACAGCGACGCAGCCAGCTTGGCAGCCACAGCATGGCTGCTTGCATCGGGGCGGGACGGAGTGTCGCAAGTTGCCAAGATCGTCGAGAGGCTTCGGGCCATCGCGCTGGAGAAGTTGCAGTACCTGGAAGGCATCCACCGGGATGATGTTGCCCGAGAGCGGCAGACTCTCATTCCTCTGGCACGCGATGGGAAAGCAGCCCAAAGGCAGCGCAGCGAAGCTGGCTTCAGTAGTGGCAGCGAGCGTCGCGCTGCGCGCCAGCCGGTGTGGGATCAATGGCAGCGTCGCGCTGAAGAACTTCACCGTGGGAATACAGCGCGATCCAATACGGACATCTTCGCTCAAGTGGGGCGAGAGTTTGACGTCACCCGCCGAGCTGTAGCGAAGCGAGTGCAATTACCTGGAACGTAACGCCCGCGTTCCAAAAAGTAAGCGCATAGCGTGCGTATCCGAAGCCGTGACGGTTCACGGCAATTCGGAGAGCCGCAAGTGAACAGCAACACCGCAGCGCCATTGGCGCATCCCGTTCCCGTCGCATGTGCCCGTCTTGGCATCGGTCGCGTGAAGCTCTACGAGCTGATCGGCACGGGCGCGATCAAGACCTTCAAGATTGGCACCAAGCGACTGGTGCCTGAAGCCGAGCTTCAGCGGTTCATTGCCGAGCAGATGCAGCAGGTGGCGGCATGAGCGCCATTCTCATCGGCAGACACCAGACGGCAATTCGCATCTCGCGCACTGAAGGCGACTCCATCACGATCATAGTTTTCGCCTGCGATGAACCCGGCGATGACTTTGGCGACATGGTGCTGTTCGCCACTGCGTTGCGGATGAATTGCAGCGTGCGTCATCCGCCCGCCATAGCCGTTCCGACCCTGCAAGTCGGTGACGTGTTCATTCCGATAGAGAATGAAGAAACCGCCATCGGCGTCGAGGCGTTCATCGGGAGGGCGGCGCATGACGTGGCCTAACCTTCAAGAACGACAACGCCCGCACATGGCGGGCGTGTCGAAAGGTGCAGAGCTTGGCGGCGGACTGCATCACGATGATAGCGCGACGGCTCGCTTGCGGGCCATCAATTCCGAACCCGTCGAAGATAGCCGGATGCCCCCGGCGCGGATGCTCCGGCACTGTGCCGAAACGCTGGACGTGATTGTCGGCCATCTGGCTCTCCGGCAGCCGGTTTCGCTCGCGGGGCGGAGCCTGATCGCCCACATCGCGGATCGCCTTCGTGCCATCGCGGAGGTGCTGCGATGAAGGAATGGCACATCGACGACCGGAACACTTTGCAACCGGTGCCGCTGGACGACTTGCTGACCGCACCAACACCCGCGCCGCCCTACGTCGTCCACGGGTTGATCCCTCGCCGCGTGGTGACGCTGCTGGGTGGACACGGCGGCGCGGGCAAAAGCGTCGTGGGCCTGATCCTGGCCGCGCACGTCGCTGGAGGTGCGCACACTTGGGCAGGCTTCAGGATCGAGGACGGGCGCGCGCTGTTCGTATCGCTGGAAGATCCTGGCGACGTGGTGCGCTACCGCCTTCGGCACATCGTCGAAGCCTACGCGCTTGACGCCGAAAAGATCGCGCGGCGGCTGTCGGTCTTGGATGGAAGTCACGGCGATGGTTCGCTGGCGGTCGAGGTCGCAGACCTTGGGGTTCGCCGCCTGGCGTTCACTGCGGCACTGGCTGAAGTTGCGGAGCATGCGACCGGCACGCGGCTGGTCATCATCGACAACGCATCGGATGCCTTCGCGGCCGATGAAAACTCGCGCCGACAGGTGCGGGCGTTCGTTCGGGAACTGGCGCGGATCGCTGTCGAAAACGACGCGGGCGTTGTCTTGCTCGCCCACATCGACAAGGCGGCCGCGCGGAACGGAGCGCAGGGCAACACGTACAGCGGTTCGACCGGATGGCACAACAGCAGCCGCGCGCGCCTGGCGCTGGTCGCGAATGATGGAGGCGTCACGCTGACCCCGGAGAAGCTCCAGCACGGGAAGATGGCCGCGCCTGTTCCGCTGGTGTGGAGCGATGCGGGCGTGCTGATCCCGACAGATGCCAGAACCGCGCAGGCGAGTGTAGAAGTCGCACGCGCGGAACAGGCAGCCGAGGACGCCGCCCATGTCGCGCGGGCCGTGCGAGCCGCCCACGAGGCGGGAATCACAGTGCCCGCTGCTACGTCCGGGCCGAGAACTGCGCGGCATGTCCTGATCGCCTTCCCCGAGTTGCCCGACTACCTGAAAGGCAAGGCGGATGCCGATCGATTCACCCGTGCGCTGGTTCACGCGGTGCGGCAGTTCCTGATCGCCGAGCAGGAATACCGCGACGATCACCGGCACCAGAAGCGGCGATTCGTGCCGCCAGAGTGCGCGGCGGTTAATCCCCCCATACCCCCCTGCGAACAACCGCCGCAGGCGGGGGCTGCGGTTATTCGCGGTAATTCCGAACAAACGCGAACCGCCGCACAACTGCCGCAAACTGCCGCATCTGCGGCATGTCCCCGCTGCAACGGCGAGGGTTGCCGTCACTGCGGCAACACCGGGAGGGCTGTCGCATGACCCGCCGCCACCGAAAGCCACCGAAGCCCAAGCAGATCGATGGCGCGCTGATCGTGGTCGCGCCTGGGCCGGGTGTTGTCGAGCGCACCGCGCAATCGGTTGCGGAGGCGCGTGAAGTCTCCTTGGCCAAGCGCACCGTCGAACGCGCGCTGGAAGCAGCAGGCATGACGAATCGGCAAGCCTGCGCCACGGTTGCCGGCATGACTCACGCCGATCTGCTGGCCGAGGCTGTACGCGTTCGTGCCGCATCGGATCCAGTGCAGGTTCCTGAGCCGTGCGCACGTCCGTGGTGGCGTCGCTTGTTCGGAGGCCGGCAATGATGCCCTTCCGCATCCTTGCCGCCGTCTGCCCGTGCTGTCGCGGCACCGGGCAGGTGCATCGTCCCGTGCGCCTGTGCGAACACTGCGGCACACCGTTGACGGCAGGTGAGAACGACGGAGGCAGGCCGCGCCTGTATTGCTCACAGCGTTGCCGATCCGCCGAGCATCGGCTACGCCAAGCGCGCGCCGCGCTCGCTGAACTGGAAGCGTTGGCCGCCTGCATCGAACCTGGAGAAAACACCGATGGATGAAGCAACCCTGCAACGCTTTCTCGCTGACGCGCAAGCTGTCGCTGATCACCTGCTGGCGCGCATCGTCGCTGAGGATCGGATCACCGCCGAACGCATCGCCGCACTTGTCGGCGAAGGCACCGCCGCCGTGTCGTTGGCCTTCACCGTCGCGCGTGATGCACAGGCGATTGAGCTGCTGATCCGTGAGCCTGGCCGGACGACACCGATAGCCAGCATTCCCCTGCGCACCGCACGCCACCTGCACTCGTAGCGCAACGCGACGGAACGAAACCCGTATCGCCATCACTGTACCCGCAGCAGGATGGCGACACGCCACAACGGCGCAACCGATCACGAAGGAGCATTGCACCATGAGCGCCAAGCGCAAGACCTTTTCCGCTGCTGCTGAAGCAGCTATTTCCAGCGCCACCACCGCCGCGCTCAGCGGCACCGCGCCGGGCGTCTTCGCCACGCACCGCGAACGCATCGCCGCCACGCTCGCCAATCCACGCGCCGCTGGCATGGCCGGATTCCCGCACGCAGGCATTGATGCCGAGCGCATCGCCGCCGCCATCGAGAACAACAATGAGGCCACGCGCGCCGCTATCGATGCGGCAAGGGCGAGTGGCCAGATTGCGACGCGTGCTGAGCAGCGCATCAGCGAAGTGGCCGCCAACCTTCAGGCCGCTGAACAACGCTTGGCGATGATCGACAACAGGGGCGGCTTCGCTGCGCACCACGCACAGAGCATCGGCGCATCGCTGGTGCAGCGCATCGAGGCGGGCGAGGCGGAAGGCTTCGGTGCGCTGGTTGCTGGCAACTCGCCCAAGGCTCGCACGAAGCTGGAAGCAGGCATCCGCGCCGCACTCACGCACAACGGCGGCAGCAGCAGCGACACCGGCATGCCGAGCCAGCCGGAAACCGGTGCGGTGTACGGTGGCCCTGTTCGGCGTCTGTCGCTGCTGGAAGCGTTGCCGTCCCGCCCGACCACGCGCGATGCTGTCGAGTTCGTCAAGATCAATGCGACGGGCGACGCGGCGGTGCAGTGGCCCGAGGATAGCGAGAAGGCGAACATCGACCTGGACGGCGAACTGGCGCGCGCGGAAATCATCACCGTCGCCGGACACACCACGGCCAGCCGCCAGGTGCTGAGCGACCATGAAGCGCTTGCGGGTGTGGTCGATCGCGTCATGCGCGGCAAGGTTTCCACCAAGGCCGAAAACGAACTGGTCAACGGCACGGGCACGACGGGTCACATCGATGGCCTGCTGAATCAGGCGGCGACCTTCGTGCCGACCATCGCCACCGAACCGGCGGACATCATCGGCGAGTGCCTGGCCGTCATGGCCGATGACGGCTACGCAGCAAGCTTCGTGCTGCTGAATCCGCTGGACTGGCACCAACTCCAGACGCAGCGCGCCACACCGTCGGGCGAATACCTGTTCGGCTCGCCTGCTGCACCGATCCCACCGAGCCTGTGGAACACGCCCGTGGTGCTGTCGTCCAGCATCGCGCGCGGAACTGGCGTCGCGGTCGATGCCGCGTACACCACGCTGCTGGATCGCCAGCAGGTGACCGTGGAAGCGTCCGAACACCACAAGGACAACTTCACGAAGAACCTGGTCACGGTGCGCGCGGAGGCTCGCCTTGGCCTGGAAGTGACCGATGGCTTCGCGGTGCGCAAGTTCGACCTGACCGAGCCGGCGTCGAGCTGATCCTGAGCCACACGACAAGGCAGGGGCACAGGCAAAAGTCTGTGTCCCTTTGCCCACGTCACGCGGCGTCCAGTCGTTTTTTCGCACGGGCAATTCGGAGATTTCGGCTTTGCAGACGAAAACCTGTCCGCACTGTAGGAGGGCTTTCCGTCACGGTTCGCGCGGTCGTCCGCCTGTGTATTGCTCCTCGCGCTGCCAGAAACGGGCCTGGGAGGCGCGAAACGATGCCACATGGCGTGCCTACTTCACCGAGCTGGCTGCCGGACTGAATCCGACCATAGAACTTCGCCCACGGATGACCACGGAGACTCCATGAGCAGACGCACAGGCCGCATCCGCGCGGCACTACGTACCTTCGTGGAGGCTGCCTGATCGCAGCGGCAGGCTGGCACCCCGGCGAGTCGCCACGACGCCCGGCCATGCGCCGGGCTTTTTCTTGCCTGCCGTCTGGCTGTCCGCCGCGCGCGTGACGAAGCGGGAGAAGCGGACGATCTGGACAGTTCGGACGATGGATTCCGGGCGCTGCACGCGTTGTTGCTACCGTCCGCCCCTTGCCGATCTGTTCGGTTCGAGGATCACCGATCTGGTGCAAGTTACCGAACCGTTACCGAAGAACGAAAAAGGCCGCATCGCTGCGGCCTAAGTCGTTGTTTTTATTGGCGTCCCCACGGGGATTCGAACCCCGGTCGCTACCGTGAAAGGGTAATGTC
>CAZHXV010000112.1:0-9730 GCA_964536455.1 uncultured Aquimonas sp.
CGAACGCATCCGCCAGATCGAAGCCAAGGCGCTGCGCAAGCTGCGCCATCCCACGCGCTCGGAACAGTTGCGCAGTTTCCTGGACATCGACTGATCCGGTTCCATCGCTGCGCATCGCGAAACGGCGGCCTTCGGGCCGCCGTTTGCGTTTGGCACGTTCCAAGGCTTCCCCGGCCGGATTAAACTCCGGCGACGCCACCGCTCAGGGGAACCCGATGTCCAGCTCCATCGCCGAAACCTTCGCGCAGTTCTATCCGCTCGATTCGCTGCGCCCCCAGACCCGCGAACAGCTCGCCGGCGAGGCGGCGCTGTCCGACTACCTGGAAGGCGAAACCCTGTTCCGCGCCGGCGACATGGATGCCGAGACGCTGTACCTGCTCGAAGGGGAAATCGCCGGGCACTATGCCGACGGCAAGGTGAAGAACGTCGTTGCAGGTTCGCTCCAGGGCCGCTACCCCATCGGCGATTCCACGCCGCGCCGCTTCACCGCGCTGGTGGCCTCGCCCTTCGCGCGCGTCGCGCGGCTGGATCGGCGCTATACCGAGAAGGTCATCGCCTGGGATCAGCTCTCGCGCAGCGAGAACTTCCGCCACTTCGACCCGAGCCAGGACGGCAACCGCTGGGTGTTCCGCCTGCTGCAAAGCCGCGCCTTCCACAAGATGCCGACCGGCAGCATCGAGCGCATGTTCCAGCGCTTCGAGGAGGTCGATGCCAAATCCGGCGAGGTGATCGTGCGCGAAGGCGACGCCGCCGATTTCTTCTACGTCATCAAGGACGGCGCGGCCTCGGTGAGCAAGCACCTGGACACCGCCGAATCCGAATCCATCGTGGCCTACCTGGTGCGCGGGGATTGCTTCGGCGAGGACGCGCTGCTTTCCAATACCACGCGCAACGCCACCGTCACGATGATGCAGGATGGCCGCCTGATGCGGCTTTCCAAGAAGGCGTTCGAGGAAGTGCTCAAGCCGCCGGTGATCGAATGGCTCACGCCCGGCCAGGCCTCCATCCTGGCGCGCTCGGGCGCGGTGGTGCTGGACGTGCGCCAGCCCGCCGAATTCGAGCAGCAGGCGATCAAGGGCGCGATCAACGTGCCGCTGTTCCGGCTGCGCGAGGATGCGGTGGATCGCTTCGACCGCAACGCCAAGCTCATCGTCTATTGCAACACCGGCGAACGCAGCTCGGCGGCGGCCTTCATCCTGACCAAGCTCGGCTTCGACGCCTACGCGCTGCAAGGCGGCTTGAACGGCATGCTGCGCCAGCAGGAACGCATGCAGGCCCCGCCCGCCGCGCCATGACCCCAGCCAGCGGAAACGCCGCTACGGTGCGCGGCTGGCTCATCGGCTTGCAGGATCGGCTGTGCGCGGAACTGGCGCGCGCCGATGGCGGACAGGCGTTTGCCGAAGACCGCTGGGAACGCCCGGGCGGAGGCGGCGGACGTTCGCGCGTGCTCAAGCAAGGCGCCTTGTTCGAGCAGGGCGGCGTGAACTTCTCCGAAGTGCATGGAGCCGCATTGCCGCCTTCGGCCAGCGCGCATCGGCCGGAACTTGCGGGCGCGCCGTGGAGCGCGTTCGGTGTCTCGCTGGTGCTGCATCCGCGCAACCCCTACGTGCCGACCACGCACATGAACGTGCGTTACTTCGAGGCCCGCCCGGAGGGCCGTGCGCCGGTGTGGTGGTTCGGTGGCGGCTTCGACCTGACGCCGTTCTATCCGTTCGACGAAGACATCGCGCACTGGCACCGCACCGCGCGCGATGCCTGCGCGCCGTTCGGCGAGGGCGTCTATGCGGATCACAAACGCTGGTGCGATGCGTATTTCTTCCTGAAACACCGCAACGAAGCGCGCGGCGTGGGCGGGTTGTTCTTCGACGATCTGAACGAACCGGATTTCGATGCCTGTTTCGCCTACACCCAGGCCGTGGGCACGGCATTCCTGGCGGCGTACCTGCCCATCGTCGAGCGCCGCCGGAGCGCGCCCTACGGCGAACGCGAACGCGATTTCCAGTTGTACCGCCGCGGCCGCTATGTCGAATTCAACCTGGTATGGGATCGCGGCACCCTGTTCGGCCTGCAATCGGGCGGCCGCACCGAATCCATCCTGATGAGCCTGCCGCCGCAGGTGCGGTTCGAATATGGCTACGCGCCCGAGTCGGGCAGCGCCGAGGCTCGGCTGCACGACTATCTGAAGCCGCGCGACTGGCTGGCGGAGTTTGCCGGGGTCTGATCGGCGGACATGAAAAAGCCGCTGGAAACCAGCGGCTTGATCGTGATCCTGGCGGAGAGGGAGGGATTCGAACCCTCGGTACGCGTAAACGTACGCCTGATTTCGAGTCAGGTACAATCGACCACTCTGCCACCTCTCCGTGGTCTCTCCCGATGGACGGGAGAGCCGGAAATTCTATTCGGAACCCGCCTTGGCGGCAAGCTGCGCGTTCACGGGGCCATGTAGCGCGGTCAGTCTTCCAGCAGCGCCTGCAACAGCGCGGGCAGCTTGGCGTTCGCCGCCGCCAGATTCTCGAACACGTCGTTGAGTGCGATCGCCACGCCGTCGCCCGCGCCGGCGGCCCAGTTCGCGACCGGGGAAAGGCAGGCGTAGTCCAGGTTCAGTTCGCGTGCGAGGGCGGCCTCGGGCATTCCCGTCATGCCGACCAGGTCGCAGCCGTCGCGGCGCATCCGCTCGATTTCCGCGCGGCTCTCGAAGCGCGGGCCTTGGGTGGCGCCGTAGGTGCCGCCATCGACCAGTTCCACGCCGGCCTTGCGGCCTGCCTCCAGCAGCGCGTTGCGCAGCCGCGCCGAGTACGGTTCGCCGAATTCGGCGTGCAGCATCTGGCCCGCGCCATCCCAGAAGCTGGATTCGCGGCCATGGGTGTAGTCGATGATCTGGTCGGGCAGCACCAGCGCGCGCGGTGGGCAGGCGGGAGTGATGCCGCCGGTGGTGTTGATCGCCAGCACGCTGGAAGGCGCCAGCGTGTTCAGCGCAAACAGGTTGGCGCGGTAGTTGACGCGATGCGGCGGCAGGGTGTGGCCTTCGCCGTGGCGCGCCAGGAAGGCCACGGTTCTGCCGTGCAGCGTGCCGATCCGCAGCGGCCCGGAAGGCGCGCCATGGGGTGTCTGGACATCGCGCGATTCGAGCAGTTCGAAACCGGGCAGCGCGTACAGGCCGCTGCCGCCGATCACGGCCAGCGCGATGGTGTGTTCGGCGCTCACAGGGCGTAGATTCCCGGCAGGTTGCGGCCTTGTTCGTGATAATCCATGCCGAAGCCGAACACGTAGCGGTCGGGCAGTTCCAGGCCGGTGTAATCCGCCTCGATGCCGGGCGCGGCGCGGTCGTGCAGCTTGCGCGTCAGCACGGCGATGCGCACTTCCGCCGCGCCTTCGCGGATGCAGGCTTCGCGCACCGCGAGCAGGGTATGGCCTTCGTCGAGGATGTCGTCCACCAACAGCACGCGCCGGCCCAGCATCGGCACCTGCGGATGCCGCAGCCACGTCAGCCCCGCGCCGCGCGTCTTGCCGCGGTAGCGCGTGGCGTGCAGGTAGTCGAATTCCAGATCGGTGCGGATCTTCAGCGCCAGCAGCGAGGCGAACAGCATGCCGCCGTGCATCACCGTGAGGTAGAGCGGCTTGTCGTTGGCGTAGTCGGCGTCGATGCGCGCGGCGAGCCGTTCGATCGCGGTTTCGATGTCAGGGCGGTCGTACAGCAGTTCCGCCCTGGAAAGCGCATCGGCGAGGGTGGGAGAGTCGCTCATCGTGGTGGTCTATCCGGTTCGAGGTGCAATGTGGAAGGGGTCAGGCGGCAAAGCCGCGCCCGTCGATGCCCAGCGCCTGCCGTGCCGCCAGCCAGCGCGCATCTTCGTGCAAGGCGGGCCATGCGAACGCGCCACGCGCGAACAAGGGCGCGAGCGCATCGGCGCGGATGTCGGTTTCGCGCATCGCCGCCAGCGCATCGGGCACCAGCGCCGGCGCGCAGACCAGCACGCTGTCGCAACCGGCATCGTAGTGCGCGTGGAGGCGCGCGGCCACACCGCCGGCGGATTCCGCAGCGGCCATGCCGATGTCGTCGCTGAAGACGACGCCGGTGAACCTCAATTCGTGGCGCAGATAACCGATCCAGCGGCGCGAATAGCCGGCAGGGTCGGCATCGACGGCGGGATAGGCGACGTGCGCCATCATCACCGCCTCCGCGCCCGCGGAAAATCCCATGCGGAACGGCATCAGGTCTTCGGCTTCCAGCGTCGCCAGATCGCGCGGATCGCTCGCCGCGTCGAAATGCGTATCCTCCAGCACCGAACCGTGGCCGGGGAAATGCTTGAGCGTGGCGGCCATGCCGGCGGCGTGCATTCCCTGCACATAGGCCGCGGCGAATTCGGCCGCGATGTTCGGGCGCGCATCGAAGGCGCGTTCGCCGATGGCGCGGTTGCCGCGCTTCAGATCCACGACCGGCGCGAAGCTCAAATCCAGCCCGGTGGCGAGCACTTCGCTGGCCATCAGGAAGGCGTGGCGGCGCGCCAGTTCCAGCGCGGAAGCGGGGTCTTCATCGAAACCCGAACCCACGCGCGCCAGCTCCGGCAAGCGGCTGTAGCCCTCGCGAAAGCGCTGCACCGGCCCGCCTTCCTGATCCACGCACAGCAGCAGCGGTTTTCCCGCCGCCTCGCGCAGCTCTCCGCACAGCGCGCTCGTCTGTTCGCGCGAAACCACATTGCGCGAAAACAGGATCACCCCACCCACGCCCGGATGGCGCAACCACTCGCGTTCTTGTTCCGCCAATTGCGGCCCTGCAATACCAATGACTAGCATCCCTGCTTCTCCTCGTCGCTCCATTGCGAAAACGGCTTTTGCGCCAGCAGCAGGTTGTAGTAGCGCGGCAGGTGCGTGACTTCCGCGCCGAGCCAATCGGGCCTGGCGAAGGCTTCATCCACGCGCGAAAGCTCGATTTCCGCGACCACCAGCCCGGCATTTTCGCCCGCGAATTCGTCGATTTCCCACAGATGGCCTCCGTGCCGCACGTAGTGACGGCGCTTGTCGATCAAGCCGCCCGCGCACAGCTTCAACAGGCTTTCCGCATCGGCGAACGGGATGGCGTACTCGAACTCCTGCCGCGAAGGCCCGGCCTCGCGCGACTTCATGTTCAGGCGCGCCTCCTCGCCCGCGATGCGAACCCGCATCGAAACCTGCTGGCGGCCGGATGTGACGGAATCCGCGTCGTTCAAATACCCCTGAGCCATGCGCAAGGAACGCTCGGCTTGCGTGCGCCACGCGTCGCCGGTAAGCAAAAACTTGCGTTCGATTTCGATGGCCATGAAGGTACTTGCGAGCGGAGCGGTGGCGAAGTGTAGCGCCTGCGTCGCGCGTCACCGGCGACCGATTCCAGTTCGCTGCCCCGTTATCCTGCCCACACTGCTTCCGACTCGATGACATCGACGAAGCCGCTGGCCAAGAACCCATCGGGATAGAGCGTCTCGTCATTTCCAGTATCATCCTCAATGATGCCGTGCAAGCCACCTAACAGGCCTTTGTCGTCACGCAAGGCGATGATGATTTCCTCCATCGACACCTTGAGAAATCCGCTGAAGCGCCGGTGATCACACTCGATCGACGTATCGACAATCCATGCGGTCAGCGCAGGAGCGGCATCCATGTCCAGCCCTAAAGCCTGTTTCAGGGATGCATTCGCTTCCAAGGAACGGCGAACCACAGCCACTTTGCGCCGCAGTTGCAATCCCGCCTTTCGCAAAGTAGTGGTGCGATGCAGCCTCTTATCCTTCATCGAACGGCGAACGAAAGTGGACTTCACCTCCAGCACCAACAGGCATCCGTCTCGCGCGCATAGCAGGTCGATTTCCTCGGTTTGCGCATTCGCATCCGAGGAAACCGACAATTCATGTCCAACCAGTACCTTGAAGTCACGCATGGAAAAAAGGCCACCCAAGCGTTGCTCAATGCGTCGGGTTTCATCCCGCGTATCTACCCTGCGCGCGCCGAGGCGACGCAAGTTGTTGATTGCCGCCACGCGGTTGTCCTGCATCGCCTGCATCCACGGCAATTGGAACAGATGACGACCCAGCTTCAGAATCGGGCGCTCCTGCAAGCGTGGATGCAAGCCGGGTTCACCACTTCTCAAACGCTTGGCCAGCAATTCCCAGTCGCTAGTCCAGAAGTCGAGGATGGCCTCGGCGGCGCGCGGATGGCCTTGCGGGCGATTGACGCTTGCCGTCCACGGCGTAATTCGTGCGACCTTCGCAGCCTTCTCCGACCAGGTAAACGGCAGGCGATTCTCGCCTTGCACGAATCCGGACATTGCAAGCATCCCAAGCGCCAGCCACGGGTTGCCGCATTGCTGCAAGGCATCGCGGTACGGGAGCATGAAGTCTTCAATGTAGAACGCCGTCATCAGCTCAATGGTCAGCAAGGCATTGAACACGTCCAATTGCGCGTCGCCGTCAGCTTCCATGCGCGTTTCGATGCCATAGACTTCCCACAGGCAGAGCCACGCCGCCTTTGCCTTGGCCGCAGCTTGCAAATTGGCTTCAAGATGCGCCGAACCGATGCGCGCCAATAATTCGGACGACTCAAGCAATGCGTCCATCCCCCGTCTCAACCAGTAGCCATGCAACCGCAGGCGTTTCTGTTCGCCGCTCCGCCAGTGTTCGCGTTCTTCTGGATCGACTACTTCGATCTCAAGCACGGCGTCACGCCGCACGAAACGGATGCTATCGTCGTAGCTGAAAGCATCGGCGGATCGCGCATCGAATTCGTCCAGTTCAACCTGCGCTTCCACCAATGCCGAAAACGCTGCATACAGATCGTGTCGTGGCGGCTCCTGTGGTGAAGGCATCAAAAAAGGCATCAGATGGGTACGCAGCGAACGACCAATAGCCGCATCGTCAAGCCTGAAATCGCGTATTTCGCAGGTTTCCAGCTTCCATTCGATTACTCTGTCGATGGCATCCCAACGAGTTTGCAGCAACGCAACGCTGTCGGCATCCATCGAAGGTTCCGCGAGTTGTGCGGGCACGATGAACTCGAAGGCATACAGGCTGGCGTAGGCCACAAGTTCCAGTGGCGTTAAACCGATCAGCGGCCTGCGGAATCGCTCGACCTCGATCAGGCGTTCTTCGCGTGCTTGCCGTAACACGTAAAAGATACGGACGAATTCACTGAATTCCTGCGAATCAGATGTTGCCAGCGCCTCTATCTCACCGAATCGCGGCGATGTCTGGCGCAGCACCAGTCCGGCATGTCGGGCAGCGAGTCTTACCGAATCGGGGGCGATGTTAGCCAAGTGCGCAACAAGCCCAGGGAATACCTGATGGTCTTGTCCAAGATAGCGCGTCAGTGCCAGATGCAGCGATTCCTGTGCCCATGCCTCCGGCGGCAATATTTCGATGAAAGGCGATGACCAAAAAGCAGCCTGCCTGTCGTTGCCTGTCGCTTTGCCGGAGGGCTTGCCGTCAAGGAAGACGTCTGCAACTTCGCACGCCGCTTGTACGATGCTTGCACCACTCGCTACGGCTTCGTCATGGAGTGTCTGGTAGTACGTCGTATTGAACGGCATCGTTCGATGCTCCGCTTGCTTGCATATCCATCCCCTCGGCTTTACCAGTTTTGTCGGTGCAGGCGACGAATGGTGTGGTCATGGTTAATTGTGTTATCCGTCAATCCGCCAGCCGAACCGTTGAGCCATACGCCAGTAGCGCTTCGTCGAAGGTGAGCAATGTCGTGCGCTCAAAACGCGCCTGCGCCACCAGCAGGCGGTCGAATGGATCGCCGTGAAATGCGCCGAGCGAAAACACTTCCACAGCGTGTTCGCCGCGCACGGGCAGCAACTGGAAACCGGCAGGTTCGATGGCGTCGAGAATCGCTTGCGGGTCGGCCTTCAGCTTGCCCGATGCGGCCTTGATGCTGATTTCCCATAGCGACGCGGTGCTTACCGTTACCTCGGAGCGGTTGATGAGTGCGAGGTTTTTCTTTCCCAACTTGGCCGGTTCTTCCAGTGCCCATAGCAGCACATGCGTGTCCAGCAACAGGCGCATGTCACTCGCCTTGTGGGGTGATCAGGAAATCCGCAGGCAAAGGGTCGTCGAAATCCGGCGCAATCCAGATTTGTCCCTTCAGCAAGCCGAGCTTCTTGGGTTTTGGCGCGGCAGCCAGCGGCACCAGCCGCGCCATGGGCTTGCCGGCCTTGGCGATCACGATTTCCTCGCCGGCGGCGGCCTTTTCCACCAGCCGCGACAAATGGGTTTTGGCTTCGTGGATGTTGATGGCCTGGGACATGACGGAAGCCCCACTGTTGAACTGAACCAAGTCTAGTCCACTGTGCTGAACAGGAACAGGCCGCCCGGCTCACGCTTTCTCGAACACCGCAATGGATTCCACATGCGCGGTGTGCGGGAACATGTCCATCACGCCCGCCGCTTTCAGCGCGTAGCCATGTTCGCGCACCAGGAGGCCGGCATCGCGCGCCAGCGAGCCGGGGTGGCAGGAGACGTAAACGATGCGTTGCACCTGCGCCAGCGGCAACTGCGGGATGGCGGCATCCGCGCCGGTGCGCGGCGGGTCGAGCAGCAGTTTGTCGAAGCCTGCGCTGGCCCAGGGCTGGGTGCGCAAATCCGAAGTGAGGTCGGCGGCGTGGAAGCTGGCGTTGCCGATGCCGTTGCGCGCGGCGTTGTCGCTGGCGCGGCGCACGAGGGTGTCCGCGCCTTCCACGCCCACCACGGAACTTGCGCGGCGCGCGATGGGCAAGGTGAAGTTGCCGAGGCCGCAAAAAAGATCCAGCACGCGGTCGCCCGGTTGCGGATCGAGCAGGGCGAGGGCGTGCGCGACCATCGCTTCGTTCATCGCGGCGTTCACCTGCACGAAGTCCAGCGGACGGAAGGCGAAGTCGATGGCGCCGCCGTCCAGCCGGAAATGCAGTTCGCCGGGATCTTCGACGTCGAGCGGCGCGACGGTGTCGTTGTTGCCCGGTTGCAGGAAGATTGCGAAGCCTTCGCGTGCTCCGAAGTCGCGCAGTTTCGCCTTGTCGCCGTCGGAAAGCGCCACGAGGTTGCGGAACACCAGCGCGGTGCGGTCGTCGCCGGAAGCCACTTCGATCTGCGCGATCTGCGCGCGGGCGTCGAGCGAATCCAGCAGCGCGGCCATTGCGCCGATGCGTTCGCCCACCTGCGGCACCAGCACTTCGCAACGGGAGACATCGGCGATGAAGCGCGGGTCGGTTTCGCGAAAGCCCACCAGCGTCTTTTCTTTCTTCGGAACGTATTTCACGCCGAGCCGCGCCTTGCGGCGATAGCCCCAGACCTGCGAGGTCAGCGGCGGCAGGAGGCGTTCGGGCTTCACATGGCCGATGCGCTCGAAGTTTTCCATCAGCGTGCGCTGCTTGGCGGCGATCTGCGCCTGCGGAGAAAGATGCTGCAAGGCGCAGCCACCACACACACCGAAATGCGCGCAGCGGGGCGCGACGCGGTCGGCGGAGGGTTCGAGGATCTCGAACGCCACGGCTTCGTCGAACTGCTTTTTGCGCTGCGTGGTGCGCGCCTTCACCCGTTCGCCCGGCAGCGCGCCGACGACGAACACGGCCTTGCCGTCCTGGCTGCGCGCCACGCCGCGTCCATCGTGGGAAAGATCGGTGATGGAAAGTTCCAGTTCGATGGAAGGCTTGGCGCGGTTGCGGGTCACGGGCGAAGGCTGGTGAGGATGGCCCGCGATTTTGACAGAATGCCGCTTTGATTCCCTCTCCCGC
>CAZHXV010000113.1:0-8798 GCA_964536455.1 uncultured Aquimonas sp.
GTCGAATTCCGCACCGAGCTGCCGAAATCAAACGTCGGCAAGATCCTGCGACGCGAACTGCGCGAGAACCAGAAGCCCGCACAACAGCCCGAACGCGCGCATTGAAAGCGCGCAGCGCCTGAGCCGGCCCTTGGCTACGGCCGTCGCAGCGCCCGCGCCACCACACGGTTGCGACCACGCGCCTTGGCCGCATACATCGCCCGGTCGGCGGCGGCCAGAAGGTCGGCGGCGCAGCGTGTGGCATCGGGCACCAGCGCGCTGGCGCCGATGCTGACGGTGACGTGCGGCGCGACGCGAGAGCGCGGATGCGCGATCGCCAGCGCTTCCACGCGGCGGCGCAACCGTTCGCCGAGCCGCCTGATCCTGCGCAGGTCGTGGTCGGGCGCGAGCACCAGAAGCTCCTCCCCGCCATAGCGCGCCGCGAAGGCGTCGCCGCCTTCCAGTTCCAGCAGGCAGACGCGCGCCACTTCACGCAGGCATTCATCGCCGTACAGATGCCCACGGGCATCGTTCAGTGCCTTGAAATCGTCCACATCCGCCAACACCAGGCCCAGCGGCCTGCTCTCGCGTGCGTGCCGATCCCATTCGGCGGCCAGCCGCAGATCGAAGCTGCGGCGATTGGCGATGCCGGTGAGGCCATCGAGCATCGAGAGCTGTTCCAGCCGCCGGTTGGCCGTTTCCAGCTGCCGCACCACACGTGCCAGATGCACCGCGCCGGCGATCTGCGCCGCCACCGCGTCGAACATCGCGCAGACCTCCGGCGCGAAGAAATCCCCGCGCGTGCTCTCCAGATTCAGTACGCCATGCAGCAAACCGCGATGCCGGATCGGCACCAGATATTCGGATCGCACGTCCGGATGGCCGGCCACGTAGTCCGGATCCTCCGCCACGTCCGCGATCAATTGCGACTGCCCGGTGCGCACGCAGCGCCCGGCCGCACCCACGCCCACCGGCCAGGGGATTTCGCCCGGCGCTTGCAGCAGCAGATCGCCGGCCCAGACTTCCTGCACGAAGTGGGTGTGCGCCTCGTCCAGCAGGATGATGCTGGCGATGGTCACCGGCAGGCGCCGCGCCAGGCAATCGACGATGCCTTGCAGCACGTCCTCCAGGGTTTCGCCCTGGAGCGCCTCGATCGACACCTGCGCCAGAATCTCGGCGCGCATCGCATGGCGGCCCGCCGCATCGCGATCCATCCACGGCGAAGGCGGATCGCTTCCTGCAAAAGACCCGGCAACCAATGGCGTCATCGCTCCCTTGCCCCCGTGGCGCGACCTGCGGTGCGCGCCCGCCCATCATAAGCGCGCCGAGGGCTCTCGGGGCCGTGGCCGTCAGGGGAGCGGTTCGTCTGCGGTTTTCGCCTCGTCGCGCTTGGGTTTTTTGTACAGGTCCGGCATCGGCAGGTGCCTGCGCCCCAGCGCGAATACCGCCCAGCACGCGCCCGCGAACGCGGCTGTGCCGGGCGCGCCGAATTTTCCGGCCAGCCACATCGGCCAGATCGCGGCATGAATGGCGTTCCTCATCGCATCGGCGCTGAAGCCGATGACATAGTGGACGATCTGCGACTTGATCGCGTTGCCGGTCATTTCCGCAAAGCCGGAAAAATCCAGCAGGCCATCCACTTCCTGCCAAGCCAGCACGGAGAGGGCCACCATGCCGTAGAAGCCCTTGCCGCTCTTGTCGCGTACCCAACGATCCAGCACTGCATCGAGCTTCTCGGCGACGATGCGATCCGGCAGGCTGCCAGCCACGACCACGGCGGCATAAACCAGCAGGAACACGCCAAACAGGCCTGGCAGCCGCCAGTCGCCGCCGAGCAGGCGGCTGGCGCACCAGGATGCAAGACCGGCGACGGCCACCACGCCAAGCAGCTGCCATTGCCCGCGCGTCAGCCGCGCCGTGCGCTGCGCGAGGGCCGCGCGCAACCCGCCTTCGTCTGGATCCTCGATCATCGCCCTGCCCCACTCCGGGTTACATCGCTGCATGACCACGCAAGCGGCCAGACGTGACCTTCGATCACCCGCCGCGTTGCCGCACTGCCTCGAACAGCGCAACGCCGGTGGCCACCGAGACATTCAGGCTTTCGACCGCACCGGGCATGGGAATCTTCGCCAGAAAATCGCAGTGCTCGCGCGTCAGTCGTCGCAGGCCCTCGCCTTCGCCGCCCATGACGATGCCGATGGGGCCGGAAAGATCGACGTCGTACAGGGATTTCCCCGCCTCGCCGGCGAGCCCGACGAACCACACGCCCGCCTGTTGCAACTCCTTCATCGTGCGGGCCAGATTGGCCACGCGCGCCACCGGAATGCGATCCGCCGCGCCAGCGGAAGTCTTGCGCACGGTGGCGTTGACCGGCGCGGATTTGTCGCGCGGCACGATCACCGCCGTGACGCCCGCCGCCGCCGCGCTGCGCAGGCAGGCGCCGAAATTGTGCGGATCCTGCACACCGTCCAGCAGCAGCAGCAAGGGGTTTTCCGCCGCTTCGATCAGGTGCGGCAGATCGTCCTCGTCGAAGTTTTTCGCGGCGGCGTAATGCGCGACGACCCCCTGATGGCGCACGCCTTGGGCGATGCGATCCAGCGTTTCGGTGGGAACGGCGCGCTGCGGCACGCCCAGGCGCTGTGCCTCGGAGGCGATTTCCGAAAGGCGCGGATTCTTCGCCCGCGCCTCGATCAGCACCTCGCGCAGGTTCACCGGATCGTTCTCGATGGCGGCCGCCACCGCATTGATGCCGGCGATCCAGTGTTCGTCGTCGTGTCGGGCCATGCTCAACGCGCCTTGTCCGCCTTCGCCGGCGGCACCAGCCGCAGGTCGATCTTGCGGTCTTCCACGCTGGCGCGCAGCACCAGCACGCGCACCGGATCGCCCAGCCGGTACGACGCGCCGCTGCGTTCGCCGCTCATCAGTTTGCGCACCGGGTCGAAGTGGTACCAGTCGTTCGGCAAGGCGGTCACATGCACCAGCCCCGTCACCTTCGACTCGTTCATTTCGACGAACAGACCAAACGAAGTCACGCCGGAAATCACGCCGTCGAATTCGCCGCCGACGTGTTTTTCCATCCACGCGGCGCGGAAGCGCTCATCGACTTCGCGCTCGGCTTCCTCGGCACGGCGGCCACGTTCGGAGCATTGCAGCGCGAGTTGCTCCATGTCGTGCGGCGCGTAGCGGAACGCATCGGCGCGCGCACCGGAAAGGGCGTGCTTGATCGCCCGGTGCACCAGGAGATCGGGATAGCGCCGGATCGGCGAGGTGAAATGCGCGTAGGCCTCCAGCGCCAGGCCGAAGTGGCCGATGTTCTGGATCGTATAAACCGCCAGGCTCTGCGAGCGCAGCAATACCGATTCGATCAGCGTCGCATCGACGCGCTTGCGCACCTTTTCCAGCAGCGCGGTGAAATCGCCCGGCGTCACCTTCTCCCACGGCGGCAGGCGCAGCTTGAACTCGGCGAGGAATTCCAGCAGGTCTTCGTACTTGCGCTGCGGCGGACGGTCGTGCACACGGTAGGGCGCGGGGATTTTCTTTTTCAGCAGGAACTTCGCGGCTTCCACGTTGGCCGCGATCATGCATTCCTCGATCAGCTTGTGCGCGTCGTTGCGGGCGATCATGCCGGCCTGCGCCACCTCGCCCCTGGCATCGAGCACGAAGCGCACTTCGCCGCTCTCGAACTCGATGGCCCCACGCGCGGCGCGTGCTTTGGCGAGAACCCGATAGAGCTGATGCAGGCGCTCGATCTGCGGCAGCAGCGAACCGATCTGCGCTTTCGCTTCCGCGTCGCCCTCGCCGACCGCCTTCCACACCTGGGTATAGGTGAGCCGCGCGTGCGAGCGCATCACGGCCTCGTAGAACTTCGATTTCGTCACCTGGCCTTCGCGGTCGATCTGCATGTCGCAGACGAAGCACAGGCGATCCACCTCCGGGCGCAGCGAGCAGATGCCGTTGGAGAGCGTCTCCGGCAGCATCGGGATCACGAAGCCGGGGAAGTAGACGGAAGTCGCGCGCTGGATGGCTTCTTCGTCCAGCGGGGTTTCCGGCAGGACGTAGTGCGAGACGTCCGCGATGGCGACGATCAGGCGGAACCCGGCGCGGTTCGGCTCGCACCACACCGCATCGTCGAAATCCTTGGCGTCCTCGCCGTCGATGGTGACCAGCGGCACGGCGCGCAAGTCAACGCGTTGCGCTGCGATGGCGGCCGGAACTTCCAGCGGCACCGTTGCGGCCTGCGCCAGCACTTCGGGCGGGAACTCGTGCGGCAGGCCGTGGCCGTGGATCGCGGTTTCCACGATCAGCGAAGGCGTCAGCGCATCGCCCAGCACCGTCAGGATTCGCCCCAGCGGCGGGCGGCCCGGCGAGGGCGGCTCGACGATTTCCGCCACGACGATCTGCCCTGCGCGCGCATCGCCGCGCGCATCGGCGGGGATCATCAGATCCTGCGCGATGCGGCGGTCGTCCGGGTTCACATAGCCAATGCCACCGCGTTCGCCGTAGCGGCCCACGAGCCGCTGCAGGCGGCGCTCCAGCACTTCGACGATGGCCCCTTCGCGCCGCCCGCGCCGATCCATGCCGGTGACGCAGGCCAGCACGCGGTCGCCGTGGAACACCTTGCGCATTTCGTGCGGCGGCAGGAACAGGTCTTCGCCGCCGGTATCAAGATGCAGGAAGCCGAAGCCTTCGGGATTGGCGATCACATTGCCGGCGAGAAGATCGACCTTGCGCGCCACCGCGTACTGGCCGCGGCGGTTGGCGAGCAGTTGCCCGTCGCGCAGCATGGCGGCCAGCCTTCGGCTGAGCGCCTCGAAGCGATCCGGCGCGGTGAGGTTCAGTTTCTGCGCCAGTTCGTCCGAGGTCATCGGGCCATCGGCCTGCGCCAGCAGTGCGACGAGGGCTTCGCGGCTGGCGATGGGATTCTCGTAACGTGCGGCTTCCCGCTCGGCGAAGGGATCGTCCAGCGCCGGATTGCGTCGGCGCGGCCCGGGTTTGACTGGCGGCGCGGGCGCCTTGCCCTGCGAAGGCGCGACGGATTTCCCGGCACGCCTGGCCTCGTGGCCGGGAAGCAGGTAACGGCCGGCATCGTCGTAGCGGCGGCGCTTGCTTCCGGTTTCCGTGGCGGCGGCACGCACCAGCGATTCCGGCATCCAGGCCGGCGCGGGTTTGCCGTGGTTTCCAGCGGATTTGGGCGCCGGTTTGGAAGCGGCCTTCGACGCGGGTTTTGCGCGGGCCGGTTTGGAGGGGCTGGAAGCCGGTTTTGCCAAGGGCTTGCCTGCGGCCTTGCCGCCCTTCCCTGCGGTGCCGGGCTTGCCGCCCCGGCTGCGGTCGGTTTTCTTCATGGCGGGCATGGTAGCGCGGCATCGATGCTGCGCACGGCCTGGACGAAGGCGCGCATTTTCCCGGGATCCTTCACGCCGGGCGCGGTTTCGATGCCGCTGGCCAGATCCACGCCCCACGGTCTTGCGGTTTTCATGGCGCGCGCGACGTTGGCGGGACTCAGGCCGCCGGCAAGCAGCCAGGGTTTCCCCGATCCGATCGAGGCGAGCCGCGCCCAGTCGAAGCGCTGGCCGCTGCCTCCCTGTTCGCCTGCGGCGTGGCCGTCGAACAGCCATGCGAACGCGGACGGGTACGCGGCGCAACGTGCCGGTACATCGTCGTGGGCAGAGGCACCTCCCATCGCGATGGTCTTGAAGAACGGCAGGCCGAAGCTGGCGCAGAACGCATCGGATTCGGTGCCGTGGAATTGCAGTACATCCGGTGCGACGGTTTCGACGATGGCGGCAAGGGTTTCGCGCGGTTGATCCATTGTCAGCGCCACGGCTTTGGTCGTTGGCGGGATGCGATTGCGCAGCGCTGCCGCCCGCTCCAGCGCGAGGCAGCGCGGGCTTTGCGGCACGAGGATCAGGCCGATGAAATCCACCTGCAATTCCAGCGCTGCGTCGATGTCGGCCTCGCGGGTGAAGCCACAGAACTTGATGTGCGTGGTCACGGCAGCGTGACTTCCTGCGGCAGGTTCCATTGCTGCGGGTACAACGGCCCGAGGAAGGTGAGCCCTCGCGCTTCGGCGGTCGGGCCGGCCAGCGTGCGGTCGCGCTGTTCCAGCAGGCGCGCGATCCATTCCACGTCCTGCGCACCGCGCCCGATCTCGCACAGGCTGCCGACGATGTTGCGCACCATGTGGTGCAGGAAGGCGTTGGCCTGGATCTCGAACACGATTTCCTCATCCGTGCGCATCACCGATACGAATTGCACTTCGCGCCGTGCGTGCGTGGCCTGGCATTGCGAGGCGCGGAACGCGGAAAAATCCCGTTCGCCGACTAAGGCTTGCGCGGCTTCGTGCATCCTGCGCGCATCCAGCGGGAATTTTTCCCAGGCGATGTAGCGCGCTTCCAGCGCCGGGCGCGGTTTGCGGTTGAGCAAGCGATAGCGGTAGCGCCGCGCCCGCGCCGAAAAGCGTGCGCTGAACGCCTCCGGGACCTGCCGCGCCCAGAGCACGGAAATATCCGGCGGCAGGTTGGCGTTCGCGCCCATCGTCCAGCCGTAGTCCGAGCGCAGGGCGTCGCTGTCGAAATGCACCACCTGGCAGCGTGCGTGCACGCCCGAATCGGTGCGGCCGGCGCAGACCGTTTCCAGCGGATGCGCCGCCACTGTGGAGAGCGCGGCTTCCAGCGCAGCCTGCACGCTGGCGGCGTGGCCGAGCTTCTGCCAGCCGGCATAACCGGTGCCGTCATATTCGATGCCGAGGGCGTAGCGCATGGTGATGGCAGTACCGTTTCCAAAAAGCAAGGGCCGGGGGTGCATCCCGGCCCTTTACATCGAACACTGGGGAGCGACTCCCAGGATCAGTGCATGTCCGCCAGCAGCTTGCGCGCTTCCTCGCGCTGCACGGCACTGCCTTCACCGAGCACTTCTTCCAGCATGCCGCGTGCACCTTCGGAATCACCCATGTCCAGATAGGCGCGGGCCAGCTCCAGCTTGGTGGCGGCGGCATCGGAATCGGCGCCGAAGTCTTCTTCCGGAATCGCCGGGCGCAGCGCCGTGACATCCTCGAACATGTGCGTCGTGGCCGGTTTGGCGGCAGGCCCGGGCGGGACGGGTTCGTCCCAGAGCGGAACCTCGCTGGCCGCCGGCGCGTTCCATTCCACATCGGCCTGGGACGCCACGGCAGGCTGGGGCGAGGTTACCTCGGAGGTGATGTCCAGTTCGGTGAACAGAGGGTGATCCGGGGCGATGATGCGGCCCAGTTCGACCGCCTGGAGCCAGCTTGGATCGCCAGAATCGTAAACTTGGGCGTACATGCCTTCGGCCGCATTCTCGAAGGCGGCGGCATCGCCGCGTTCGTAGTAGTGGCGCAGCAGATCCAGGTGCAATGCAAGGTCGTTCGGATATTGCGCCAGGGCATCGACCAGTTCCGCCTCGACCTGATCCTCCTGCCCGGGCGCCTGCGAAGGCAAAGGCCCGGCGTATTCTTCCTCGGCGGATGCCGCGACGACGGGAACCGGGGCCGCCTTGGCCTTGCCGGACGGCTTGGCCTCCGCGCCCTTGCCACCGCGCCGGCGGGTCAGCAGCAGCGCCACCAGGCTGACCAAGGCCAGCGCGCCGCCACCGATGATCCACGGATTGAGCGGCAGGCCGCCACCGGTTTCTTCCGCAGGTGCGGCGGCGACGGGAGCGGGCCTGGTTTCAACAGGCGCGGGCGCTTGCGCCGGCTTGGCGGGCGTGGTTGCCGCATCGGAAAGCGCCACCGGCTCGGAAACCGGCTCGGCCGGTGCAGCCGTGTCGCCTTCGCCGGTGGACGCGTCGGTTTCGAACGGAGCCAGCGGCTCGTCCTGATCCTGCTGCGCCACGGGTGCCTGTTCGGCGGGAAGGACAGGTTCCTCGACCGGCGCAACAGCGCTCGCGGCGCTGGCTTCCCCGGCAGCGGTTGCCGCAGCCAGGCGCTGCTCGGTTTCGGCCAGCCGGTGCTGTGCGGCGGCCAGTTCGCTGTCCTTGAGTTGGATCAGCTTGCGGCTGTCGCCCTGGATCCCTTCCAGTTCCTGGACACGGGATTTGAGTTCAACGTTTTCCTGCTTGAGCGAGTTGACCTGTTCGCGGCTGCGATCGAGCTCCGCGCGCAGCTCGCGGCCTTCTCCGGTCGCGGATGCGCCAGATTGCGCCGCCGAACCGTCTCCGCCCGGCGGAGTGAGCTCGAGCCGGGAACTGGAGGTGCTGCTGGACGTGCGACGCGAACCGGCGTCGGTGCGAACCGGGGCATCCGCCGGCTGGGCCGAGGTGGCGGAAGCGCCCTGCCAACTTTCGATCTGGACACGCACCTGCGCGGCAGCCTCGGCGGCGGTGAGCACCGTGGTCTCGTCCCGGCCGGGAATGCGGAGCACCGCGCCCTTCTTCAAGCGATTGATGTTGTTGCCGATGAAGGCATCGGGATTGGCCCGCAACAGCGCCAGCATCATCTGGTGCACGCTGACGCCGGCATCCGGGCGGCTGCGCGAGGCGATCGACCAGAGCGTATCGCCGGAAACCACCGAATAACTGTCCGCACCGTAGCTGGGCAGCGGCTCCGATGCCGGGGCATAGGCAGGCGCGGGGGCGGGGGCGGCCGCCTGCGGAGCCGGAGCCGGAACCGGAGCTGGCCGGCTGGGCGGCGGCGGCGGTGCGGGCGGTTCTTCCAATGGTTCATAGCGCGCCGGCGCAGGCTCGGGCAGCGGCGTGGCGGCCACGGGGGCAGGCGGTGCACTGCGCACCGGTGCCATCGACGGCGGATCCAGCAGCACGGTGTATTCGCGCAGCAGCTTGCCGTTGCCCCATTCCACTTCGAG
>CAZHXV010000113.1:8808-9698 GCA_964536455.1 uncultured Aquimonas sp.
TCGAGCAGGAAGCTCAGGAAGGGTTCGCGCACGTCGTTGGGCGTGGTGACCGCGATCACCGTGCGCCCGCTCGGCGCACGCTTCACTTCAAAATGCAGGTTCGCATTCAAAAGATGCGGGCGTTCCAGCCCGGCGCGGGCGAAGGAATCCGCCGAGGCGAGCCGGACGGCGAGCGACTCGGCTTCGCCGGCGCTCACGCTCAATACCGGAATCTCGGCCACAAGCGGTTGATTCAGGGACGATTTCACCTCGATCTGGCCAAGGCCCAACGCGAAAGCGGGAAGGTTGCCCAGCGCGAGTGCCACGGCCAGCGGGAGTCGGAGTCGCTTGTTCATCTGCTGCATTCCCCAATGCGGAATCGAACGTCGGTGGGTTTTTCGGCCCGTTTCAGACGTGTGCTGCCACATCGCTTGCCCCTGAATCCTCGAAACGACATGACAACGCGGCGGTAACTGTGGATTACATGGGGCTTTTTACCAATAGTTCAGCGATCTGTACAGCGTTGAGCGCCGCGCCCTTGCGGATGTTGTCCGCCACCACCCACAGATTCAGGCCGCGCGGATGGGAAATATCGCGGCGCAAACGGCCCACGTACACCGGATCCGTGCCCGAAGCGTGGGTCACCGGCGTCGGCCAGCCGCCGGCGCGGCGCTCGTCCACGATTTCCACGCCCGGCGCGTTTTCCAGCAGCGCACGCGCTTCCTCCACGTCGATGTCGCGGCGGGTTTCGATGTGCACCGCCTCGGCGTGGCCGTAGAACACCGGCACGCGCACGGCGGTCGGGTTCACCTCGATACTGGCATCGCCCAGGATCTTGCGGGTTTCCCAGACCAGCTTCATTTCTTCCTTGGTGTAGCCGTTGTCGAGGAAATCGTCGATCTGCGGGATCA
>CAZHXV010000114.1:0-7847 GCA_964536455.1 uncultured Aquimonas sp.
TGCAGGTCTTCCAGCGGTTTGCCACCCCAGTCGCCGGAGATCGAATCGGTGAACGCCTGGCCGTAGCCGGTGGAGCCGTGGAAGTCGATCTGCACCACCGCGAAGCCCGCACCGGCATAGGTCTGCGGGTTCCAGCGGTAGTGGAACAGATTGCTGGAGGAACCCTGCGGGCCGCCGTGGATGATGAAGGCGACCGGGTACTTTTTCCCCTTCGCGAAATCCCAGGGCTTCACCACGTAGCCGTGCACGGTTTCGCCGTTCCAGCCTGCGAAGTTGAACTGCTCGAACTGGCCGAACTTCACGTCCGCGAGCCTGGATTGGTTGAACGTGGCCAGCTTGGCCGCACCGCTGCCGTCGGGTTTGGCGAGATAGAGATTGGCCGGCTCGTCCAGTTCGCTCTTGGCATAGACCAGCGTGCTGCGATCCAGGTCGAAACCGGCCACCGCGCCTTCGCCTACGATCTTGTGCGCCGCGCCGGTGGCGATGTCGATGACGTAGAGCAGGTGCTGGCCCACGTCATCCACCGCAACGTAAAGCTTGCTACCGTCCGGTGACAGTGTGAGGCCGCCAGGCGAACGATCCCATTCCGGTGCGATCTCGCGTATCGCGCCGGTGGCCAGGTTCTTCGCCATGATGGCGTAGCGGTCGGCCTCGAAACCGGGGCGCTTCATCGCAAGGTAATACAGGGTCTTGCCATCGGCGGAAAACACGGGCGCGGTATCGGTGGCTTCGTTCTGCGTGGTGAGGTTGCGCGGCGTGCCCGAGCCATCGGCGGCGGTCTGGAACAGGTCGAGGTTGGTGCTCCATGCCTCGGTCTTGCCCGCGATGCGCGCGGCGAACACCAGCGATTTGCCATCGGGCGAGAAGGCGTATTCCTCGCTGCCGCCGAACGGCTTGGAAGGCACGTCGCCATCGATGTTCTTCGATACCAGCACCGCTGCGCCCACCATGCCATCGGTGCCGAGTTTGGCCGTGTACAACTGGCTGCGGCGGCCATCCTTCCACGTATCCCAATGGCGCACGAACAGCTTGTCGTACACCACGCCGGTGGATTTCCGCGCGCCTTCGTCTTCCAGCCGCTTGGCGGTGCACTCCAGCGAGTCGCAATCGGTGAAGACCTCAAGGCTCACCGCCAGCGTCGCGCCATCGGGCGAAAGCTTGTAGCTGCCCACGTCGAGCGGGAAATTCGTCACCTGCTCGGCTTCGCCGCCGGCCAGCGGCAAACGCCAGACCTGGTTGCTGCCGCCGCGTGCGGAGAGGAAGTACACCGAGGCGCCATCGTGGCTCCATTGCGCGGAACCGGCGCTGGAACCTTTCGCGGTGAGGCGTTTGGCTTTTGCGCCGGGCTTGGCGTCGATCAGCCAGAGCGAGTTGCTGGCCTTGTTGGCCCCCACGTCCGCCTCGCGCAGTGCGTACAGCACGCGGCTGCCATCGGGCGAGAGCAACGGGGCGGAAACACGGTCGAGCGCGACCAGGTCTTCCACGGTGAAGCCGCGCGGCGCGGCATGGGCCGCGAGTGCGGCAGCGAGCAGAACTGGGATCAGCGCGTAGCGGCGCATGGGGAACCTCATCGGCGATTCGTGAATGGAACCGCCGATGGTAGGAGCCGTCTCCCTGATGCGCCAGTGCGTCAGGTCATGCCTCGCGCTTGACTGCCGTGCGGAACAGCAGCCACGCGATCACGGCCAGCAGCAACAGCCCAAGCCAGCCCCCGAACTGCATGGACTCGGGCAAGGCCAGCACGTCGGCACTGCCGGCCACGACGATGGGAATGGCGATGAAGATGCCCATCAGCGCTTCGCCGGTGATGAGGCCCGCCGAGAACAGCATGCCCTTCTGGTGCACCTTGCCGACCGCTTCCTCGTCGTTGGTGTTCACACCGCTGACGCGCTCGACCACATGCGCCAGCAGGCCGCCAAGGAAGATCGGCACCATCAGCTCGATAGGGAGATAAATGCCGATGGCGCAGGCCAACACCGGCACGCGGAACTTCTTGCCCGAAGCTTTCAGCCATTCATCCAACGCGATGATGGCCGCGCCGATCAGCGCGCCCACGGCAATCGTGTTCCACGGCAATTGGCCGCCGAACATGCCCTTGGCGACCGAGGCCATCAGGTTGGCCTGCGGGGCGAGCAAGGGCGTCGGATGCGCTTCGGTCGGCACGCCGATGCCGTACGCCTTCGCCAGCAGGTTCAGCACCGGCGCCATCACCAGCGCCGAAGACACCGAGCCGATGGCGAGCATCACCTGCTGCTTCCACGGCGTCGCGCCGACGATGTGGCCGGCTTTCAGGTCTTGCAGGTTGTCGCCGCCGATGCAGGCCGCGCAGCACACCACCGCGCCGATCATGATGGTCGCCACCGGGCCAAGTTCGGCATTGCGGCCCATCAGCAGGATCAGCACCAGCGCCGAGAACAGGATGGTGCAGATGGTGATGCCCGAAACCGGATTGTTGCTCGAACCCACGAGGCCGGCCATGTAGGCGGAGACGGAAACGAACAGGAAGCCGGCCACGATCATCACGATGGTCATCGGCAGGCTCACCGCGATGCTGCCGGTGATGCCCTGGTATAGCGCCCACAACGGCAGCACGAACAGCACCAGGCCGATCAGGATGGCCTTCATCGGCAGATCCTTCTCGGTTTCGGCGACGCTGCCCGAAACGCCGGACTTCGCCACGGAAAGTCCTGATTTCACGCCGGAAAGGATGGACTTGCGCAGCGAGAACAGCGTCCACAGCCCGCCGATCAGCATCGAACCCACGCCCAGGTAACGAATCTGCGCCGACCAGATCATGCCCGCCGCATCCTCCGCACTCGCGCCGATCACCCGCGCCGCCAGCGCCGGATCGGTATCGAGGAAGAAGCTGGAATAGATCGGCATCGCGATGTTCCAGCCGATGATGCTGCCGGCCAGCACCACGATGCCGATGTTCAGGCCCACGATGTAGCCCACGCCGAACAGCGCGGGGGAAAGGTTGGTGCCGAAATACGCGATGCCCTTGCCCCACCAGGCCGCTGCCGCGGCGGTATCCGGGAACAGGCGCAGGCCCGAGGCTGCGGCCAGTTTCCCGAAGCCGCCGAGCAGGGCCGCGATGCCGAGCACCTTCACGCCCGCTGCCGGATTTTCGCCGGTCTTGAGCACTTCCGCCGCCGCCTTGCCTTCGGGGAAGGCCAGCCCTTGGTCCACGATCAGCGAACGCCGCAAGGGCACCGAGAACAGCACGCCAAGCAGGCCACCGAGGCCGGCGATCGCCAGCACCCACGAATACTTGAAATCGTCCCAGTAACCCAGGATCACCAGCGCCGGGATCGTGAAGATCACGCCCGAGGCGATGGACGAGCCGGCCGAGGCGCCGGTCTGCACGATGTTGTTCTCCAGGATGTGCCCGCCGCCGAACAACCGCAGCACCGCCATCGAAACGACGGCCGCGGGAATCGCCGAGGCAATCGTCATGCCGGCGAACAGGCCCAGGTAAGTGTTCGCGGCGGCCAGGATCACGGCCAGCACGATGGACAGCAGCACCGCGCGGAAGGTGAGCTGCGGCGGCGAAACGGAAGTGGAACTCATCGAAATCCCCAGTCAACGAAGCGCCGGACGGCGCACAAGCGTTCCATTCGACCCGATCCTGCCACCTGCGGCAAGCGGCGGCGATGCTGCATGGCAAAAATGTTGCTTAGCACACAAAAGCGTCACACGAAACTGGTAGCCTCCCGCGTCTGGCTGGGCGCATGGATGTCGTCTGGCGCCAACCGGGCAAACTTTCACGTTGGGAGCGTATTTTCATGCAGTCGAGCAGGCGTTCGCGGCTTCGGGCCGTGGTGGTGTCGATGTTCGGATTCCTCGCGCTGGGCGCGGGAACGGCATCGGCGCAGGTGGTCATCAGCCAGGCCTACGGTGGTGGTGGCAATAGCGGTGCGACGTACAAGAGCGACTTCATCGAACTGTTCAATCGTGGCTCGACTCCGGTCAGCCTGAACGGCTGGTCGGTGCAGTACGCCAGCGCCACCGGCACATCCTGGGCGGTGACCAACCTCACCAACACGATGTTGCAGCCTGGCCAGTATTACCTGGTCAAGCAGGCTGACGGCGCGGGCGGTACGCTGGATTTGCCCACGCCCGACGCCACCGGCACCACCGCCATGGCCGGCGGTGGATTCAAGGTCGCCCTGGTCAACGCCACATCGGCCTTGTCGGGTGCGTGCCCGCTCGGAGGCTCCGTTCTCGATTTCGTCGGTGCCGCATCGAGCGGTTCGAATCCCTGTTTCGAAGGCACGGGTGCAGCACCCGCGCCCAGCAACCCGAACTCGGTGCAGCGCAAGCAGAATGGCTGCCAGGACACCAACCAGAACGCGGACGACTTCATCGCCGCCGCCGCCGCGCCGCGCAATTCGGCGACGGCGCTCAATGCCTGCACGCCGCCGGCCACCGATCCAGTGGTTTCCTTCTCCGGCGCCAGCATTTTGATCGCGGAAGGCGATGTCGCGCCCAACACCCTGACATTCGCGCTCGAAGTCGCCCCGGCGATCGCCAGTGGCGATACCGTCTCCTTCGACATCGCGGTCAGCGGCACTGCCGGGCGCTACACCTACAGCGGCCCGGCCAGCGCCACGCTCGACGACAGCACGCCGCTGCCCTATCTGATTGAAGTACAGACCGTCCCCAACACCCTCACCGATGGCGATGCCAGCGTGACCGTCACGCTGAGCGGCTTCACCGGCACCGATGCCTCCCAGGGCGATCCGATCCAGAAGACCGGCACCATCGTCGATGACGATTTCGCCTTCACCAGGATCAGCGCCATCCAGGGCAACGGCGCGGCCTCGCCGCTCGACGGCCAGACCGTCACCACGCGCGGCATCGTCACCGGCGTCGTCGGCCAGGATTTCTTCCTGCAATCGCAGCCTGCCGATGAGGATGGCGATCCGGGAACCTCCGAGGGCATCTACGTGTACGGTTTCCCGAATCCGGCGGTGTCGCTTGCGGTTGGCGATTTCGTGATGGTGACCGGCAAGGTGGCCGAATACGTGCCCGCAACCGGCGCGGCGCCGATCACCGAACTGGTGTCGCCGGTCACCGCGACCAAGCTCGCCTCCGGCAATCCCTTGCCCACCCCCATCGAACTGACGGCCGCCGAGGTCGATTCGAGCGACAACCAGGCCCTGGAGAAGTACGAATTCATGCGCGTGCGCATCGCGGATTTCGCCGTCACCGCACCCAGCGGCCCGGGCGCGAACGACGAGTTCTTCGGTACGGTGGCGGGCGTGGCGCGTCCGTTCCGCGAGCCGGGCGTGAACCTCTATGCCTGCGGCGAGAACCCCGCCATCGCGGGCAGCAAGCCGCTGCCCGTGGAGGCGCCCGCCAACGTGCCGTGCTGGGACAACAATCCGGAACTGATCCGCATCAAGACCAACCGCCTCCAGGGCGGCGCGGCGGTGCCGGTGCGCACCGGCGCGAAGTTCGCCAACCTCACCGGCGTGCTGGATTACTACTATTCGCAGCGCCGCTGGTCGATCCTCACCCGCAGCGCCGAGCTTGCCGCGCCGGATACCAGTGCCGCCGAAACCGGCACGCCGGTGTCCGACCCGCTGCCGACCAACATCACCATCAGCGGCTACAACGTCGAGAACCTGGCGCTGGCCGGCGGCGTCGCCTACGAGCGCAAGGCCACCAAGATCGCCCGCACCATCGTGGAGTACCTCAAGACGCCGGACGTGCTGGGCCTGATCGAAGTGGCCAACATCGAAACGCTGCAGGACATCGCCACCCGCGTGAGCGGCATCGCCGCCAACGACCCGCAATACCAGGCTGTGCTGCTGTCCAGTTCCGGCACGCAGCGGCTGGGCTTCCTGCTGAAGAAGTCGCTGGTCGGCGCGGCCCCGCGTGTCACGCTGGTGGAAGCCTACGAGTCGCTGGCCGAAGAGAATCATGTGCTCTGCCCGGATGGCGTCTCGTACACGGCGGGCCTGATGAACGATCGTCCGCCGCTGGTCGCCAACCTGACGATCCGTGGCGCGAACGGCCAGGATTTCCCGCTGACGGTGATCAACAACCACCTGAAATCGCTGATCGACATGGACAGCATGGACGATGCCGAGGCCAGCTACGAATGCTTCAACCGTCCCGACCCGCCGTACACCACCTATGTGCCGGGCGGCAAAGGCCGGGGCTACCGCGCCAAGCGCCAGCAGAATGCCGAATACACCGCGATGCTCGTCGCCACCTTGCAGGCCGCCAATCCGAACCAGCCCATCGTGCTGGTCGGCGACTTCAACGCCTTCCAGTTCAACGACGGCTACGGCGACCTGACCAACGCCATCGCCGGTACGCCGGCGGCCAACGACGAAACCGTGGTGCCGGGCGATGGCGTGGATCTGGTGGATCCGGATCTGGTCGTGCTGGCGAGCATTTCCGCGATGCCGGTGTACAGCTACACCTTTGAGGGCAACGCGCAGGCGCTCGACCAGATTCTGGTGAACGAAGCCGCGCTGTTGCGCAGCGTCGGCCTGCCGCACATCGAATACGCCCGCGTCAACGCGGACTTCCACCAGAACGATGCGACCGATACCGGCAACGCCTTCGGCAACTCCGACCACGATCCGTCGCTGGCCTTCCTCGACATCGCCGCATTCCGCACCGCCGATCTGAGCCTCGCGGCGGAGCCGGTCGCGGCCAATGCGGAAGTTGGGGATACGCTGGACTATGCCTTCACGCTGACCAACGCCGGCCCGGACAACGCCATCCACGCGACGGTGGAACTGACCCTGCCCAGCGGCGTGCTGTTCGCCACGCTGGATGCGCCGGCAGGCTGGGGTTGCGAAACCCCGGCGGTCGGCAGCGCCGGCGTCGTGATCTGCACCATCGAGCAGATGGCCGTGGGCGATGCCGAGTTCATCGTCACCGCCACCGTCTCCATGGCCGCCAGCGGCAGTACCGTCACCGCTACGCTGGAGGTTTCCGCCAGCAGTACCGATGCGAGCCCTCCGGCATCGGTCGATCTGCCCACCGTGGTGGAAGCACTGCCGAATCAGATCTTCGTCAACGGCTTCGAAGACTGACCGGCGCGGATTTCCGCCAAGGCAAAAAGAACCCCCGCTGCGTGCGGGGGTTCTTCTGGGGGCCAAGTTCGGGGTCTTATCGTGTCAAAGCACGAAGCGACTGGAGCCGACTCTCGCAAGTACCCGTCGGCTCCGCGCCTGTGGCGCTTGAGCCGACTACGAAAAATCCAGGCTGTGCGCAGGCCGGATCAAAAAGCACCCTCACCAAATCTCCACCCGCGCCTCGCCCGAACGCACCATGCCGTCGCCTTCCTTGCAGCCGAACGCCTGTGCGAAGGCGGGCAGGTTGGAGGGCGCGCCGATGGCGCGGAATGCAGCCGGGGAATGCGGATCGGTGGAGAGGCGCACCTTCAGTTCGTCGTCGTTGAAGTTGCGCCGCCACACCGTGGCCCAGTTCAGGAATAGGCGTTGTTCCTGGGTGAAGCCGTCGATCATGGGGTCGGCGAAGCCTTCGCCCTGCGCCGCCTTCATCGCATCGAACGCAGTGGAAAGGCCGCCCAGGTCGGCGATGTTCTCGCCCAGGGTCAGCGTGCCGTTGACGTGGATGCCGTCGATGGATTCGTAGCCGTCGAACTGGGCCACCAGCTTGCCGGTGCGCGCCGTGAAACCTTCGCGGTCGGAATCCGTCCACCAGTTCTCGAAGTTGCCCTTGGCATCGAACTGGCTGCCCTGGTCGTCGTAGCCGTGGATCATCTCGTGGCCGATCACCGCGACGATGCCGCCATAGTTGAGCGCATCGTCCGCGTTCGGATCGAAGAACGGCGGTTGCAGGATGGCGGCCGGGAACAC
>CAZHXV010000114.1:7857-9625 GCA_964536455.1 uncultured Aquimonas sp.
GCTCGGGTTGTAATAGGCGTTCACCGTCTGCGGGGACATGTGCCATTCGCTGCGATCCACCGGCTTGCCGATCTTGTCGAAATCCACCCGCGTCTCGAAGGCCATGAGCTTCAGCAGGTTGCCGGCGTAATCCTGGCGCGAGAGCGTAAGGCTCGAATAATCCCGCCACTTGTCCGGATAGCCGATCTTGGGCGTGAAGCTGGCCCACTTCTCCAGCGCCTTGGCGCGGGTTTCCGGCCCCATCCACGCAAGCCCCTCGATGCGCCGCTTCAGCACGTCGGAAAAGTTCCGCACCAGCGTCTGCATCTTGGCCTTGGATTCGGGCGGGAACACCGCCTTCACGTAGAGCTGGCCCAGCGGTTCGCCGAGCGCGCCGGAGAGTTCGTTCATCACCCGCTTCCAGCGCGGCGCAAGTTCCGCCTGGCCGCGCAGCGCCTTGTTGTAGAAGTTGAAGCTTTCCTCGGCGAAGGCGCTGGAAAGATACGGCGCTACGCCGTCGATCTCGTGATAGCGCAGGTACGCCTGCCACGCGGAGACCGGCGTATCGGCCAGCATCGCATCGGCTTCCCTGAAGAAATCGCGCGTGGTCAGCGAGAACTTCGGCGGCCTGGCCACGCCCACGGCATCGAAGAACGCGCCCCAGGAGAAGTTCGGCGTCAACGCATCGGCCTCATCCAGCGTCGCAGGTTGATACTGCTTGGCCGGATCGCGCAGTTCCACGCGCGGCGTACTGGCACGGGCCAGCCGCGTCTCGAACGCCACCACGGTTTGCGCCAGTGTCCGCGACGCTTCCGGCGTTTCGCCGGCCAGTACGAACACTGCCGCAACGTGATCGGCCAGCGCCTGCCGCGCCTTCTGGTAATCCGGGCGGTCTTCCAGGTAGTAGGCACGTTCGGGCAGCGAAAGCCCGCCCTGGCTGGCATAGGCGATCGTCTGCGAGGAATCGCGGAAATCCTCGGCACCGCCGAAGCGGAACAACGCGCCGCGGCCCTGCGCCGCGGCTTCGCCCAGATACGCCGCCACCTGCGCCGGCGTGGCCAACGCCGCCACGCGATCCAGGATCGGCTGGATCGGCGCGATGCCGGCCTTCTCGATCGCCGCCTCGTCCATGCCGGCGGCATAGAAATCCCCTACCAGCTTCTCCACGCCGGCGGCCTGCGTATTGGCCGAAGCGGCCTGCGCCAGCGTGTGCTGGATCGCCAGCGAACGCTCGCCCAGCACCTCGAAACTGCCCCAGGTGGTGCGATCCCCCGGCACCGGGTTGGCGGCGAGCCACTTGCCGTTGACGTAGGCGTTGAGGTTGCCGCAAGCCGAGACCGAGCTATCCAGGTCGCCGGCCTGGAACTGGATCTGCTTGGGCGTGATGCTGGCCAGGTCTATCGCCGGGGCAACGGCAGCCTTCGGAGCGGGCGTGGGCGCGGCAGCGGAACTGGATTCGGAAGGCGCAGGCTGGCACCCGGCCAAAAGAACGGCCCCGAGGGCCAGAGACAGAGGGGAACGAACGAGGAAACGAAGCATGGGAATACCGCGGTTGCAGGGAAACCCTCACGCTGACACACCGGCGGTGCGGGCGCATCGGGCGGAAGTCATGCGCGGAGGCCGGCTGGTTTGGAAACGTAGGAAGTATCGAAGATGCAGAGTCGACGGGAACTGCGGCAGTGCCGGCTCTGCCGCATTGCGGCTTGAGCCCTACGACTACTGACTATGGCCTCTCGTAGATACCGTCTCGCCTACGCCCCAGCAAGGGGGTAATTGTGGTCGAAGGGTT
>CAZHXV010000115.1:0-1865 GCA_964536455.1 uncultured Aquimonas sp.
TCCACCGCCAGGCACGAGGCACCGGCGAACACCGATGCCAGCGGCTGCGCGCCGCCCATGCCGCCGAGGCCGCCGGTGAACAGCCACTTGCCGGAAAGATCGCCGCCGTAGTGTTGGCGGCCCATCTCGACGAAGGTTTCGTAGGTGCCCTGCACGATGCCCTGCGAGCCGATGTAGATCCAGCTTCCGGCGGTCATCTGGCCGTACATCGCCAGGCCCTTTTTATCCAGTTCGTTGAAGTGATCCCAGGTGGCCCAGCGCGGCACGAGGTTGGAGTTGGCGATCAGTACGCGCGGCGCGTCGGCATGGGTGCGGAACACGCCAACCGGCTTGCCCGATTGCACCAAGAGGGTTTGATCGTCATCAAGGCGCTTGAGCGTTTCGATGATGGTGTCGAAGGATTCCCAATCGCGCGCGGCGCGGCCGATGCCGCCATAGACGACCAGTTCCTGCGGGCGCTCGGCCACGTCCGGATCGAGGTTGTTCTGCAACATCCGCAACGGCGCTTCGGTGAGCCAGCTTTTGGCGCTGAGCTTGGTTCCGGTCGGGGCTTTGACGATGCGCGAAGTATCGAGGCGGGTCATGCGGGTTTCCTTTTCGATTCGGCGAAGCTGAGGCACGCGGCGATGATCTGTCGCAGCGCGGGAAGGATGGGGGCGCGTTGCGGATTCCACGGCGTCGGCCAGTTGTCGGGCGTTGGAACTTCCGGTTCGTCGATGTAGCCGCGACAGGCCAGTTCCATCTGGATCGAATGCACGCCGTTTCGCGGATTCGCATGATGGCGCGTGATGTAGCCGCCCTTGAAGCGTCCATTGCGGACATGGCTGAAACCGCTTTGCGCGCAGATGTGCTGCACGGCATCGGTGAGCGCGTTGTCGCAGGACGTATCCGAGTTCGTGCCGATGTTGAACTGCGGCAGTTCGCCCTCGAACAGGAACGGAATGTTCGAGCGGATCGAGTGCGCGTCATAGACGACGATGGCCGGATGCCGCTCGCGCAATCGTTCGATTTCGGCGGCAAGTGCGGCGTGGTAGGGATCGAACCATGTGGCTCGGCGCTGTTCGATGTCTTGCGGGGATGGCTCGAAGCCTGCGCGATACAGTGGTTCGTCGTCGAAGGTCGTGGCCGGGCACAGGTCGGTGGTGTTCTGGCCCGGATACAGCGAAACGCCCGCCGGATCGCGGTTCACGTCGATGACACTGCGGCTGATCGTGGTTCGCAAGGTGGTTGCGCCCAGCCCGCTCGCGAAGCCGTAGAGTTCGTGCACCCACCAATCCGCATCGCGCCGCGCCAGCCATTTCGACACGAAGCGATCTTCCAGTGCCGCAGGCAGATCGGTGCCGGTGTGCGGAAAGCTGAGGATCAAGGGCGCATCGCCGCGATGGATGTGCAGCCAGTCGCTCACGTCACGGCTCCACGCCCGGAAGTTTCACGCCCGCGCTGCGCGCCAGTTCCCCGGCGCGAACCAGGTCGGTGGCAGCGAGCATGTCCGGGTGGAAGTAGCGGTCTTCCTGCAACGCGGGAACCTTGGCGCGAATCAGCGCACGCGCGGCTTCCAATGCCGCGCTCGATTTCAAGGGCGCATGGAAATCGCAGCCCTGCGCGGCGGCGAGCCACTCGATGCCGATCACGTTCGCGGCGTTCTCGGCCATCGCCAGCAATCGGCGTGCGCCATGCGCGGCCATCGAAACGTGGTCTTCCTGATTGGCGGAGGTGGGGATCGAATCCACGCTGGCCGGGAAGGCGCGCTGCTTGTTTTCCGAAACCAGCGCCGCGGCGGTCACCTGCGGAATCATGAAACCCGAATTCAGGCCCGGTCGCGGCGTCAGGAACGCCGGCAGCCCCGAGAGCACAGGGTCGATGAG
>CAZHXV010000115.1:1875-2679 GCA_964536455.1 uncultured Aquimonas sp.
AGGCCACCGGCTCGGCGTGGAAGTTGCCGCCGGAAAGCGCCTCGTTGGTGTCGGTGAAGATCAGCGGATTGTCGGAGACGCCGTTGGCTTCGGTCGCCAGCGTTTCCGCCGCCTGCCGCATCACGGAAAGCGCCGCGCCCATCACCTGTGGCTGGCAGCGCAGGCAATACGGATCCTGTACGCGCACGTCGTTCTCGCGGTGCGATTCGCGGATGGCCGAGCCTTGCATCAGCCCGCGCAGCGCATCGGCCACGTCGATCTGCCCGCGATGGCGACGCAGCGCGTGGATGCGCGGATCGAACGGTGTATCCGAACCTTTCGCAGCTTCCGTGGACAGCGCGCCGGCAACGAGCGCGGCGCGGAACACGTCTTCGATCCGGAACAAACCGGCGAGTGCGTTCGCGGTGGAAAACTGCGTGCCATTCAACAGCGCCAGGCCTTCCTTCGCGCCCAGTTCGACGGGTTCCAATCCGGCCAGTTTCAGGGCCAGCGCAGCGTCGATGCGCCGGCCTTCGTGGAAGGCCTCGCCCATGCCGATCATCGCGGCGGCCAGGTGCGACAACGGCGCCAGATCGCCGGATGCGCCGACCGAGCCTTGCGATGGAATCACCGGCAGCAGCCCGCGTTGCAGCATCGCTTCGAGCAGCGCCAGCGTCTGCGGACGCACGCCGGACGCGCCCTGCGCCAGGCTGGTGAGCTTCAGCGCCATCATCAGGCGAACCACGTCCAACGGCATCGGTTCGCCGACGCCGGCGGCGTGCGAAAGCACGATGTTCCGTTGCAGCGTCGCCAGATCGTCGCGTT
>CAZHXV010000115.1:2689-3119 GCA_964536455.1 uncultured Aquimonas sp.
ATTGATGCCGTACACCGGCGCCCCGCGCGCGACGATGGCTTCCACGGTCTGCGCGCTTTTCAACACGACGGCGGCGCTGGCGTCGTCCAGTCGCGCCGACGCGCCGTCGAAGATCGCTCGCCAGTGCGCAAGCTTGGCGTTCCCGGGCGTGAGCGTGAGGAGGTTGGTCATGCGATGTTCCCCTTGAAGATGCGTTGGTGCAGCGGATTGAAGCCGATGCGATAGACCAGTTCGGCCGGCCGCCCGATGTTCCAGATCGCAAGATCGCAATCCTTGCCGGCTTCCAGCGTGCCGATGCGACCTAGCTTGCCCAGGGCGCGCGCGGCTTCGCGGGTGAAGCCGGCGATGCACTCCTCCACGGTCATGCGGAACAGCGTGGCCGCCAGGTTCATCGCCAGCAGCGGACTGGTCAGCGGCGACGTGCCGGGGT
>CAZHXV010000115.1:3129-9587 GCA_964536455.1 uncultured Aquimonas sp.
CATCGCGCAAGGCCTGCAGCGGCGGAAGTTTCGTCTCGCGGGTGAAGTAGAACGCGCCGGGCAGCAGCACCGCGACCGTGCCTGAGGTTTTCATCGCGGCGATGCCCACCTCGTCCAGATATTCCAGATGATCGGCGGACAACGCACCGAGCTTCGCGGCCAGTTCCGCGCCGTGCTGGTTGCTCAGTTGCTCGGCGTGGATCTTGATCGCCAGGCCGTGCGCTTTCGCGGCACGGAACACCTGTCCGGTTTGCGCAGGCGTGAAGGCGATGCGTTCGCAGAACACGTCCACCGCCTCGGCAAGCCGGTGCGCGGCGACGGCGGGAATCATCGAATCGCACACTTCGTCGATGTATTCCTGTGCGGTGTAGCCCTGCGGAATCGCGTGCGCGCCCAGGAAGGTGGCCGCCACGTCCACGGCGCGGTGGTTCGCCAGCGCGGAGGCGGCGCGCAGCAGTTTCGTTTCATCGGCCAGCGTCAGGCCATAGCCGGATTTGATTTCGACCGTGGTGACGCCTTCGGCCATCAGGGCCTCCAGACGCGGCAAGGTTTCGGCGATCAAGGCGGCTTCGTCGGCGGCGCGCACGGCACGAACCGTGGAGACGATGCCGCCGCCGGCGCGGGCGATCTCCTCGTAGCTCGCGCCGGCCAGCCGCTGTTCGAATTCGGCGGCGCGGTCGCCGGCATGGACCAGATGGGTGTGGCAGTCGATCAGGCCGGGCCCGATCCAGCGGCCTTCGCAATCGATGATGCGCGCAGCTTCGAACTGCGGCGCTTCGCCCGCCGCGCCCGCGTACATGATGCGCCCGTCGCGGCAGGCGAGCACGCCATCGCGCAGCGCGCCGATGCCTGCGCGGTGCGGCGCGAGCGTCATCAGATGCGCGTTGCGCCAGAGCGTGTCGCAGGAAAGGGGCATCGGAGGGTTCCAGTGCACGGAGGGAACGGGGATTTTCCTACAATGTGCCCTCCCGTTGCCGAATCGAGCGAACGATGAAGGACACCGCGCATTTCTGGATCGCCCAGGCCCTGCTGCCCGAAGGCTGGACGCGCGAGGTGCGGCTGCGCGTGGAAGATGGCCGCATCGCACAGATCGGCATCGGCGAGCCGCCACTGCCCGGCGCGGCGCGCGTGAACGTTGCGGTGCCGGGCCTGCCGAACCTGCACAGCCATGCCTTCCAGCGCGGCATGGCGGGTCTGGCGGAAATCGGCGGCGCCAGCGGCGACAGTTTCTGGAGCTGGCGCGGGCTGATGTACCGCTTCCTGGAGCGGCTCTCGCCCGAAGGGATGCAGGCGATCGCGGAGATGGCGTACGCGGAGATGCTCGAATCGGGCTTCACCCGCGTCGGGGAGTTCCATTACCTGCACCACGACACCGACGGCGCGCCCTACGCGCAGCGCGGCGAGATGGCAGGACGCATCGTCGAAGCCGCCAGAACCACGGGCATCGGGCTGACGCTGCTGCCGGTGTTCTATGCGTACTCGGGTTTCGGCGCGCAGCCCCCCTTGCCGGCGCAGAAGCGTCTGATCCACGACCTCGATGGTTTTTCCGCCCTGCTCGAAGATTGCCGGCGCGTGCTTGCGAAAATGCCGGATGCGGTGCTCGGGCTCGCGCCGCACAGCCTGCGCGCGGTCGCACCGGAACAGCTTGCGCAGCTTCCGGCACTGACCGATGGCCCCATCCACATCCACATCGCCGAACAAACCGGCGAAGTGGATGCCTCCCTGGCCTGGAGCGGTCGCCGCCCGGTGCAATGGCTGTACGAACACGCGAACGTGGATGCGCGCTGGTGCCTGGTGCACGCCACGCACATCGACGAGGCCGAACTTGCCGCAGTCGTGCAAAGCGGCGCGGTGGCCGGCCTGTGCCCGATCACCGAGGCCAATCTCGGCGACGGCCTGTTCCCGGCGCGCGACTTCATCCGGCGCGGCGGGCGTTTCGGCGTCGGTTCGGATTCCAACGTGCTGATCGACGCCGCCGAAGAACTGCGCCTGCTCGAATACGGCCAACGCCTCCTCCACCACGGGCGTAACGTGCTGACGCCGGAGCCTGCGGTTTCCAGCGGGCGGTATCTGTTCGAAGCGGCGGCGAACGGTGGCGCACAGGCGCTGGGCGTGGAAGCGGGCCTGAGCCTCGGCGCGCCAGCGGATTTCGTCGAACTGGACACCACCCGCACCGCGCTGGCGCTGCGCGAAGGCGACGCGCTGCTCGATGGCTGGCTGTTCGCCGCACGCGGCGGCGCGGTGGCGCGGGTGTGGCGCGGCGGGAAACTGGTGGTGGAACATGGCCGCCACCGGCATCGTGCCGCGATCGAAGCGCGTTTCAGGAAGGCGCTGGAAAGCTTGCTGCGCGATTAGCGCTTCACAAGGCCCTCGGCGCGGCGCTGTCGTTGCGCTGAACGACGCGGAAAAATTCAGAACGGATTAAGCGCGCCGACCCTAGCGTCGCATCTGCGCCGCACCCTTGCGGTGCGGTTCCGCAGCCATCGGGGGAAACGCCATGATCCGTGCCGCCTGCTTCGCACTCCTCGCCGCCCTGCCCTTCGGCAACGCCGCCTTCGCGCAGAGCTACGCGCCCGGGGCGGATTACGACTACGCCGAAGTGCTCGCGGTCGAACCCATTACCGAATACACCGGCACGCCAGCCTATCGCGAGGAGTGCTGGGATCAACCCGTCACCTACCGCGAACCGGTGCGCTATGTGCGGCAGCGGCGCGGCTCAGAAGCTGCCGCCGTGCTTGGCGGCATCATCGGCGGCGTGATCGGCCACAACCTCGGCGGCCACGGCCATTCCCGTCACGTGGCCACTACGGCCGGCGCGGCATTGGGCTATGCCACGGTGCGCGACGCCCAGCGCGATGGCGTGTACGTAAGCGGCGGGCGCGAAGTGACGCGCTACGAACGTCGCTGCGCGATGCGCCCCGCTGGCTACGAAGGCCAGCAACAGGTCACCGGCTACGATGTGACCTACCGCTACCACGGCCGCGTCTATCGCACCGTTACCGACTACGACCCCGGCCCGCGGCTTCGGGTGCGCGTGGACGTGAGCGCCGCCCCCTGAGCGCAGGGTTCGCCCCCGCGCCGTCGCAGCGTTTTCCACGGATGGAAACAAACGGAGCCGGAACCATTCCGGCTCCGTTTTCACATCCGGCTTCCGACCAGAAGTTTTAGACTCGCGCTTTTCCCGCACCGCCTCCATGACGCTACGCCGCCTGTTGATCGGAACCTCGCCACGCATCCTGCACAAGGTGCCCGCCGAACTCGGATTCCGCGGCAAGACCCTGCAATTCCTCGAACAATCCGTGGCGCACTGGATCATGTCGCTGGGCGCGGTGGCGACGATGTTGCCGGCGCTGGAACACGGCGGGCCGCTGCGCCGCTCCGAGGTGCGCGTGTGCGACATCGCCGAACTGCTGGACGGGCTGGTGCTGCAAGGCGGTACCGACCTCGATCCGCGCCTCTACGGCGAGGAGCCCACGCACACGCAGGGCCCGTTCGATGCGATCCGCGACCGCTTCGAACTGGATCTGATCGATGCTTTCACCCACCAGGGCAAGCCGGTGCTCGGCATCTGCCGGGGAATGCAGCTCATCAACGTCGCGCGCGGCGGCAGCCTGCACCAGGATCTGTGCGCAAGCGGCACGACGGACTATCGCCACGTCGATGACGACGCCTACGACCAGCACCTGCATGAAGTGCATATCGACGCCGGTTCGCATCTGGCGCGATGGCATGGATTCTCCGGCGCGGCGAAGGTCACCTCGATCCACCATCAGGGCGTCGCGCGGCTCGGGCATGGCTTGATCGTCGAAGCGCACAGCCACGATGGCGTGGTCGAAGCCTTCCGCCACGAAGGCGAAGCCTTCCTGTACGGCGTGCAGTGGCATCCGGAATTCCAAGATGGTTCCGTTCCCGGCGTGTTGCCCGCCGACCCGCTGATGCAAGCGTTCCTGGAGGCGGCGCAACGGCGGCGGGACAGCGGCGCGTAGCCGGTCAGCCCGGCAACGCGCCGCGCTTGCGCACGATCAGGAGCGCCAGTTCCAGCGATTGCTCGTAGTTCAGGCGCGGATCGACGGTGCTGCGATAGGCGCGCGCCAGATCGGTCTCGGTGAGGTCGCGCGCGCCGCCCATGCATTCGGTGACGTTTTCGCCGGTGAGTTCCAGATGCACGCCGCCCAGGCGCGTGCCGGCGGCAGCGTGGAGATCGAAGGCCTGATCGAGTTCGCCGCGGATGTTCTCGAAACGGCGCGTCTTGACGCCGCCGGCGACGGATTCGGTATTGCCATGCATCGGGTCGGCCACCCATAGCACGCGACGGCCTTCGCGCTTGACGGCATCCAGCAACGGCGGCAGACCGGCTTCGATCTTGGCCGCGCCCATGCGGTGGATCAGCGTCAGCCGCCCCGGCTCGTCGTCGGGATTGAGCACGTCGATCAAGCGCAGCAGTTGATCCGGTTTCACCGACGGGCCGACCTTCACCGCCACCGGATTGCGGATGCCGCGCATGTATTCCACGTGCGCGCCGTCGAGTTCCGCCGTGCGCATCCCGATCCACGGGTAATGCGTGGAAAGATTGAACCAGCCGGTATTGCGCGGCACTTGCCGGGTGATCGCCTGCTCGTAATCCAGCAGCAGGGCCTCGTGCGAGGTGAAGAAATCCACGCGGTCGGCGTTGTGCACCGCCTGCCCGGAAAGGGTTTCCATGAAGCGCACGCCATCGCCGATGGCGTTCACCATGCGACGGTATTCCTCTGCCAGCGGCGAATGGCTGACCCAGCCCAGATCCCAGTATTCGGGATGGTGCAGGTCGGCGAAGCCGCCGTCGATCAGCGAACGCACGAAGTTCATCGTGAGCGCCGAGCGCGAATGGGCTTCGATCAAGCGTTTCGGATCGGGGATGCGCGCGGCTTGCGTGAACTCGGGCGCGTTGACGATATCCCCGCGATAACTGGGCAGGCTGACGCCATTGCGTTCCTCGGTATCGGCCGAACGCGGCTTGGCGTACTGCCCGGCGAAGCGCCCCACGCGCACCACCGGCAGGCGTAGGCCATAGACCAGCACCACGCTCATCTGGATCAGCACTTTCAGGCGGCTGGAGATGAGGCCGGATTCGCAATCGGAAAAGCTTTCGGCACAGTCGCCGCCCTGCAACAGGAAACGCCGGCCTTCCTGCGCATCGGCGAGCTGCTTCTTCAGTTCGAGGATTTCCCACGAGGTGACCAGCGGCGGCAGGCGCGAAAGCTCGTCCTTGGCGGCGGCGAGCGCGGCCGCATCGGTATAGCGGGGCTGCTGCAAGGCCGGGCGCGATTGCCACGACGCCGGGTTCCACGGCTGCGGCGGCGCGGGGATATCGGTGCGAATGGCGTTCATGGCGACAGCTAATGGAGGTGGGCGCGGGATGATGCCACAGCGTGGCGCGGGACTTCAGGCGCGGCGGCGAAAACCGGCCCACAGCGCGGCGATGCCGAGGATCAAATACCAGATCAAGGTCCAGCCCGGCATGGAAATACCGAGGAAGGCCCAATCGACCTGGGCGCATTCGCCCGATCCGGTGAAAACCTTTTCGATCACCTTCTGCAGCGGGAAGGCGTCCAGCATGTAGGAAAGATCCATGCTGCTGCACGAGGGCACTTCGCTTGCGGGCAGGTGCTGCATCCGCACGTGCCAAGCCGCAACGCCCGCGCCGGCCATGGCGAACAGCCACACGATAAGCGCGATGAACTTGCGCCAGCCGTTCACGAAGACGCCGCGCAGCAGCTTCAGCGGTTGCCCGATGGGCGAGGTGCGAGGCATTGGGTCGTACACCGCGCCCAGCAGGAAGGCCGTGCCCATCGCGGCGAACGCGAGGCGTTGCAAGATGCACAAGGGGCACGGAGTCAATGCCATGCTGCCGTGCTGCGAATACAGCGCGAAGCCGAGCAGCGCGGCGCAGATCGCCGCACCGAGCGCGAACTGGGCGCGAAAAGACCAGGCAAACGGATTCATGGGGCACCTTTCGTGTGATGGCGTGGTTGGCCGGGCTTCGACCGCCATTTTGGGGGTCGGTTCACAGCATCAGCTCGATCTGCATCGCGCGGTGGAACAGACAGGCCGAGAGAACGACCCACCACGCCAGCGTGAGCCGCTCGACCCAGTTCGATTCGGGACCTCGGCCGCTCCCGGCTTTCGCCGGTGGCGAAGGGTCTGGCGCACACCTTCCTGGCCTGTTGCATGACATTCCCCAGCTGGAAAAAACACTGCCCCGGACGTCGCCGACCGGGGCAGTGCTGGGTGCTATCGAAGGCGAGTGCCGACGCTTATTCCTCGGCGGCCGCTTCCTCGGTGGAAGCGCGCGGACGATCCACGAGTTCGACGTAGGCCATCGGCGCGTTGTCGCCGTCGCGGAAGCCGCACTTCAGGATGCGCAGGTAGCCGCCGGGGCGACCCTGGTAGCGCGGCCCGAGCTCGACGAACAGCTTGCC
>CAZHXV010000116.1:0-9504 GCA_964536455.1 uncultured Aquimonas sp.
CAAGGTCGCCAAAATCATGGACTTTGGTGCCTTCGTCACCATCGCTCCGGGCAAGGATGGCCTCGTCCACGTTTCGCAGATTTCCAACGAGCGCGTGGAGAAAGTCTCCGACAAGCTCAAGGAAGGCGACGTGGTGAAGGTCAAGGTGCTGGAAGTGGACAAGCAGGGCCGCATCCGCCTTTCGATCAAGGCCGTGCTGGAAGATGGCGAGGGCTGATCCTCCTTGCTGGCAAGGGACACGAAAAAGCGGGCTTCGGCCCGCTTTTTGTTGCCGCCATCCGTAGCGGCAACCCTCCGGGCCATCGCTTCGCGATGCCAAAAACTTGCTCCCGGCAGTTTTTTGTTGCCGCCGTCGATGGCGGCACCCCCGGGCCGGGCCACCGCTGGTGCGATGCCAAAACTCGCACCAGGCAGTTTTTGTTTCCGAAAGCGAGAAGATCAGGCTGGAATGCCAACCAAAGGAATCAGTCCCAACTTCTTCGCACGCCGCGCGAATCTGCGGTCGTCGAAGCTGGACATGGATCGGCAATCGCCATAGCTGGCGTGGTGCAGCGCATCGGCGAAATCCAGTCCGGCGCGATAGTGCGAAACCGCCGCCTCCACGTTGCTCCGGTCTTCCACTTGCACCTGTGGTAGCGCCAACAGATGAGCGAACACCTTTCCGATGTCTTCCGCTGCGAAACCGTAGAAGCCACGCAGCACCCATTCCAGTTCTAGCAACACGGTCTTGGCGACTTTCAGCGGCTTGCCGGATTCGATCAGGCGCTGCGCGGCAGCACGCTGGCGCTGGGCTTCGGTATCGGCGGCGTCCTCGACGTAGTAACGCGCCAGGACATTGGTATCCAGTCCGATCACACGCGCTTGCCTTCGCCCGCCGCCAGCGTTGCGACATCAAAGTCCGCCGGTACGCTTTTCTTCCTGCTCTTGAGCAGGCCGAAACCGTCGCCCTGCACTTCGATAGGGGAGCCCACGACATGCAACTCCGCGTGTTCGCCAACCACGAGGAATTCGATGCGGCTGCCCTGCCGGATGCCCAGCTTGCGTCGAACATCTTGCGGGATAGTGACCTGGCCCTTGGTGGTGACGGCGGTGGCGGTCATGGCTTGCTCCAGTATTACCTGGTAAGGATGATAGCAGGGCGCCTGAAAGTCGCTTTCAGTTTTCATGCCGACCATCGCAGCAGGCCATCTTACCGCCAGCAAGCCACCCTGCTGGCTCGCGCATCGCCGCGATCCGCGATCTTCCCGCCGATTTCACCGATGCTTCGCTGGTGGCTTTGTGTGAGCGGCTGAACTGCTTCGACGTGGCAACCGTCGATTCGGAGTTCACCATCTATCGCGGTGCCAGCCGCCGGTCGTTCCGCAACCGATTCCTCGCGTGAGGCGAGAGACCGTCCGCCGGACACAAAAAGGCCGGGGCGCGATGCGCTCCCAGCCTTCGATGGTTCGGAAACCTGCCGCTGGCCGCTTGGGTGGCTTAGCGCATGCGGTAGGTGATGCGGCCCTTGGTGAGGTCGTAGGGGGTCATTTCGACCTTGACCTTGTCGCCGGTGAGGATGCGGATGTAATTCTTGCGCATGCGACCGGAGATGTGGGCGGTGACGACGTGTCCGTTTTCGAGCTTCACACGGAACATCGTGTTCGGCAGGGTTTCCAGAACCGCGCCTTCCATTTCGATGGAGTCGTCTTTTGACATTCTTTGGGGCAATGAGGGCAGCGTTGGCTGCGGTGGACGGAAAAAACGCCCGCCATCATGCCACAAGTCATGCCTTGCGGCGAGCGGTGCCCGTTTGGGCGTTCAGGCGAGTGCGCTGGCGGGCGCGCCTGCGAGCCAGGGTTTCCAATCCTGCCGGGAAAGATCCGGGCCGCCGTGCGCAAGATGTTCCAGGTAGGCGGCGCGCGGCATCGGGCGGGCGCCGAGCGAGGCCAGGTGCGGGTTGTGCAGTTGCGCATCGAGCAGTGCCACGCCGCGTTCGTGCAGCAGGCGGCACAGCGCCGCCAGCGCCACCTTGGAACCGCCGCTTGCCCGGCTGAACATGGATTCGCCGCAGAACGCGCCGGGCACGGCGACGCCGTAGATGCCGCCGACGAGCGCGTCGGTTTCGTCGTAAACCCCCACCGAATGCGCGATGCCGAGCCGGTGCAGCACGGCATAGGCGGCGATCATTTCCGGCAGCAGCCAGGTGCCATCCTGTCCGCGCCGTGGAGTCGTGGCGCAGGCAGCCACCACGGCATCGAAATCGCGGTCGGCGTGCAGCGTCCAGTTGCAGCCGCGCAACCAGCGGCGAAATCTCCGTGGCAGGTGCAGCGCATCGGTATCGAACACGGTGCGCGGATCGGGCGACCACCACAGCAGCGGATCGCCTTCGGAGTACCACGGGAATACACCGCTGCGGTACGCATTGATGAGCCGCGCCGGGGAAAGATCGCCGCCCCAGGCCAGCAGGCCGTCGGGTTGCCGCAGGGCCAGATGCGGCGGCGGGAACGGCGCGTCCGGATCGTCGGGAAGTTGCGTGATGAAGCGGCTCATGGGGTTGTCCGTGCGGATCGGTGGGGCTTGCGCACTGTAGAGCCGGGCTTGCTCGGCTTCGGCATTAAGCGGAGCAAGCCCTACGAACGGACAGCCACATCCATCGCCGGGCAAGCCCGGCTCTACGTGGATGTTTCCTGGCGGAAGGGGCTGTGCCGCATCGCCGCCGTATCGCGGTAACGCAGCGTGGCTTCGCGCTCGTCCCGGCACCACGGTTCCAGCGCGGCGGCGAAATCGGCATCGGCGATCAGGTGATGGCTGCGGGTGAGCGCCGGCAGGAAGCCGCGCGCGATCTTGTGTTCGCCCTGCGCGCCCGGCTCGAAGCGCCGCAAGCCTTCGCGCAGGCAGTAGTCGATGCCCTGGTGGTAGCAGGTTTCAAAATGCAGCCCGGGCAGTAGTTCTTCGGTGCCCCAGTAGCGCCCATAGAGCGACTCGCCGCCGCGCAGGCACCACGCGCCGGCGATGGTGCGGCCCTCGCGCCGGGCGAGGAACAGGACGAGGTTTTCCGGCATCGCGCGCGCCATGAGATCGAAGAATCCGCGCGTCAGCGCCGGGAAGTTGCCGTAATCGGCGAAGGTGCGCAGGTAGAAGCCGTGCATGGCGTCCAGATCGTCCTCGCTGGCGTCATGCCCGTGCACGGTGCGGAAGGTGACGCCGGCGCGCTGTACCCTGGCGCGCTCCTGCTTCAGGTTCTTGCGGTGCTTGTGATCCATCGCGGAAAGGAAATCGTCGAAATCCCGCCAGCCCGGATTTTCCCAGTGGTATTGCACGTCCAGCCGCGCCAGCCAGCGTGCATCGTCGAACGTGCCGTCTTCGGCTTCGGTGTGGAAGTTCACGTGCGCGGAGGAGAAGCGGCCACGCCGCATCTCCTCCGTAATGGCGGCAAGCAGGGCCGCGCGCGAGGCCGCATCGCGCGCCAAAAGGCGCGGGCCGGGCACGGGCGAGTAGGGCACGGCGATCAGCAGTTTCGGGAAGTAGCGGCGTCCGTGCGCTTCGTAGGCGTGCGCCCAGGCGTGGTCGAACACGAACTCGCCGTGCGAATTGGTCTTGATGTAGCCGGGCGCGGCGGCGACCAGTTCGCCATCGCGCCACAGCGTGGGATGGTGCGGCTGCCAGCCGTGCGCGCGATGCAGGCAGCCTTCTCGTTCCAGGCCGTGGAGGAAGGTGTGCCAGACGAAGGGATTGGCGCCATCGTGCAGGCCATCCCACGCCGCTGCGGGAACCGCATCCAGACCATCCAGCCAGCGGACGGCGACGGCGCCCACGTTCGGCGTTACTGGCCCAAGGCGTCCAGATAGCGCTCGGCGTCGAGCGCGGCCATGCAGCCGAACCCGGCGGAGGTGATCGCCTGGCGATACACATGATCGGCCGCGTCGCCAGCGGCGAACACGCCTTCGATGTTGGTCGCGGTTGCATTGCCGTTCTGGCCGGAGTGCACGACGATGTAGCCGTTGTGCAGCTTCAACTGGCCATCGAAGATCGCCGTGTTCGGGTGATGGCCGATCGCCACGAAGAAGCCCTGCACCGCAATCTCGCGTTCGCCCGATCCATCGGTGGCGCGCAGTTTCATGCCGGTGACGCCGTTGGCGTCGCCCAGCACCTCTTCCACCGTGTGGTTCCACACCAATTCCACCTTGCCGGCCGCCGCTTTCTGGAACAGCCGCGTTTGCAGGATCTTTTCCGAGCGCAGCGAATCGCGCCGATGCACCAGATAGACCTTGCGCGCGATGTTGGAAAGGTACAGTGCCTCCTCCACGGCGGTATTGCCGCCGCCGATCACGGCCACGTCCTGCTCGCGGAAGAAGAAACCGTCGCAAGTGGCGCAGGCCGAGACGCCACGGCCCTTGTAGGCTTCCTCCGAAGGCAGGCCAAGGTATTTGGCGCTTGCGCCGGTGGCGATGATCAGCGCGTCGGCGGTGTATTCGCCCATGTCGCCGGAAAGCTTGAAGGGTTTCTGCGAAAGATCGGTGGTGTGGATGTGGTCGAACACGATCTCCGCATCGAAGCGCTTGGCGTGCGCTTCCAGTTCCAGCATCAGCTCCGGCCCGGTGAGGTGCTCGTGTCCGCCCGGCCAGTTCTCCACTTCGGTGGTGGTGGTGAGCTGGCCACCCTGCTGCAACCCCGTGATGAGCACGGGTTTCAGGTTGGCGCGCGCGGCATACACGGCGGCGGTGTAACCGGCGGGGCCGGAACCGAGGATCAAAAGGCGGCTGTGCCGGGGCTGGCTCATGGGAAGACTCGCGGAAGTGGAAGGAGTGCGCCGGCCTGTGGCGGCGGATTCCGAAGGATGAGGGCCGCCGTGCGGTGAATCAAGGCGCAAGGCGCGCAGGCGGAATGCTCCGTCGCGGTAGGCTCAGATGCGGTAGGCCACGGCCTTCATCGTGTTGGACATCAGCCGCATCAGCGTCGGGATCGGCGGCGGCAGCGTGCGCGCGCCGGCGGCCTGGGCGTTGTCGGCGTGGCGGATCTCGTCCTCCTTCATCGTGCGCAGGATCGCGCGGCTGCGTTCGTCGCTGGGCGGCAAGGTTTGCAGGTGTTCGTCCAGATGCGCCTCCACCTGGCGTTCGGTTTCCACCACGAAACCCAAGTTCCAGCCGTCGCCGCGCAGCCCCGCGCCCGCGCCGAGCGCGAAACTCGATGCGTACCAGAACGGGTTGAACAGGCTCGGCCTGGCCGCCACTTCGCGCAGCCGATCCGCGCACCAGGCCAGGTGGTCGTTTTCCTCTTGTGCGGCGTGCAGCAGATGCTCGCGCGTGGCCGGATCGCGCGCCACGGCGGCCTGCCCCAGATACAGAGCCTGCGCGCACACCTCGCCGGTGTGGTTGATCCGCATCAGCCCCGCCGTGTGGCGGCGTTCCTCATCCGTGAGTTCGGCCTCGGCGATGGCGCGGCCAGGATTCGGGCGCTGCGCGTGGGCGCGATCGGCCAGGCTCGTGTTGAGCGCGTGGTTGAGGCCGGAAAGCAGGCGATCCAGCGCGGAATAGTGGCGCAGCGTGGTCATGTGAAACTTCATCGGCATGGGCACGAGGGCCGATGTTACAGGCTGTCCGCAGTATCGTACGCCGGGATTTTCGATACCCGCGCTGGAGGAGGCTCCACATGAATGCCACGATCCGATTCGTCGACGGCGTCGCCTATGAGCGGTACATGGGCGCATGGAGCCAGCTGGCGGGCGAGGTGTTCCTGGAGTGGCTGGCTCCCGCGCCGGGGCTGCGCTGGCTGGATGTGGGCTGCGGCAACGGGGCGTTCACGGAAATGATCGCTGCGCGGTGTTCGCCTGCGTTGGTGCATGGGATCGATCCGTTCGAGGAGCAGCTCGTCTATGCCCGCACGAGGCCTGCGTTGGCCGGGGCGTATTTCCAGCGCGGCGATGCGATGGCGCAGCCGTTTCCCGGCGATGCCTTCGATGTGGCGGTGATGCCGCTGGTGATTTTCTTCGTCCCGGAGCCTTCCGTGGGCGTTGCCGAAATGGCGCGCGTGGTGGTGCCGGGCGGAACCGTCGCGGCCTATGCGTGGGATATGGAGGGCGGTGGCTTTCCCTACGAGCCGCTGCTGGCGCAGGTGCGCGAAATGGGCATCCAGATTCCTTCGACGCCCAGCCCGCAGGCCTCGCGTATCGATGTGCTGCACGATCTTTGGCTGGGCGCCGGCCTCGCCCGTGTGGAGGCGCGGGAAATCCTCGTGCACCGCACCTTCGCCGATTTCGAGGAGTACTGGCAGGCCGTGTTGTGCGCGCCGAGCCTGGGCGTGAAGTTCGCGGCGATGCCGACGGAGGAACTGGAAGGGTTGCGTACGCGGATGCGCCAACGCTTGCCCGCGCAGACCGATGGCCGCATCGTCTGCGAGGGACGGGCCAATGCCGTCAAGGGGCGCGTGGTCGAAGCCGGGTAGGGAAACCGCCGGGTGAATCAGGCCGAGCCGGCACGAGGCTCGATGACGGCTTCTTCGCCTGTTTCTCCTCGCGACACCACATTGGCGGCGGTGAGGTCGCCGGTGACGTTGCCGACCGTGGCAAACACATCGGGAATCGCATCCACCGCCAGCAGCAGGCCCATCGGCTCCATCGGCAATCCGAGCGATTGCGAGACGGGAATCACGGTGGCCGCGAAGATGGCCTGGCCGGGCAGGCCGACCGAACCCAGCGAGATCGCCACCGAAAGCGCCGCCGCGCCGGCCAGTTGCAGGGCGGAAAGTTCGATGCCGTAGGCCCAGGCAACGAAGGCGGCGGCGGCGATGTACTGGATCGGGCTGGTGATGCGGAACAGCGTCACCGCCATCGGCAGGGAAAGCGCGGCGACGTGGCGCGGCAGGCCGATGCGCTGCGCGCTTTCCACCATCGCCGGCAGCGTGGCGAGCGAGGATTGGGTGCTGGCGGCCACGATCTGCGCCGGCAGGATGCCCGAAGCGAAACTCCGCACCTTCGCCGCGCCGAACAGCAGGGCGATGAGGTAGCAAATGCCCACCGCCGCCAGGTACAGCGAGCACAGGAGGCCGATGTAGGTGGCCAGCGCGCCGATCACGGCCACGCCGGCCTGGGTGCAGACCACCAGCACCAGCGCGAACACGCCCAGCGGCGCGGCCAGCAGCATCCAGCGCACGATCACGATCATGGCATCGGATACGCCGTGGAACAGTGTGATCAGCGCCTGCCTGCGCTCGGCGGCGATCTTGGTCAGCGCGAAGCCCAGGAACATCGCGAACACCACCAGCGGCAGCATCGCGCCCTGCGCGGCGGCGAAGATGGCGTTGCTGGGGATCGCGCCGGAAACCCAGTCGGCCAGTCCCGGCGGCGTGCCGGCGGCGGCGGCGTGCGAGGCGCCCTCGCGCAGCGTGGCGGCCAGCGAGGGTGCGGGCGTGAGGAAGGAAAGCAGGGCCGGTGCGGCGATGGCGGCGAAGGCGGCGAACAACGCCAGCATGGCCACGAACACGAACAAAGCGCGGCGCGCGATGCGGCCCGAGGCGGCCGCATCGGCGGCGGAGGCCACGCCCAGCACGATCAGCGAAACCACCAGCGGCACCACGGTCATCTGCAAACCGGAAAGCCACAGTTTCCCGATGGGCTGCGCGATGGCGGCGGCGCGTTCGGCGGCCTGCTGGGAAAGCAGCGGCAGGCTCAGGCCCACCGCCGCGCCGAGCATGAGGCCGGTCAATACCCGTGCGGTGGCGCCGGGCAGTTTCATGGCGCGGCTTCCGGCTGAGGCAATCCCCACGCTGGGGCCAGCCGCACGAGTTCGGCGCGAGGCAGCAGCACGAATACCGGATCGCGCGCCGGATCGAGCCAGCCCAGCAGGGTTTGCATTCCCGCATCCGGCATCGCGGTGCAACCGGCGGTGGCCTCGCCTTCGCGGCGGGTGAGGTGGGCGAAGATGCAGCTTCCCGCGCCGGGCGTATTCCGTGGGTTGTGGGAGATCACGAAGCCGATGCGGTAGCGTGGATCGCCATCGTTGTGGATGTCCAGCCGCATCGGTTCGGTCGAACCTTGCACCGCGTCCTTGCCGGCTTGCGCCGCATCGACGAGCTGGTTGTAGAGCGGGGATTGCGGCACATCGATGCAGTAATCGGTGTCCTGCATGGCGCGATAGGGCAGGGCGGTGTTTTCGCTGGCGGCATAACCGAACGCAGTGCCGATGGCGAACGCGCCCGCCGGGCTTTTGCCGTCGCCTTCGCGCTTCTGCGGGCCGGGCTGCGGCAAGGCGTGCAGGCCGATGCCCCAGGCCGAACCCGCACGGCCCAGCGCCACGGCCTGGGCCTGGCCGACTGGTTGCCAGTGCGCGCTGGAATCTTCGCGTTGGTAGCGGCGCATCTCGCCGGTGGGCGCATCCCAGCCGGGGGCTTCGACCAGCACCAGTTGCCGGGCCTGCGCCGACCAGGGCGGCGTGGATGGTTCGGTGGCCTGCGAATGCACGCCCAGCGCGGCGCAGCAGGCGAGGGCAAGGCGGATGATCGACGTTGAGCGCATCGGGCGAGTGTTCCTCATGTGCCGTCCAGTTCCAACAAACGTTCCCTGCTTTGTTCATAGCGTTCGCGGTGGCTGTGGCGTTCGCGCCAGAGGCCGAGGAACAGCAGGTCGAGCAGGTGCAGGAGCGCAGTGCGGTAGGCCAGCGCCTGGAGATGCGGATCGCCGTCGTGCGCGGACACCAGCAGGGCGAGATCGGCATGGGCGCGGATCGGGTTGGCGGTGTGGCGCGTGATGGAAACGAGCCTGCCGCCGCCGGCGTGCATGATGCGCCCGGCCTGCGCGACTTCCGGCTGCGCGCCGTGTTCGGACACCACCAGCAGCACGTCGCCGCGCTTGAGCGCCGCAAGGCCGGCCAGCATCAGGCGCGGATCGGCGTGCGCGATGGCGGCGATGCCCAGTTGCGCCAGCCGCGCCGCGAAACCCGCCGCCTGCAATCCATCCTCGCCGTGGCCGTACAGCATCACCTGCGAGGCCTGCGCCAGCGCGCCGATGCCCGCGTCGAGGTTTTCGCGCGGATTGATGAGTACGGTTTCCTCGCGTGCGGCGTGCTTGAGCCGCCACAGCATTTCCTCGTCCGCCTGTTCTTCGCTCGCCACAGGCAGCTCGCCATCGCCGCCGTTGCGCGCCAGCGCCTCGCCAATGGAGAACTTGAGGTCGGGATAGCCCTTGAAGCCCAGCTTCTGGCTGAACTTCACGACGCTGGATTGGCTGATGTCCAGCGCATTGGCCAGTTGCTGGGAGGAGTAGTCGCGCAGCAGGTGCGCGTTGTCGAGCATGAAATCGGCGATGCGGCGCTCGATCGCCGACATCTGGTCGCGTTCGGATCGGATTTTGACCAGCGAGGACATGCGCGATTCCGCTGCGGGGAGGTGCGCAGCCTATGCGCTTTCGCGCAACGGGCGAAGCGCTTTTGGCAGGGCTTCGCCGGGCAGGGGTTCCAGCCCGTGGATGGCGCGGATGCCCAGGCCCGGCACGTCGCCGATGGAAATTTCCGATTCGTTGAAGCGCACCCCGCC
>CAZHXV010000117.1:0-9488 GCA_964536455.1 uncultured Aquimonas sp.
CTGATGATCTTCGGGCAGGGCGCGATCCGCTGCCACCCCTACGTGTTGCGTGAAATGAAGGCGGTGCACAACCCCGATCCGGAGAAGCGCCTGGCCGAATTCGACGACGCGCTGTTCAGCCACATCGGCTTCGGTATTTCCAACGCGGTGCGCAGCCTCGTGCTCGGCCTCACCGGCGCGCGCTTCGGCGGCGCGCCGGGCGATGGCTACACGCGCCGCTTCTACCGCAAGCTCAGCCGCTATTCCGCGAACCTGGCGCTGGTGTCGGATATCTCGATGCTGATGCTGGGAGGCCGCCTGAAGTTCAAGGAAAGCCTTTCCGCGCGCCTGGGCGACGTGTTGAGCCAGCTCTACATCGCCAGCGCCATCCTGAAACGCTACGAAGACAACGACCGCCCCGCCGGCGACCGCCCGTTGCTGGCCTGGGCCATGCACGATGCGATCCACAAGATCGAACTGGCGCTTTCCGGCGCGCTGCGCAACTTCCCGATCAAGCCGGTCGGCTGGGCGCTGTGGCTTTTGGTGTTCCCGCTGGGCCGCCGCGCGCACGCACCGGGCGATCGTCTCGGCCATCGCGTGGCCGCCGTGCTGATGAACCCCAGCGACACGCGCGACCGCCTCGGCGCCGGCGCCTTCCTCACGCCCTGCGCGAACAACCCCGCAGGCCGCATCAACGCCGGCCTGCCCAAGGCCGTGGCGGCGGAGCCGGTGGAACGCAAGTTCCAGAAGGCCATGAAGGCCGGGGAAATCCACGCCCACGGCTTCGAGGCGCAGTTGCAGGAAGCGCAGTTGAAGGGCGTGCTCAACGCCAGCGAGGTCGCGCTGTTGCAGGAATTGCAGGCGATCACGCTGGATGCCATCACGGTGGACGATTTCGCGCCGGAAGAACTGGTGGCCGCGGTGCAGCAGCCCGGTGCCAAGGCCATCGGCAAGGCCGCGTAAGGCACCCGTCAAAGCCCCTCTCTCCGCGTGGGGTTTGCAGGGCTTTCGAGCGGCATGGACGCGAGCCTGCAAATACCCGCCGCCATGCAAGGCGGCGGGCCGGGCGCGGGTCGGGGACAGGAGGAACCGAACATGCCAGACATTCTCAACCTGCATCGCCGCCTCGCGCGAGGCCCGTTCGGCATCTGGCTGTTCTCGCGGCTGGTGTGCTTCAAGGCACCGTATTTCGCGACCATCGGCCCCCGCATCCATGTGCTTGAACCGGGCCGCTGCGAGGCCACGATCCGCGATCGCCGCAAGGTTCGCAACCACATCGGCACGGTTCACGCCATCGCGCTGTGCAATCTGGCCGAACTGACGGGCGGCCTCGTCACCGATGTTTCGATTCCAGCGTCCATGCGCTGGATTCCCAAGGGCATGACGGTGGAATACCTGAAGAAAGCCAAGGGCACGGCACGCGCCGTCGCAAGGCCGCAGATCGAACCGCGCGAGGCGGTTGAAGGCTACGAACTGCCGGTCGCGGTGGAGGTGTTCGATCCCTCTGGCGAAAAAGTCTTCCGTGCGCGCATCGCGATATGGGTATCGCCGAAGCGCGCCTGAGGCTGCACGCTTATTCCGGCAAGGTCCATCCGAACAGCGCCAGCGCGGCGTGGAATTGCGCATCCGGTTCCGCGATGGCGACGATGCGTTCCCCGCTGGCCGGATGTCGGAATGACAGCCGCCGTGCGTGCAGCAACATGCGCGAAATGCCGCGTTGGCGGAACTGTTCGTTGCGGCGGCCATCGCCGTGGCTGGTGTCCCCGATCAGGTGATGGCAGGCGTGCTTGAGGTGCCGGCGAATCTGGCGGAAGCGCCCGGTTTCCGGTTCGCACGCAAGCAGCGCATAGCGCGATGTCGGAAAGCCCGCCGCCGCTTCGTCCAGTTCGCCGATGGCCAGGCGGGAAAAGCGCGTGACCGCCGGCTTCTTCTCCGGCTTGCTCGGCCCGCCATCGAGCGGATGATCGACGAGGAAATCCTGCGCCGGCCAGCCGCGGCACACCGCCAGATAGGTCTTCTCGACCTCGCGGCCCATGAACTGCGCGCCGAGCGTGGCGGCGATGTCGCGGTTGAACGCAAACAGGAGGCAACCGCTGGTGGCGCGATCCAGCCGGTGCGCAAGAAAGATCGGACGGCCCGTTTGCCGGCGCAGGCGTTCGGCGGCGGAATCGGTTTCGCCGTCGGCCAAGGCGCTGGCGTGCGGCATCAGCCCGGCGGGCTTGTTCGCCACCGCGAGCTGTTCGTCGCAGTGGATCAGCGGCAAGGCATCGGCATTCATGGCTAATGCGCGCCGCTGGCTTTCCCTGCGGATGACGCTTGCGCCACCCGCAGGGAAAGCAACTGGATCAGGCTTTACGCTTCAAGCCGAACCACGCCACCGCGCCCAGCAGCAGGGAAAGAAGTGCCAGGGAGTAATGGCTGTTCGTCGGAACCTGGGAAACAACGGGTTCGGCGGTCGGCTCGGGATCCACCGCGCGGCATTCGCCGTCGATGGCGAAGGAGAATGCGAGAGGGCTTCCGCCGATGACATCGGGAATCGGTGTCCAGTTCGCGACGCCGGCGCCCGGTGCGATGATGACGCCATTGTCTGTGGTGCCGGAGGCACCAGCGGACGCTGCGAAGAAGTTGCTGAAACCGCCGGGGTTCGCCGCTGCATTCGCGCCGTAGCCGGAGATCCAGTAAACCGTATCGGCCTGCAGCGTCAGACCCGTGGCATCGACGCTCACCTCGAAGATCGACGTGCCGGCACCGAAGGGGCCCAGTGCCGTCTGGCTGGTCTGAGGATAGGTGGCGATAGGATTGATGCCCGTCGAAGGAGCGCTGCCACTGCCATTGTCTTGATAGATATCCAGATTGAACGGCTGCGCCGCTGCATCGGCCTGCACCATCTGGAAACGGATAAGGGAGACATCGAATTCGCCGGAGTCGCAGTTGCCGGAGGGGATCACGAAGTCATCGGCCGACCGTGCCGTGAAAGTTCCCGAGCTGTCCTGCGAGGCCAATGAAGTGGAGCCATCGGATTGCTCGTTGTCGAACAGCGACCCGGCGGGTACGTAGGGGCCGCCGGACGGAATGCCTTGCGGGGCGGCATCGGAAATACTGCTGAACAGGGTGGTGGGGGCGGCGAGGGCGGCGGGCGACAACACGGCGGCAGTCACTGCGCTGGCCAGGAGTAGGCGGGAAAGATGCACTGGGTTGTTCCTTAGGGATGTCGGGATCGAGTAGATTCGTGGGCAAGGCAGGCACGCCTGTTCTGATCGTATCATGAACAGTCAAACGCTCCTGCGCGCCGCTGCGGGGCGCAGCGCGGCGGCGGGTTCGGCGCTACTCTTGTGGCTTCGCGCAGTAGCTTCACGCAAGGACAGCGACACGATGAACGCACAACGCCTTGAACACCGGGTTACGGAGAAAGGGCTGGTGCCGATCTACGCCACCGGCACCATCGAGCAGCCGTGGGAGAACTACACCGATACCGATCACGCGGTCTGGAAGCAGCTCTACGCACGCCAGCGGCAGGTGCTCAAGGGCCGCGCCTGCGACGAATTCCTCGATGCGCTCGCCGCGTTCGACATGAGCGAAGACACGATCCCGCGCTTTTCCGAACTGAACGAGCGCCTGCAACCGGCCACCGGCTGGCGCATCGTGGCGGTGGAAGGGTTGCTGCCGGAGTTCACCTTCTTCGAGCATCTGGCGCAGCGCCGCTTCCCGGTGACCTGGTGGATCCGCACGCCCGAGCAGTTGAACTATCTGGCCGAGCCGGATCTGTTCCACGATCTGTTCGGCCATGCGCCGCTGCTGATGAACCCGGTGTTCGCCGACTACATGTGCGCCTACGGCCAAGGCGGCCTGAAGGCGCTTTCCATCGACGAGACTGCCTTGCAGCAACTGGCGCGGCTGTATTGGTACACGGTGGAATTCGGCCTGATCCGCAATCGTGCGGGGGAACTTCGCATCTACGGTTCGGGCATCGTCAGCAGCGAAGGCGAAAGCCGCCATTGCCTGGAGTCGGATGCGCCCAACCGCATCGGCTTCGACATGGAGCGCCTGATGCGCACCAACTACCGCATCGATGGTTACCAGAAGACGTACTTCGTCATCGACGACTTCCAGCAACTGTTCGATGCCACACGCCCGGACTTCACCCCGATCTACGCCCGGCTGAAATCGCTGCCGGAATTTGCGGACGATGCCATCGCGCCGTTCGATGAGGTGCTGACGCGGGGGATGGGGGACTGACGTTGCCAGTAAGTCGGCGCGCTTTGCGCGCCCGCGGCTCAAGTCGCGTGCTTCGCAAGCTGTGAGTCGCGCCTGCGGCGCTGTGAGAGGTCAGTAAAAACACCGCTGTCCGCTGTTTGGCTTTTACTGACAGGCCGCGCAGCGGCCGACTCACTCCTCACAGGCGGCGCAGCCGCCGGCTTACCGCTCCTGCGGCAACAATGGCACGCCCATGCTGGAGCGGGCTTCGGATACGACCGGTTCGTGCATGAGTTGCCTGAAGCTGCGGCCCGGCAACGGGTCGGGGTCTTCGCCGCGCAGGGCGCCCAGGGCATTGGCATAGGCCTGGCGGGCGCGGATGTCGTCCTGTTGGGCGGCGCAGGCATGGCCGAGTTCCTCCCAGACTTCCGCCCCGCCGCCGCAGGCCAGGGCGCGGTTGAGGTAGTCCTCGGCCTTGCCCCAGAGTTGTTCCAGCCGGCACAGGCGGCCCAGCGTGGTGAGCAGCGCGGCATCGTCCGGGTGGTCGGCGAGCCAGCGTTCGGCCACTTTCAGCGGGGAGTGCTTTTCCCCGTGCGGCAGGTGCGCGTAGTAGGCGGCCAGCTCGCTCGACCAGCCTTTCTTCAGCGATTTCTCCACCGCTTCCACGGCCTGAGCGTGGTCGCCCAAGGCCACGGCGCGTGCCGCGTAGGCGCCGGCGATGCGCGGCACGAGTTTCTGCGCGCGGGAAAGGCCGTTCCAGCGCGCATCCAGTTGCGCGGCGTCCGGTGCCTGTTCGAGGGTGGCGGCCAGCACCGCGTTCTCGCGTTCGGCGTAGGCATGGCCATCCACCACGCGGCTGGCGCGCAGCGCCGGCAGCAGCAACGCCGCCTCCAGTGCGCGGCCGGTCTCCACCAATGCGCCGGTGTAGAGATCCAGTGCGCGCGGCGGCAGGGCGGCCACCGGTTGGGGATCGAACAATTGCGTGATCGCAGCGAAATTGCCACGGCGCTGGTGGTCGCGCGCGGCGAGCAGCGCCACGGTGACGGGGTCGCCGTGCTCGGTGGCCTGTGCCAGCAAATGCGTGGCCTGTTCCGCATCGCCGCGCGCTTGCGCGGCGCGGGCGGCGTTGAGCAGGGCGGGCAGGCGGTGCTGCGGATCGCTGGCAGCGCGCGCCAGCAGTTTTTCCGCGCGCTGCCAGCGGCCTTCATGCAGGGCCACCAGCCCGCCGGCCAGCCGTTCGCGTGCCAGGTGGCGGCGGCGGTTATACCAGTAGCGGAACGGGAAACGCAGCAGGGCGAGCGTCACGCGCAGCAGCACGTAGGCCAGGGCCAGCACGAACACCGCAACCGCCAGGGTGGTTTCGATGCTGTAGCCGCGCAGCGATATCAGCACCTGGCCAGGGTCTTCGGCCAGCATGTGCCAACCCCACGCGCCAAGCGCCGCCAGGCCGAGCAGGATCAGCAGCCGCCAGAACCAGCTCATCCCGCGGCTCCAGTATCGGGCGTTTCGATTTCCAGCGCGGGTTCGCCTGCGGGGACGGGCTCGACATTTTCCTCGCTGCCGGATGCATGCGGCGCGGGTTCCGGCGCGGGCACGGATTCGGGCGGGGCCAGCGGGCGGATCGGCGTGGCGATGCTGCGGCTGGCGCGCAGTGCGTTCAATTCGCGCAAGGTTGCGCCGAGCACCGGCAATTCCGGCAGTAGGGCGGTTTCGCGCAAGCGTTTGGCATTGGCGAACCATTGGGCCGCCTGCGGCGCGGAGGGGTCGAACAGGCCGCGTGCGGCGGCCTGGGCCTGATCCAGCGCTTCACCGAAGGCGAGCGCATCCGGGCGCGCCAGCGCGGCCTGGGCCAGTTCCAGTTTCAGTGCGATCGCCGCCAGCGCCGCCTGCCGCTGTGCCGGGCCGAGCAGCGCCGTGCCCGGATCGACGCGGCGTACCGTCACCACGCGTGCGAGCAGCGCCATGAAGCGCGAATCCTTCGACGCATCGAGCGCGACTTCCCCTTCGCGGGAGGCGGGAAGTTGCGGCAGCGCCTGTGCCAGTGCGGCCAGTTCGGCGCGCAGTTGCGGGCGCGGATCGGGCGGGATGGCGCGCAGTGCGACCAGCTCCTGCGCGAGGGTCTGGCGCAGTGTGGCCAGTTGCGCATCATCGAGCGAGGCCAGGGCGCTTTCCGCCAGCGAGAACGCCTGCACCGCACCCGCCGCATCGCCGAACAGGCGCAACCGCTCGCCGCCGATCAGCAGCAGGAACTCGGTCTCGTTCAGGCGCAACACGGTTTCGCTGCCGGCGCGGCTTTGCGTCAGGCGCGCCACCGAATCTTCCAGCAGCGCGGCGCGTTCGCCCATGCCCAGCAATTCCTCGCGCAACACTTGGTTGGTGGCGCTGGCCGAATCCAGCCGGGAGGATAGGCCCTGCTGGTTGCGCTGGATCTGATCCAGCCGCTGTTCCAGCGCGGCGACCTGGCGCTCCAGCGCCTCCCGTTGTTGTACCTGGTCTTCCCGTACCGCCGCTGTTTCGCGCGTGCCGTGCAGGAACCAGAGCAGCGCGGCGGTGGCGGCGAACAGTACGAGCAGCGCGAATACCCACGGCCAGCGATGCGGCGTGGAAGCGGTGGGCGTGGATATGACGGATGGATCGGTTTCGGTCACGGCGGTGGCGGGCGGGGAACGACGCGGACATGCTACCGGAACTGGCCTGCGCTATCGGCTGCTCCAATGGCGCCAGGTTCAGTCTGCGATGGCGACAGCGAGGGCGTGCAGCATCCGTTCCGGCGCAGGGTTTTCCGCCCGCGACACGCGGGCGAACCCCAGCTCCCGTACCAGCGCTTCCAGACGGGCGCTGCTGGCCACGGCGATGGCGTCGCGCAGCAGCGCGAAATCCCGCGGCTCCAGCGTGCGGGAAAGGTTGTCGATGGCTTCCGCACTGGAAACCAGCACCGCACGCGGCGGCGCGCTCTGCCGCAGCGCCAGCAGCGAACGCGCCTGCGGCTTCGGCGGCAGGCGCCGATAGACAGGCGCAAGGCGTACCGCCAGCCCTCGCCGTTGCAGTTCCGGCGCGATGGATTCGCGTCCGCCGGGCGCGGTGACGATGCCCGCCGATTCGCGCAGGGCAAGCACTTGCGGCAGCGCCAGTACGCCTTCGCCTTGCATGTTGGCGCCCGTCGGGGCGATCGCGGCGATGCCGTGACGGCGCAGCGCCCGGGCCGTGCCTTCGCCGATGGCGAACACGGCGGCGGGCACCCGCGCGGCCAGCGGCAGCAGCCGCGCGGCAAACTGCACGGCGGCGGGGCTGGTAAAGATCGCCGCTTCGGATTGCAGCGCGGTGCGCAGGTCTTCCAGTGCGCGTTCCGGATCCGGCATCGCGGCCAACCGCAAGCCCGGCAATGCGACGAAACCACCGCCGGCGCGCAGCACCAGCCTGCGCACCGCCGCCTGCTGCGCGGCAGGGCGCAGGCAGATCACGGTGCAGCCGGAAAGCGGGGCGGGCGTGGAAACGGCAGCGCGGTTCATGGGCGGAGGCTGGCAGAATGTGCGGTTTGCATTCTCGGATATTGTCCTCGATGGATCAGCCCTCTCCCGTGCAGCGGATCGAACAGCGCCTTTCCGCCATTCCGCAGGCCCGTGCAATGGCGCTGCGGCTTGCCGCCTACGATGGCGAAAGCCTCCTCCTCGCCGCGCCGCTCGCCCCCAACGTCAACGACAAGGGCAACGCCTTCGGCGGCAGCCTCGCCAGCGTCGCCACCCTCGCCGCCTGGGCGCTCGTCAGCATCAGGTTGATGGAGGCCGGCTTCGATGCCGAGGTGTACGTGCAGGACAGCGCCATCCGCTACCTCGCCCCGCTCTACGACGACCTCCGCGCCGAAGCCCGGTTGGCGACGGCTCAGGAGTGGAAGGAATTCCTCGCCGCCTTCGCACAGAAGGGCAAGGCCCGCGCCACGCTCGTCGCACAATTGCGCGGCAGCGACGGTGGCATCGCCTGTGCGCTGGAAGGGCGGTTCGTGGCCAAGGCCAGAGCGTAAGCTTTGGTTCGAGCCATGTGCGGGGATTGTCGCCTGAAGCGGAACCCGCGTTGGGGGCAGGGCGGAAAATGCAAGGTGGCGGCGCTACTCTTGCGGCCTTAGTTCGACGAACCTGCCGCCATGTCCAAACCCCTGCGCATCGCCCTTGCCCAGTTCGATTTCCCGGTCGGTGCGATCGATGGCAATGCGCGTCGCATTGCGCAGACGATCGGTATGGCGCGGGATGAACACGGGGCGGATGTGGTGGTGTTCCCGGAGCTGGCATTGTCCGGCTATCCGCCCGAAGACCTGTTGAACCGCCCGGCATTCCTGGCGCGTTGCGCGCAGGCCATGGGTGAGGTGGCGCGGGCGGCGCGGGGCATCGTGGCGGTGGTGGGTTGGCCCGAGGCCGCCGGTGCGGTGGTCTATAACGCGGCTTCCGTGCTGCGCGACGGGGCGGTGGAAACCACGTACCGCAAGCGCGAGCTGCCCAATTACGCGGTGTTCGACGAGCGCCGCCATTTCGTGGTCGATCCCGATGGCGGGCCTTGCGTGTTCGAGGTGAACGGCGTGCCCGTGGGGCTGGTGATCTGCGAAGACCTGTGGTTCGCCGAGCCCATCGCGGAGACGGTGGCGCAGGGCGCGCAGCTGGTGCTGGTGCCGAACGCCTCGCCGTTCGAGCGCGACAAATCCGCACAGCGCGATGAACTCCTGACCCGGCGCGTGGCGGAAACCGGGGTCGGCATCGCCTATCTGAACGTGGTCGGCGGCCAGGACGAACTCGTGTTCGACGGCGCTTCGGATCTGTGCGACGGCGACGGCGCGCGGCATCCGCCTGCGCGTGCGTTCGATGAACATTTGCTTCTCGTCGATTACGACGCCGAAAGGCGCAGGTTCTCGCGGGTGGCCTGGCCCTGCGAAACGGACGAAACCCGCGATAGCCTGGCCTGGCGCGCGCTGGTGCGCGGCACGCGCGATTATCTCTCCAAGAACGGCTTTTCGCGCGCGCTGCTGGGGCTTTCCGGCGGCGTGGATTCGGCGATGGTGCTGGCCATCGCGGTGGATGCGCTGGGTGCGGAAAACGTCACGGCGGTGCGGCTGCCTTCGCGCTACACCAGCGATCTTTCCAACGATCTGGCCTCGCAGCAGGCCGCGGCGCTGGGCGTGGAACTGCTCGCGCTGCCGATAGAAGCCCCGTTCGAGGGCTTCCTCAAGACGCTCGCGCCATTGTTCGCCGATCGTGCGCCGGATACCACCGAGGAGAACCTGCAAAGCCGCTGCCGTGGTGCGCTGTTGATGGCGCTTTCCAACAAGTTCG
>CAZHXV010000118.1:0-337 GCA_964536455.1 uncultured Aquimonas sp.
CGATGGCGTTCGCGCGCCGGCTCGGCAAGGTCGGCGTGGTCTCCGGCGTGTGCGACGGCTTCATCGGCAACCGCATGTTCGAGGAATATCTGCGACAGGTGTATTTCCTGCTGGAAGAAGGCGCGCTGCCGCAACAGATCGACCACGCCATGGAAGCCTTCGGTTTCGCGATGGGGCCGCTGCGGGTGATGGATCTGGCCGGCCAGGACATCGGCTGGAGCATCCGCAAGCGCCGCGCGATCGAACAGCCCGGGCGCCCCTACTCCAGGCTCCCGGACAGGATCTGCGAACTCGGCCGCTACGGCCAGAAGACCGGCGCCGGCTTCTATCTCTATCC
>CAZHXV010000118.1:347-7275 GCA_964536455.1 uncultured Aquimonas sp.
CGCGCTGGTGATCGCGCACTCCACCGAAATCGGCCTGCAACGCCGCGCCATCGGCGATGCGGAAATCGTGGAGCGCTGCGTATTCGCGCTCATCAACGAAGGCGCGCGCATCCTGGAGGAAGGCATCGCCTGGCGGCCGGCCGACATCGACGTGGTCTGGACCGCCGGCTACGGCTTTCCGGCGGCGCGCGGCGGCCCGATGGCGTATGCCGACCGCCTCGGACTGGACAAGGTGCTAGCCGCCATCGAACGCTACGGCCAAGGGCACCAGGGCTGGGCCTGGCAGCCGGCCGAACTGCTGGTGCGGCTGCATGCCGGCAACAGAACCTTTGGAGACCTCGATGATTGACGCCACCGCCGTTCCTGCAACACGCCCACTGGCGCAACTGTTCGACCTGCACGGCCAGATCGCGCTGATCACCGGCGGTTCGCGCGGGCTGGGCCTGCAAATCGCCGAAGCGCTGGGCGAATACGGCGCCCGCGTGGTGCTGGCCGCACGCAAGGCGGCCGAACTCGACGGCGCGGTGGCGCAGCTCGCATCGCGCGGCATCGCCGCCGAGGCCATCGCCTGCGACCTGGGCACGCCGGAAGCGGCCGATGCGCTGGTCCGCCAGATCGTCGAGCGCCACGGCAGGCTCGACATCCTGGTCAACAACGCCGGCACCAGTTGGGGCGCCCCGATAGAGGACACTCCGCTGGAAGGCTGGAACAAGGTCTTCAACCTCAACGTCACTGGCCTGTTCCTGCTGACCCAGGCGGCCGGGCGGCGCGCCTTCCTTCCGCAGGGCCGCGGCAAGGTGCTCAACATCGCCTCCATCGAGGGGCTGTCCGGGCATCATCCGAAGCTGGTCGGCACCATCGCCTACAACGCGGCGAAGGGCGCGGTGGTCAACTTCACCCGCGCATTGGCCGCCGAATGGGGCCCACGCAACATCAACGTCAATGCGCTGGCGCCCGGCTTCTTTCCCTCGAAGCTGGCCAACGTGCTGCTCGAAGCCCACGGCGACTACCTCGTCGATCACACCCCGCTGGGCCGGCTGGGCGGCCCGGACGATCTGAAAGGCGCCGCGCTGCTGCTGGTCTCCGAAGCCGGTCGCCACATCACCGGTCAGGTGCTGGTGATCGACGGCGGCGCATCGGTGATCTGAACCCGGAGGACACGCCCATGCCCGCGCCCCTGCTCGACCGCCGCGACCTGGATTTCCTGCTGTTCGACTGGCTGCGCGTCGGGAAGCTGCTCGAACGCCCGCACTATGCCGAACACAGCCGCGAATCGCTCGATGCGGTGCTCGATCTCAGCGAAAAACTGGCGATGAGCGCCTTCCTTCCGACGCTCAAGCCCGGCGACCGGCACGAACCGGAACTGGGTGCCGAGGGCGTGACGGTATTGCCGGAAATCGCCGCTGCGGTTCGCCAATACGCCGACGCCGGCCTGCCGGCCGCCCCGTTCCCGCAATCGCTGGGCGGCATGCAGCTGCCGCTGTCGCTGCACTGCGCCTCCATCGCGCATTTCATGGCGGCCAGCCTCGCCGCTTCGGCCTATCCGATGCTGTCCATCGCCAATGCGCGCCTGCTGGCCCGCTTCGGCAGTCCCATGCAGGTCGAGGCCTTCGCCCTGCCGCAGATTCGCGGCGAGGCGCTGGGCACGATGTGCCTGTCCGAGCCCCAGGCCGGTTCCTCGCTGGCCGATATCCGCACCCTGGCCACATTCGAGGGCGAAGACGCGCTGGGCCAGCGCCATCGCATCAGCGGCAACAAGATGTGGATCTCCGCCGGCGACCACGACATCACCGCCGACATCGTCCATCTGGTGCTGGCGAAAACGCCCGGCGCCGACGGCAAGCCGCTGCCCGGCGTGAAGGGCATCTCGCTGTTCGTCGTGCCCAGGCGCCTGCCCAATGGCGAAGCGAACGACATCGCGGTGGCCGGCCTCAACCACAAGATGGGTTATCGCGGCATCTCCAACTGCCTGCTCAACTTCGGCGAAGGCAGGCACACGCCGCAGGGCCGCGCCGGCGCGGTCGGCTGGCGCATCGGCGGCCTCGGCGAAGGCCTGGCGCAGATGTTCCACATGATGAACGAGGCCCGCACCCACGTCGGCCTCGGCGCCGCCGCCGCGGCCTGCCGCAGCCACCTGCTTTCGGTCGAGTACGCGCGCCACCGCATTCAGGGCCGCATCGCCGATGTCGACGGTGCCAGCCGCCCGGCGGCGATCATCGAACACGCAGATGTAAAGCGCATGCTGCTGGTGCAGAAGGCGTATGCCGAAGGCGCACTCGCGCTGGCCCTGTACGCCGCGCGCCTGCTGGACGAACAGGCCAGCGGCGAGGACGCTTCCGCCGCGCGCGCAGGCCGCCTGCTCGACCTGCTCACGCCCGTGGTGAAGACCTGGCCTTCCGAATACGGCCTGCTGGCGAACGACCTGGCGATACAGATCCACGGCGGGTACGGCTACACGCGCGACTACGAGGTGGAGCAGCTCTACCGCGACAATCGCCTCAATCCCATCCACGAAGGCACCACCGGCATCCAGGCGCTGGACCTGCTGGGCCGCAAGCTCCTGCGCGACCGCGGCGCGGCCTTCACCGAACTGCACGCACAGGTCGAAGCCACCCTTGCCGCATGCCGGGCGCCGCCGGAACTGGCATCGCACGCCAGGCAACTGGAGGCCGCGTGGCGGCACCTGGCCGAAGTGGCGATGGCCGCCGCTGCGCCATCTCTGGATGACGCTACGCCCCTGTTGCGCGCCTTCGGCCACTGCGTGGTGGCGTGGCTGTGGCTGGACATGACACGCCTTTGCCGCACGGATTCGTCTTTCCACCGGGGCAAGCGCGCCGCAGCGCGCTGCTTCTTCGAATGCGAACTGCCCCAGGCTCGGCTCTGGCTGGATCAAGTAGCCGCGCACAGCGACCTGCTGGCCTCCACCTCACCCGACGATTTCCATCCTTGATGAGATTCAGACGGCAGAGGCCAGAGCCTCATACACCAGCGGCCGCAGCGCATCGCGTGCCGGTGCGCCATTGGCCGTCTGCATCCGCTGGGTCATCACGGTGACGGAAAGCCCCAGCGCCGGGTTGGCCCAGAAGCCGGTGCCCGCCGCGCCGCCCCAGGCGTATTCGCCCGCCGAACCTGCACCGCTGCGATCATCCAGCCGGACGATGCCGCCCAGGGCATGGCCGACGCTGCCCGGCGGGTAGCGGCCAAAGCGTTCCAGTGCGGGCAGCAGCGGCGCCTGCGGCCCGTACGGCGTCGTCAGCAAACGCGCCGATGCCGCGCTCATCACCCGCGCCCCTTCGCGCACGCCGCCATTGGCCAGCATGTCGGCGAAGCGGCCGTAATCTTCCAGCGTGGATACCAGACCGGAACTGCCCGAATCCGCCAGCGGCCGCGACAGGGCACGGCTCTGCATGTCAGCGGCGGCCCGTTCCAGGCCGTTCCCGCTGCTGGTGTACAGACCGGCCAGGTCGCCGGCGCGGTCTTCGCGCACGAAGAATCCGGTCGCGGCCATGCCCATCGGATCGAAGATGCGTGCCTTCAGGAAATCGCCCAGGCGCTGGCCGCTGATGCGCTGGACGACCAGCCCGGCGATGTCCAGCCCGTAGCCGTAGAGCCAGTTCGTGCCCGGCTGGAATTCCAGCGGCAGGGCGCCGAGCCGGCGCGCGAAGCCGTCCAGCCCGCCGATGCCTTCGTCGAACATCCACGCCGCGGCGGTCAGGCCCGCCTTCCGATAACGCGGGGCGACCTTCGCATCGCCCCAACTGTTGGCCAGGCCGCAACTGTGGGTCAGCAAGTGCGCCACCGTCATCGGTCGTGCCGGTTCCAGCCGGTCCTCCGCGTCGGTAAGCACCTCAAGTCCGGCGAATTCGGGCACGAACTTCGATACCTCGTCCTCCAGTTGCAGATGCCCGTCCTCGGCCAGCAGGACGATACCGGCCGCGACCACCGGCTTGGTCATGGAATAGATGCGATAAATGCTGTCCGGGCCGATGGCTTCGATGCCGGATACCTGCGCCTGCGCCAGCACGCGCCCGTGCCGGGCGATGCGCAGCGAGGCGAACGGCAATTCGCCCTCGTCCACGAAGCGCCGCAGGCGCGCGATGACCGGCGCGAAGGCATCGCCGGCGGCGAAGCCCGCCCTGGCCATCCAGCCGCTGGCGGCGATGGCGGCACTGGAGATCAGGAATCGGCGTCGGTCGAGCATGGGGAAACCTCACGAACCAATGGCAATACCGGGCATCCTGCCGCGGTTTGCAAGAACACGGTCGTCAAGCACTTGCGTGCCTGATTCGGCGGCACATCCCTGTGCCACAGGATTTTGCAAGCGTCTCACGCGCCGCCGTATTCGGAACGCAGGCGCATCTTGTCGATCTTGCCGGTGACCGCCAGCGGCATGCGTTCCAGCCGGATCACCGCATCGGGCAGCCACCATGAAGCGACCCGGCCGCGCAAGGCATCGAGCGGGGCCGCATCGTCCAGCGTGCAGCCGGCGCGCAGTTCCAGCAGCAACACCGGGCGTTCGCCCCACTTCGGATGCACGCGCCCGATCACCGCCGCCAGCGAGACTTCCGGCAGTTCGCCGACGATGTCCTCGATCTCCGCCGGGTTGATCCATTCGCCGCCCGACTTGATGAGGTCTTTCGCGCGGCCGGTGATGATGAGGTTGCCGGCATCGTCGATGCGCGCCAGATCGCCGGTGGCGAACCAGCCGTTGGCATCCACCGCCGGCTGCGTCTCGCCGAAATAGCGCTGGATCGCGCTCGCGCCGCGCACCCGCAGATGGCCCTCCGCGCCGCGCTGTTCGGGCAGCGCCACGCCGTCGGCATCGGTGAGCAGCCAGTCCACGCCGATGGCCGGGCGGCCGGACAGGTGCGCCCTGCGCTGCGGATCGTTGGGCAGGGCCACCGCGCCGGTCGGCGAGAGTTCGGTCATGCCCCAGCTGGTCTGCACACTCGCTCCCAGTCGCTCCTCGATGCGCTGCATCAGCGCCGGCGCAATCGGCGCGCCGCCGACGATCACCCGTTGCAGCGAAGGCGTCTGCCCGCCGGTGGCTTCCAGGTGTTCGACCAGCGCCAGCCACACCGTCGCCACGCCCAAGGCCACGGTCACCGATTCGGCATCGATCAGCGCCGCCAGGCTGGCGCCGTCGAGATGGCGGCCGGGCAGGATCAGGCGCGCGCCCACCGCCGGCGCCGCGAACGGCACGCCCCAGCCGTTGGCATGGAACATCGGCACGGCCATCAGCACGCTGTCGCAGGTGGTGATCGCCATGGTGTTGGCCTGCAGGGCGCGCAGGGTGTGCAGGAAATTGCCGCGATGGGTATAGGTCACACCCTTCGGCGCGCCGGTGGTGCCGGAGGTGAAGCACAGCCCGCACGGCGCCGTTTCCGGAAACCGGCCCCATTCGACTTCGCCCTGCGCCCGTTCGAGCATCGGCTCGAGCGCATCGGCGGCATGCGCGTCGCCGTCGATCACCAGCACGCGCTCGACCGAAGGCGACTGCGCGGCGATGCGCCGCGCCTGCGCCTCCAGGTCGGCGCTGGCCACCAGCACGCGCGCCCGCGACTGGGCCAGGATGCCAAGCAGGTGCGCATCGGTCAGGCGCGGATTGAGCGTGTGGCACACCGCGCCCATGCCCATCACCGCGTACCAGGTTTCCACGTGCGCCGTGGTGTTCCAGGCCAGGGTGGCGACGCAATCGCCCAGGCCGATGCCCAGTTGCGCGAACACCGCCGACAGCCTGCGGCTGCGCCGCCACAGTTCGGCATAGCCCACGCGATCGCGCCGCCCGCCCTCGCGCGCGGTCACCACCTCGGCCTCCGGATGCCACTTCGCGGCATGATCCAACAGCCGGTCGAGGGTCAGCGGGAAATCCTGCATTTCCCCGTGGATCACGGACATCCGGGCGCTCCTGGGGGCAAGGGCGGCGCGACGATGCCGAAGTTCCAGTGCCAGGACTGGTCGCCCTGCGCGCGGCGGCGGCAGACGATGGTTTCCAGCAGTTCGTACATGCCGGGCATCAGATGTTCGCCCGGCATCGGGCGGCCGTCGAAGGCCATGTAGGCACGCGCATCACCATAGGCGGGCCAGCGCGGCTGTTGCGGTGCGGACGGAACGCCATCGCGCGCGAATGCGGCCCAATACCCCATCATCGCCGCGGAAAGATTCGATTCCTGCGCCGTCTGCGGGATGCGCGGCCAGTTCGGCGGCAGGCGGTCGATGGCGCCGAACACGTAGGGCAGTTCGCTGGCGTGGAAGGCGTGCAGGCCGGCTTCGTCCGATGCCGGAGTGCCGTGGTCGAAGAAGTACAGGAAGGACGGATGCCCGGCGGCGGTCTGGCTGCGCACCAGACGCTCGGCCGTCCAGCCGTACAGGGCATCGCGGGTGGTGGCCAGCATCGATTCGTCGAGGTTCGCCGAGGGGTAACGCTGCAAGGCCGCGTCGGCCAGTTCGCCGTAGCGCGCGCGGATCGCGGCCTCGTACGCCGCCGCATCGGCGGGCGGGGGCGGCAGCAGGATGCGCAGGGAACGGATCTCGCCGTCGTTGAAGCCGGCGAGGATCGGCACCGGTGCCTGTTCGCCGCGGTCGAAGCTGTCCACCAACTGGCGCAGCAGCACCTTGCCGTCCACGTTGCCCAGCGGCAGGAAGCCCGACAGCGCGGCCTGGATCGTCAGTTCCTGCGCCTCCATCGCGCGCAGCCGTGGCAGGCCGCGCACCTTGATCCGGCGGCTCAGGGCCAGGCCGGATTCCTCCGCCGAGGGCGTGCCGTGCGCCGTAGCGCGCAGTGCCGGCGTGGAGGCCATGTAGGCGCTCTGTGCGATGGCCCCGTGGAACAGGCCACGCGCGGCGGGCGCAGCCATCAGATACATCACGCTCAACGCACCCGCCGATTCGCCGGCGATCGTGACTTTGTCCGGATCGCCGCCGAAGG
>CAZHXV010000118.1:7285-9452 GCA_964536455.1 uncultured Aquimonas sp.
GCGCCGTACCCAGCGCAGCGCCTCGATCTGGTCCAGCAGGCCGTAATTGCCCGAAACGCCATCCGGCGATTCCTCGCTGAGCTGCGGATGCGCCAGGTAACCGAGCACGCCCAGGCGGTAGTTGATGCTCACTACCACCAGGCCGTGGCGGGCCAGCCGCGCACCGTCGTACATCGGTTCGCTGCCCGCGCCGCCGGTCAGCGAACCGCCGTGGATCCAGACGAACACCGGCGCGCTGGCCGCCTCTTCCGGCGTCCACACGTTCAAGGAGAGGCAGTCCTCGCTCACCGCCAGCGCTTCGCCCGGTGCGTAGAGGCTGCCGGGCCGGGACGGCGGCTGATGGCAGGCCGGGCCGAAACGGCCGGCATCGCGCACGCCCTTCCAGCGCGCCGCCGCCACGGGCGGCCGCCAGCGCAGCTTTCCCACCGGCGCTTGTGCATAGGGAATGCCGCGGAAGGCATCGACGCCTTCCAGCGCCTCGCCCTTCACCGTGCCGGCCGGGGCTTCGACCACCGGCCTGTCCCGCGCGATGGCGGCCTGCACGCCGCCCAAGGCCGCGATTGCAGCCAGCAATGCGCCGGCGAACCTGCGGCTCACGATCCTGCCCTCCGTGCCGCCTTCCCGGGCACGGCCGGCGCGCCCGGGAAGCATGGTTGAGCGTTGACGGTTCGCACCACGTGCCATCAGTACTTGTAGCCCAGGCGCACGCCCACGGTGCGCGGCCGCACGACGCCGTAGCGGCCGTCGATGAAGGCTTCCGGGTGGACGTAGTTGATCGAGTCGTCGTCGAACAGGTTCTCCACGTAGAGCCCAACGGTGAACCGGTCGATGGCGACCGCGAAGTTCGCATTCACCAGGGTGTAGTCCTCGGTCCAACCGTAGGTGGGGCTTTCCACGCCGGGCTGGCCCGGCACGTTCGGGAACGAACCGGGGAACTTGCCCACGTGCACCACGGCCAGCGAGGCGTTGCCTTGCGCATTGCGCGGCAGGTCGAAGGCGTAGCTGGTCGTCAGCGAGCCGCTGAACTCCGGCCCCGCCAGCCGCGCACCGTCCACCGCGCCGGAAATCGCGGCTTCCTCGGTCGTCAGGTCGTTCACCTCGGACTTGTTGAACTGGCCGTTCAGGGCGATCGTCCAGTTCATCGTCGGCATCGCGACCAGTTCGAACTCCAGGCCTCGGCTGAACGCGCCGCCGATGTTGGTGGCGAACTGCACCTGGTCGGAGACGCGGTTGGCCTGTACCTGGATGTCGTTCCAGTCGATGAAGTAGAGCGCGAAATTGCCGAACAGGCGGCCATCGAGCCAACGGCCCTTCAGGCCCAGCTCGTAGCTGACGATCTCGTCCGAATCGGCGCCGAACGGAATGACCAGATCGTCCGGATCGATCGCGCTGACCGATCCCGCCCGGGTGTTCACGGCGGGCGCGCGGAAGCCGGTGGCAACCGTGGCATACGTGGTCGTGTCCGGCGTTGGACGCCACGACGCGCTGAACCGGTAGGACGGCCCGGATTCCTTGGCCACCGCGCCCTCGGCGGCGGCGACCGGCGCGATCGTGACCGGCGCGCCGTAGATGCCGTACAGCGCCCAGTACCAGGCGACGGCGGAGAGGTAATCGCTGGTGTAGCCGCCTTCGCGGGTGAAGCCCTGCGCTTGCATCTTGCCGTAGCGCAGTCCGCCGGTGATCCAGAAATCGTCGTCGAAGCGATAGGTCAGTTCGCCGAACAGCGCCTGTTCCTTGGAATAGTCGAAGGTCTGGAAGCGCTGATAATACTCGTCCGGCAGGCCGGTGATGCCGCTCGCCGCCAGGTACGCCTCGTTCGAGCGATAACCGAAGAACACGTCGCGGTCGCGCTTGAAGTGGAATCCGCCAAGTACCCAATCCCACTTGCCGCCGGTATCGGACACCAGCCGCATTTCCTGCACGAAGGATTTCATTTCGCCCGGCGCGTCCAGCGCGAAAGCGATCTGCTGGTTGAAGGTGCCGGCCAGATCGACGTTGAACAGCGCCTCGTAATCCGACCAGGTCGAGGAACTGGTCAGCTTCGCGCCGGAGAACTGGTAGTCCAGGGTGAGGTTGTAGTTCTCCATCGTGCCGGAGAACATGTCCGGCCGATCCGAAAAACGCTTGTCGCGATCCTCGCCGCGCAATGGATTGATCAACGAGGAAT
>CAZHXV010000119.1:0-6881 GCA_964536455.1 uncultured Aquimonas sp.
GGATCGGCCCATCGCCTTTGCGCCGTTCGACGAGGAAAAGGCCCTGGGCGCGTTCATCCTGATCGACCGCCAGAGCCACGCCACCATCGGCACGGGCCGCATCGACTTCGCCCTGCGCCGCGCCGCCAACATCCACTGGCAACACCTGGACGTGAACCCCGCCGCACGCGCCGCGATCAAGGGCCAGACCCCTGCCTGCGTGTGGTTCACCGGGCTTTCCGGCTCGGGCAAATCCACGCTTGCCAACCGGATCGAAAAGCGCCTGCACGCGCAGGGCTTCCACACCTACCTGCTCGACGGCGACAACGTGCGCCACGGCCTCAACCGCGACCTGGGCTTCACCGAGGAGGATCGCGTGGAAAACATCCGCCGCGTGGCGGAAGTGGCGCGGTTGATGGTGGATGCGGGCCTGATCGTGCTGGTGAGCTTCATCAGCCCCTACCGCAGCGAACGCCGCATGGCGCGCGAACGCTTCGCGCCGGGAGAATTCATCGAAGTGTTCGTCGATACCCCGCTGGAAATCTGCGAAGCGCGCGACGCCAAGGGCCTCTACCGCCGCGCCCGCACCGGGGAAATCCCCAACTTCACCGGCATCAGCGCGCCTTACGAAGCCCCGGAAGCGCCGGAGTTCCGCATCGACGGCGGCGCCGAACCGAACGAAGCGCAGACCGCCGCGATTCTCGCGCGATTGACGGCCTGAACCAGTGCAATCGCAGAGTGGGCACGTTCGTGCCCACCTCGCGCTCCGGCAAACCGATACCTGGCTGCAAGCCGGCTACGACGCCAATGCCCGCACCGCATCCAGCGCCTGCCTCGCCGCGATCCATTCCTCGTTGGTCGGTTCCACCACGGCAGTGACGCGGCTTTGAGGTGTCGAGATGACCGGCCCGTGCACGGCGTTGGCGGCAGCGTCCAGATCCAGGCCCAGCCAGCCAAGATCGCGGCAGATGCGTTCGCGCAATACGTCGCTGTGCTCGCCGATGCCGGCGGTGAAGACCAGCGCGTCCAGCCCGCCGAGCACGGCGGCGAGCGCGCCGATTTCGCGCACGATGCGGCGCACCCACAGCGCGAGCGCGGCGCGGATGCGTTCGCCCTCGATGCTGTCTTCGTGTTCGCGCGGCAGCAGCACGGGCGGATCGGCGGAAACGCCGGAAACGCCGAACAGGCCGGAGTGGTGATAGAGCACCTGCCCTACCTCCTCCAGCGTGAGCTTCTCGATTTCCATGAGGTAAAGCACCGCGCCCGGATCGAGCGCGCCGCAGCGGGTGCCCATCATCAAACCATCGAGCGCGGAGAAGCCCATCGTGGTGGCGACGCTTGAAAGGTTCTGCATCGCGCACAGGCTCGCGCCGCTGCCCAGGTGCGCCACGACGACCTTGCCGCGCGCTTTTTCGCCGAGCCGTTCGGGCAGTACGCGCGAGATGTAATCGTAGGAAAGCCCGTGGAAGCCGTAGCGGCGCAGCCCTTGTTCCCAGCAGGCATACGGCAGCGCCAGCATCTGTTCCACCTGCGGCAGACTGTGATGGAAGCCGGTATCGAAACAGGCGACCTGCGGAAGATCGGGGCGGCTTGCCAGCAGTTCGGCAATGGCTTCCAGCGCGAAGGGCTGGTGCAGCGGCGCGAGCGGGATATAGCCCTTGAGGTCTTCCAGCACCTGGGCGGTCACGCGCGTCGGCGCGGAATACTTGCTGCCGCCATGCACGACGCGATGCGCCACCGCCGCAAGCTTGCGTCCCGCCAGGCGTTCCACGACGTGCTGGCGGATCAGTTCCAGCGCGGCGTGGTAGGGCCGCTGTCCGTCCAGTTCCACCTGGAACGGCACAACGCCGGTTTCGCCGAACGTGGTCGGCGAGCGCCCGATGCCCTGCACTTTTCCGTTCCACACCGGCTGGCGCGGCAGCGGAGTTTGCCCCGCGTCGAACAGCGCGAACTTGATGCTGGAGGAACCGCAGTTCAGCACCAGCACCAGATCGCCGCAGGTGGGATAGCGGTCAGGGGGAAGCGTTCGGTTCATGGCGTGTGCCTGTCCAGGAAAGCGCGCACATTAGAACGGTTTCGCGCATGCTTTCGTAGAGCCGAGCTTGCTCGGCTGCTTTCGATGTTCAACGAAGAGCAGCCGAGCAAGCTCGGCTCTACAAGAGTGCTGTGCGCCGCAGCCGCAGGGCGTTCGCAACCACGGAGACGGAACTGGCGCTCATCGCCAGCGCCGCGATCATCGGGGACAGCATCAGGCCGGTGAAGGGGTACAGCAGGCCCGCCGCGAGCGGTACGCCGAGGGCGTTGTAGAGCAGCGCGAAGGCGAGGTTCTGGCGCATGTTGGACACCGTGGCCTGCGACAACGCCCGCGCCGTGGCGATGCCGCGCAGATCGCCTTTCACCAGCGTGACCTGGGCGCTACCCATCGCCACGTCCGTCCCGGTGCCCATCGCGATGCCGACATCGGCGCGGGCCAGCGCGGGCGCATCGTTGATGCCATCCCCGGCCATGGCGACGATGCAGCCTTCGCCTTGCAGTTTTTCCACCAGCGCCAGCTTGTCGGCGGGCCGCACTTCGCCATGCACTTCGGCGATGCCGAGTTTTTCCGCGACCGCCTTTGCCGTGGCCTGCCCGTCGCCGGTGGCCATCACGATGCGAAGCCCGCCCGCGCGCAGCCTGGCGAGCGCTTCGGGCGTGGAAGGCTTGACCGGATCGGAGACCGCCAGCCACCCGGCCAATGCGCCATCCACGGCGAGGAACATCACGCTGGCGCCCTGCTGCCGCAATGCTTGCGCTTCTCCGGCAACGGCATCCACGACGAGGCCGGTTTCCCGCATCCGAAGCAAAATCGCCGGCCGCTTCCAGCCCAAGGCCGCGTTCCTTCGCAGCGCGAACGAGGGCATGCGCCAGCGGGTGTTCGCTGCCTTGATCCAAGCTCGCGGCCAATCGCAATACGTCATCGGGCGTCCAGTCGCCGACGGCCACCGCACGCTCGAACGCGGGCCAGCCTTCGGTCAGCGTGCCGGTCTTGTCCACGATCAGCACATCCACCGCGCGCAGCCGCTCGATCGCCGCCGCATCGCGGAACAGCACGCCAGCACTCGCGCCCTTGCCGCTGGCCACCATCACCGACATCGGCGTCGCCAGCCCCAGCGCGCAGGGGCAGGCGATGATCAGCACGGATACCGCCGCGATCAGGCCGAACAGCCAGCCGCCATCGGGCTTCAACAGGCCCCAGCCGAAGAACGCAGCAAGCGCGGCGACCGCGACCAGCGCCACGAACCAACCGGAAACGGCATCGGCCAGCCGCTGCATCGGCGCACGGCTGCGCTGCGCCTGCGCGGTGAGCTGCATGATCTGTGCAAGCACCGTCGCCGAACCCACCTTCTCCGCGCAGATGGTCAGCGCGCCGCTGGTGTTCAGGGTTGCGCCGATCACCGCATCGCCAGGCGATTTGCGCACCGGCAACGGCTCGCCGGTGAGCATGGATTCATCCATCGCGCTGGCCCCTTCCAGCACCACGCCATCCACCGGCGCCTTCTCGCCGGGCCGCACGCGCAGTATGTCGCCGACGTGGATGTGTTCCAGCGGCACGTCCTCTTCGCCGCCATCGGCGCGAATCCGGCGCGCGGTCTTCGGCGCAAGGCCGAGCAGGGCGCGGATCGCGGCGCCGGTCTGCGAACGCGCCTTCAGCTCCATCAACTGCCCCAGCAGCGTGAGCGAAACGATCACGGCGGCGGCCTCGAAATACACGGCGACATGGCCGTGGTCGCGGAAGTCGTCGGGGAACAGGCCGGGCGCGAGCGTGGCGGCGACGCTGTAGAGGAAGGCCGCGCCCACGCCGAGGGAAATCAGCGTCCACATGTTCGGGCTGCGGTGCCGCATCGACTGCCAGCCGCGCGCGAAGAACGGCGCGCCCGCCCACAGCACCACCGGTGCGGCCAGCAGCAGCTCCACCCAGTTCTGCACGCCGCGATCCAGCCACTGCCGCCCGTGGCCGAACATCGCCAGCACGAACACCGCCGCCGTGAGCGGCAACGTCCAGAAGAAGCGGCGCGAGAAATCGCGCAGTTCGGGATTGTCCTCATCGCCATCGAGCGAGGGCAGTTCCGGCTCCAGCGCCATGCCGCACTTGGGGCAGGTGCCCGGATGATCCTGGCGGATTTCCGGATGCATCGGGCAGGTGTACATCGTGCCGGGCGGTGCAGGTTCGGTACTGGCCGGGCGCGGCGCATGCGCGGCGTGGCAACACCCGGCGGCGGGCGTTTCCGGCGCGGGTTTGGCATGCACGTAGGCGGCGGGATTCGCATCGAACTTCGCCAGGCAGCCGGCGCAGCAGAAGCCGTAAACGACGCCCTCATGCGCGCGCTGCAAGGGCGCATCGGCGGGAACCGTCATGCCGCAGACGGGATCGTGCAGGGTCGATGGTTCGATGGATGCGATATTCATGGGTGGCTCAAGGCTCTTGCTGTTTCTTCCCCCGTTGCACGGGGAGAAGGAACGGCATGTATCAGGGAGGCGATGTCCTGTACCGATGCGCCAGCAGCACCGCGATCGCACAGGATGCGATGCGGGTATCGGCGGCGTCAGCGCGGCTGGTCAGGACGATGGGCACGCGCGCGCCGAGCACGATGCCGGCGGTGGCGGCGTTGCCCATGTATTCGAGCTGCTTGGCCAGCATGTTGCCGCTTTCAAGATCCGGCACGACGAGGATGTCGGCCTGGCCCGCGACGGGCGACTGGATGCCCTTGATCTTCGCCGCCGCCGGCGAGACGGCGTTGTCGAAGGCGAGCGGGCCGTCGAGCACGCCACCGACGATCTGGCCGCGGTCGGCCATCTTGCACAGCGCGGCGGCATCCAGCGTGGCGGGCATGGCCGGATTGATGGTTTCCACCGCCGCCAGTATCGCCACGCGCGGCTGCTCCACGCCGATGGCGTGGGCCAGGTCGATGGCGTTGCGGATGATGTCGGCCTTGTGTTCCAGCATCGGGGCGATGTTGATCGCCGCGTCCGTGATGATGAAGGGTCGCGGATAGGCCGCGACCTGCATCAGGAAGCAGTGGCTGACGCGGCGCTTGGTGCGCAGCCCGGCGCTGGAAGACACCACTGCGCCCATCAATTCATCGGTGTGCAGGCTGCCTTTCATCAGCGCTTCCACTTCGGCGCGATTGGCCAGTTCCGCGGCGCGCGCGGCGGCGGCGTGGCTGTGCGGCGCGTCTTCCAGGCGCAGGCCGGAAAGATCGAGATTGGCCTCCTTCGCCACGGCCTCGATCTTCGCCTTCGGCCCGATCAGCACCGGCTCGATCAGGCCCAGGCTGCGCGCTTCCAGCGCGGCGGAAAGCGAGAGCGCATTGCACGGATGCACCACGGCCATGCGGATCGCGCCGAGCGGGCGCACGTGGTCGAGCAGCCTGCGCAGGCCGTCGCCTTCGGGCGCTTCCAGCCGGACTTCCGGCAGGCTGGTGCGGGCGCGTTCGACCCGCTGCGTCGGCGCGACCACCTCGGCCACGCCTTCGATCACGACCTCGCCATGCTGGTTGACGCAGCGGCAGTCCAGCGTGACGCGATGGTGCGCTGCCTCGCGCGAGGCCACCGTGACGGAAACCCGCAGCGTGTCGCCCACGCGCACCGGCCGCAGGAATGTCAGGCTCTGGCCGCGGTAGATCGTGCCCGGCCCCGGCAGGCGCGTGCCGAGCACGCCGGAAATCAGCGCGCCGCCCCACATGCCGTGCGCGATCACGCCCTGGAAGCGCGTCGATTCGGCATAGGCGGGATCGACGTGCGCCGGGTTCATGTCGCCCGATTGCAGCGCGAACAACTGGATGTCCTGCATCGTCAGCGTGCGCTCGATGCTGGCGCTGTCGCCGACCGCAAGTTCGTCGAAGGTGCGGTTGCGCAGCAATCCCAGATCATCGTCCTGCGCGGACGGCGTGCCGGATTCATTCGTCACTGGCGGTTCCTTTCGGCTTGGCGCTCTTCGATGCGGCCTTCGGCGCGGGTTTTGCCGTCTGCGCCACCGCGCCCGGCAGCAGCGTGGCGAGGCTGGCGTTCCATTGCTTCAGGATATCGTCGAACGGCTGCGCCAGCGCCGGCGGCTGGAACTGGAAGCCGCCGCCGAGCGCGGATGCGGCGGCCTTCTGCCAGTCGTTGAGCGCGTTCTTCAGGCCGTGCGCGAATGTGGTCTGCGCGCCGATGGCGATTTGCGCAGTGGCTTCCAGGTCGCCGTAGCGCTGCTGCACTTGGCGCCAGAACGATTCGGCCGGCAGTGCGGCGAGCGCCTGCCAGTCGGGCGCCGCGATCACGTCGGCCAGTTCGGCGTCGGATTCGGCCAGTTCGTCCTTGCCGGCGCGCGAGGCCAGTTCCAGCCATTGCTGGGCGTATTCCTGCAACAGCCTTCCGGTGCGCAGCGAAAGTTCGATGTTGGCCTTTACAAGCCCGATGGAAGCAAAGGGGCCGAAGGGTGCGGCGGTGTCGGTGTTCATGGTGGCGCTCCTCGTTTGGCAGGTGGGTACAGCGGGTGGAACGGCGATGCGCAGTTGGGGAAGCCTCAGGCCATCTGCCCGATGGCCTTGCGGAAACGCGACAGGGAAAACGCGAACAGCAGGCCGCCGATGACGGCGAGCCAGAGGAATGGCTTCCACACCGCCTCGATGCCCGCGCCACGGAACAGGATGGCCTGGCCCAGTTCGACGAAATGCGTGGTCGGCGCGGCCAGCATGATGTTCTGCACCAGGGCTGGCATGCTTTCGCGCGGCGTCGCGGCGCCGGAGAGCATCTGCAGCGGCATCATCACCAGCACCATCAGCATGCCGAACTGCGGCATGTTGCGCGCCAGCGTGGCGATGAAGATGCCCATGGACGTGGTTGCGAACAGGGTCAGCGCCGCGCCCGCAAAGAACAGCGCG
>CAZHXV010000119.1:6891-9324 GCA_964536455.1 uncultured Aquimonas sp.
CCCCATCGACCACACCTTCGCCAGCATGATTTCCGCAGGCGTCACCGGCATCACGAGCAGGTGTTCGATGGTGCCGTGTTCGCGTTCACGGATCAGCGCCGCGCCGGTGAGGATGATGGAGAGCAACGCGATCTGGTTGATGATCTGGGTCAGGCCGCCGAACCACGAAGGATCGAGCGCCGGATTGAAGCGCGCGCGCAGCGCCAGTTCCACCGGCAATACGGCCGCGCCGCGATGGCGCTGGGCGAATTCGGCGATTTCCCCGGCGACGATCTGCTGCACGTGGCCGCTGCCCGCGAACGCCTGGCTCATGCGCGTGGCGTCGATGTTCAACTGGATTTCCGGCTGCCTTCCGGCCAGTACGTCGCGCTGGAAGCCGGGCGGGATGTTCAGCACGAAGGTGTAGCGGCCTGCGTCCATGCCCGCATCCATTTCGGACAGCGAGATCAGTTCGGGGGCCAGGAACTGCGGCGGATAGAAGGCCGCGACGATGCGCTGCGACAGCCGCGAGGCGTCTTCATCGACGATGGCGATGGGCGCCTTGTGCAAGGTTTCGGGCATCGCCGTGGCGGCGGTATAGACGGCGACAGTGAAGACATAGACGATCAGCACCAGCATCGTCGGATCGCGCGCAAGGCTCCACAGTTCCTTGACGCCGAGCCGCCGGACGTTGGCGAGGAAACGGGAGGCGATGCGCGCGTCCATGTCAGCGTTCCTGCTTCCTCAGCAGCGCGATGGCCGCGCCGAGGATCACCGGCACGGACAGCAGCAACGGCCAGAACGATGCGGACACATCGGAAAACCCGAGCGCCTTGCTGAACACGCCACGGCTGATCGTGACCATGTGCGTGGCCGGATACAGTTCGCCGACGATGCGCCCCACCCCTTCGAGCGAGGACACCGGATCGATCAGGCCGGAGAACTGCGTGGCCGGGATCAGGGTTCCGACCATCGCGAAGAACATCGCCGCGATCTGGCTTTTCGTCGCCGACGAGGCCAACAGCCCCATGCCGGTGGCGGCGAAGGCAAAGATCAGCGCGGCCAGTGCGAGCGCGAGGTAATTGCCCGTCACCGGCACGCCGAACACGGTGACGGCGAGCGCGCTCATCATCAGGAAGTTCAGCATCGCAAGGCCCACGTAGGGCAATTGCTTGCCAAGCAGGAATTCGCTGCGCGTCACCGGCGTGACGTAGAGGTTGGTGATCGAGCCGGTTTCCTTCTCGCGCACCACGGCCAGCGCGGTCAGCATCGCGGGCAGCATCAGGAGCAGCATCGGGATCACCGCCGGCGCCATCGCGGGCAGGCTTTTCACGTCCGGGTTGTAGCGGAAACGCGCCTGCACGCTGGCGATGGCGGCCGTGCCTGCGCCGAGGCGTTCGGCGGCCTGTTCGGCCAGCCAATGCTGGTGGATGCCCTGCACGTAGCCCTGCACGGTGCTGGCCCGCTGCGGCATCGCACCGTCGATCCATGCGCCGATCTGCACGTTGTTGCCGCGCAGGAGATCGCGCGCGAAGCCTGCGGGAATCTCGATGGCGAGCGAGAGTTCGCCGTTGCGCATGCGGCGGTCGAGATCGGCGTAATCGGCAATGGCGCTGCGTTCGGAGAAATAGCGCGAGCCGGAAAGGCCCAGCGCGTAACTTTGGCTCAAGGTGGTCTGGTCGCGATCCAGCACCGCGTAGCGCAGATCTTCCACGTCCATCGTGATGCCGTAGCCCATCACGAACATCAGGATCAGCGAACCGGCCAGCGCGAGCGTGGCGCGGACGGGATCGCGGCGCAGTTCGAGGGCTTCGCGCCAGAGATAGGCGTGGAGGCGCTGGAGGCTGAAGCGTGAACTGCTTTTCCCTTCTCCCCTTGCGGGAGAAGGTGGCGCGAAGCGCCGGATGAGGGGTTCACGCGCAGCGCGCGCCTTTCCCCCTCTCCCCAACCCCGCTCCCACAAGGGGAGAGGGGCCTGAACTGGCTTCGACCAGATAGCCAATAAAAGCATCTTCCAGCGTCGCCGCGCCGCGCTTTTGCACCAGCGCCGCAGGCGCATCGCTGTCCAGCACGCGGCCTGCGTGCATCATCGACATGCGGTCGCAACGCTGCGCCTCGTTCATGAAATGGGTGGAGATGAAGATCGTCACCCTGTCGCGGCGCGAGAGTTCGATCAACAGCCGCCAGAACGCATCGCGCGCCACCGGATCCACGCCCGAGGTCGGTTCGTCGAGGATCAGAAGTTCCGGCTTGTGCACCATCGCCACCGCCAGCGACAGCCGCTGCCGCACGCCGAGCGGCAGGCTCGCGGGCAAGGCATCCAGGCAGGCGTGCAGGCCGAAGCGCTCCACCATTTCGTCCACGCGCGCGGCGATTTCCTTTTCCGGCACGTGGAACAGCCGCGCGTGCAGCACCAGGTTCTGCCGCACCGTGAGTTCGCCGTACAGCGAGAACG
>CAZHXV010000120.1:0-9305 GCA_964536455.1 uncultured Aquimonas sp.
CGGCCTGTTCGCCGAACAGGTCGTGCTCTGCGGCGGCGCGACCGAACTGGTCGTGATGGGCTGGGAAACCCTGGTCGAAGCCGGCTACCAGCCGGAAATCGCCTACTACGAATGCCTGCACGAACTGAAGCTGATCGTGGACTTGCTCTACGACGGCGGCATCACGCGGATGCACCAGTTCATCTCCGAAACCGCGCAGTACGGCGACCTCACCCGCGGCCCGCGCGTGGTGGACGAACACACCCGCCAGCAGATGCGCACCGTGCTGAAGGAAATCCAGGACGGCCAGTTCGCGCGCGAATGGATCAACGAGCACAAGGCCGGCCGCGCCAACTACAACGCGCTCAAGCAGAAGGACATCAGCCATCCGATCGAGGAAGTCGGCAAGCGCCTGCGCGCCAACATGAGCTGGCTGAAGGAATCCGCATCCGCAAAGAAGTAATTGTTGTTTTTCCTTCTCCCCTTGCGGGAGAAGGTGGCGCGAAGCGCCGGATGAGGGGGCGCGCGAAGCGTGTAGCTTCGCCAAGGCACCCTCTCCCCAACCCCTCTCCCGTCAAGGGAGAGAGGCTTTGTCACCCCGCCGCAAACCCAAGGAGAGGAAGCCATGTCCGACTACGTCCGCATCTTCGACACCACGCTGCGCGATGGCGAGCAATCGCCCGGCTGCTCGATGACCACGAGTCAGAAACTCCTCCTTGCCGCCACGCTCGCCGAACTCGGCGTCGATGTGATCGAAGCCGGTTTCGCGGCCGCCAGTCCGGATGATTTCCACGCCGTGCAATCCATCGCGCGCACGGTGAAGGGCAGTTCCGTCGCGGCGCTGGCGCGCTGCGGCAGGGACGACATCGAAACCGCCGCGCGCGCGGTGGAGGCCGCCGAAAAGCCGCGCATCCACGTCTTCATCGCCACCTCCGATTTGCACCTGGAACACAAGCTGCGGATGAACCGCCAGCAGGTGCTCGATTCCATCGCCACGCACGTCGCGCTGGCCCGTTCGCTGTGCGCCGACGTGGAATTCTCCGCCGAGGACGCCTCGCGTTCGGATCCGGATTTCCTCGTGCAGGCGCTGGAGATCGCCATCGAGGCCGGTGCCGCCACGCTCAACATTCCCGATACCGTGGGTTATGCGGTGCCGGCCGAATACGGCGCCCTGTTCGCGCACCTGAAGAAGAACGTGAAGGGCATCGAGAAGGCGATCCTGTCCACGCATTGCCACAACGACCTCGGCCTGGCCGTGGCCAACTCGCTGGCCGCTGTCGAAAACGGCGCGCGCCAGGTGGAATGCACCATCAACGGCATCGGCGAACGCGCCGGCAATGCCGCGATGGAGGAAATCGTCATGGCGCTGCGCACCCGCCCCCACGTCTATGGCATCGGCACCCGCATCCGCACGCAGAAGCTGTATCCGGCCTCGCGCCAGCTCGTCGCCCTCACCGGCAGCCAGATCGCGCGCAACAAGGCCATCGTCGGCGAGAACGCCTTCGCGCACGAATCTGGCATCCACCAGCACGGCATGCTGCGCCACCGCGCCACCTACGAAATCATGTCGCCCGAAGACGTGGGCGTCTCGCGTTCCTCGCTGGTGCTGGGCAAGCATTCGGGCCGCGCCGCGCTCGCGGATCGCTTCAGGCAACTGGGTTTCGAGCTGGACGAAGCGCGCCTCAACGCGGCCTTTGCCGCCTTCAAGAACCTCGCCGACCGCAAGAAGGAAGTGTTCGACGCCGATCTGGAATCCATCGCCCTGGGCGCCAGCGGCGACGAAACCGGCCCGTGGAAATTGAATTCGATCCAGATCGGCGGACGCATCGGACAGGGCGCGCAGCCGGAAGCCACGGTCGAACTGCGCCATGAGGACGGCCGCCTCGTGCGCCAGAGCGCCTCCGGCGACGGCCCGGTGCACGCGATGTTCAGCGCGATCGAACTGGCCACGGCCATGCCGCTGGAACTGCACGACTACCAAGTGCGCTCGCTTTCCATCGGCGACGATGCGCAAGGCGAAGCGCGCCTGAAAGCCGCCTGCGACGGCCGCACTCACCACGGCCGCGCCGTCTCCACCGACGTACTGGAAGCCTCGGCCCTGGCCCTGCTCGAAGTGGTCAACCGCATCGAACGCCGCCGTCTTCTGGTGGCGCGCAGCGAGGCGGCCTAGTTTTTCTCCCGCAACGGAAATCCCATGCCCAACCCTCCGGAAAAAATCTGGTTCAACGGCCGGCTCGTTCCCTACGCCAGCGCCACCGTGCACGTGATGTCGCATGCCATCCACTACGGCTCCTCCGTGTTCGAGGGCGTGCGCGCCTACCGCACGCCTAAAGGCACGGCGGTGTTCCGCCTGGCCGAGCACACGCAGCGCCTGTTCGATTCGGCGGCGATCTACCGCATAGGGATCCCGTACACGCAGGATGAGATCAACCAGGCGATCCGCGACACCGTGCGCGAGAACGGCCTGGCCTCGGCCTACATCCGCCCGCTGGTGATGCGCGGCAACAGCGGCATCGGCGTCTGCCCGCCCGCCGATGGGCCGGTGGATGTGATCGTGGCGGCTTTCGATTTCGGCGCGTACCTGGGCAAGACCGCGCTGGAGGAGGGCATCGACGCCTGCATTTCGAGCTGGAACCGCGCCGCGCCCAACACCTTCCCCACCGCGGCCAAGGCCGGCGGCAACTACCTCAATTCGCAACTGATCGCGATGGAGGCGCGCCGCAACGGCTACGGCGAAGGCATCGCGCTTGCGCCCGACGGCACGCTTTCCGAAGGCAGCGCGGAAAACCTGTTCGTGGTGAAGAAGGGCGTGCTCTACACCCCGCCCGCCACCGCTTCGATCCTCGTGGGCATCACCCGCGACACCATCTTCGCCCTGGCCGCCGACCTTGGCCTGAAAGTGGTCGAACAACCGCTGCTGCGCGAATCCCTCACCTTGGCCGACGAGGCCTTCTTCTGCGGCACCGGCGTGGAAGTCACGCCGATCAAATCCGTGGATCGCGCACCGATTGGCGCAGGTACGCGCGGCCCCGTCACCAAGGCGCTGCAAGACCGCTTCTTCGGCCTGTTCAACGGCGCGACGGAAGACAGATACGGCTGGCTCGATCCGGTGTGACCGCGATGAAAAAGACCATCATCGACAAAATCTGGGATGCGCACTGCGTTCGCGCCGAAAGCGACGAAGCGCCCGCCATCCTCTACATCGACCTGCACCTGGTGCATGAAGTCACCACGCCGCAGGCGTTCGAGGAACTGCGCGCGCGCGGCCTGAAGGTGCGCCGCCCGGATCGCACGCTCGCCACGCTCGACCATTCCACGCCCACGCTGCCGCCCAACCCGGACGGCACGCTGCCCTACCTCAATGCCGCTACCGCGAACCAGGTGGCGACGATGGAGCGCAATTGCGGCGAATTCGGCATCACCCTGCACGGCTTCGGCTCCGGCCAGCGCGGCGTGGTGCACGTGATGGGGCCGGAAGTGGGCGCCACGCAGCCGGGCATGACGATTGTCTGCGGCGATTCGCACACCGCCACGCACGGCGCCTTCGGCGCGCTCGCCTTCGGCATCGGCACCACCGAAGTCGGCCACGTGCTGGCGACGCAATGCCTGCTGCAACGTCGCCCGAAAACCCTCGCCGTCACGGTCAACGGCGCGCTGCGCCCGGAAGCCAGCGCCAAGGATCTGATCCTGCACATCATCGGCGTGCTCGGCATGGATGGCGGCACCGGCCACGTCATCGAATATCGCGGGCAGGCCATCCGCGCGCTCTCGATGGAAGGCCGCATGACCCTGTGCAACATGAGCATCGAAGCCGGTGCGCGTGCCGGGCTGGTTGCGCCGGACGACACCACGTTCGCCTACCTGCGCGGGCGCCCCAACGCACCGAAGGGCGCGGGTTTCGATGCGGCGGTGGAACGCTGGAAGCACTTCGCCAGCGACGAAGGCGCACCCTTCGACCGCGAAATCGTCATCGACGCCGCCGATGTGGCCCCGACCATCACCTGGGGCACCAACCCCGGCCAGGTCGTCGCCATCGACCAACCTGTGCCGGCCGCGACCGACGACATTGCCGAGCGCAGCCTCGCCTACATGGGGTTCACTACCGGCGCGCCGCTGCTCGGGCGGAAGGTCGATGTCGTGTTCATCGGCTCCTGCACCAATGGCCGCATCGAAGATCTGCGCGCCGTGGCGCAGGTGCTGCGTGGAAACACGATTTCCGGGCACGTCACCATGCTGGTCGTTCCCGGTTCGGATGCCGTGAAACGCCAGGCCGAAGCCGAGGGCCTGCATGAGATCGTGAAAGCTGCCGGAGCGCAGTGGCGCGAACCGGGCTGCTCGATGTGCCTTGGCATGAACGGCGACCAGGTGCCCGCCGGGCAACTGTGCGTTTCCACCTCCAACCGCAACTTCGAAGGCCGCCAGGGCAAGGGCGCGCGCACCGTGCTCGCCAGCCCCGTCACCGCCGCCGTCTGCGCCATTGCCGGCGTCATCGCCGATCCGCGCACCTTCATCGCAGGGAAAGCCGCCTGATGGAACCGTTCGCCCGTTTCGAATCCGTGCTCGCGGTGCTGCCGGAAGAAAACATCGACACCGACCAGATCATTCCCGCGCGTTTCCTCACCACCACCGAACGCGCCGGTCTGGGCCGTGCCTGCTTCGCGGACTGGCGCTTCGACGCGCAAGGCAACGAGCGCCCGGAGTTTCCCCTGCATCGCCCCGAACTGCGCAGCGCCGGCATCGTTGCCGCAGGCCGCAACTTCGGCTGCGGCTCCTCGCGCGAACATGCGCCCTGGGCCTTGCTCGACTACGGCATCCGCGTCGTGATCTCCACCCGCATCGCCGACATCTTCCGCAACAACGCACTGAAGAACGGCGTGCTGCCGCTGGTGGTCGATGAGGCCGACTGGAAGCGCATCGCCGGCCTCGAGGGCCGGAAGATCGTCGTCGATCTGGAGGCGCTACGGATCGAATTGCCGGATGGCACGGCCATCGGATTCGAGGTCGAGGCCTTCGCGCGGCAGTGCCTGCTCAAGGGCGTGGATCAACTCGGATACCTGCTGTTGCAGGAGGAAGCCATCGCCACCTTCGAGCAATCCCGCGCCGCCTGACGAACCATAGCCTCTCTTCCGTCAAGGGAGAGGGGAGAAACACCAGCGGCACCAGCCCAAAAGGTTCTCCATGAAAGCAACCCTCGCCCTCCTCCCCGGAGACGGCATCGGCCCGGAAGTCGTCGCGCAGGCCCGCCTCCTGCTCGACACCATCGCCACCGGCTACCACCACGAGTTCACCCTCGAAGAAGCCTTGATCGGCGGTGCCGCCATCGACGCCAGCGGCGATCCGTTGCCGCCGGAAACCATCGCCCTGTGCGAGCGCGCCGATGCCGTGCTGCTGGGCGCGGTCGGTGGCCCCCGATGGTCGGATCCGAATGCGAAAGTCCGCCCCGAGCAGGGCCTCTTGAAACTGCGCGCCACGCTCGGCGTCTATGCGAATCTTCGTCCCGTCAAGCCGCACCCGGTCGCCGCGAAACATTCGCCGATCAAGACGGAATTGCTCGAAGGCGTGGATCTGCTGTTCGTGCGCGAACTCACCGGCGGCGCGTACTTCGGCGAGAAGAAACGCGAAGGCGATGTCGCCATCGACGTTTCCCGCTACACCGTGCAGGAAGTGGAGCGTGTCACCCGCCGCGCGGCGCAGCTCGCGCGTGGCCGCCGCAACAAGATCACCCACGTGGACAAGGCCAACGTGCTGGAAACCTCGCGCCTGTGGCGCAGCGTCGTCACGCGCGTGCTGACCGAAGAATTCCCGGACATCGCGTTCGAGCATGTGCTGGTGGATGCGATGACCATGCACCTGCTGCATCGCCCGGCCCAGTACGATGTGATCCTCACCGAAAACCTGTTCGGCGACATCCTCACCGACGAGGCCTCGGTACTTGCAGGTTCGATGGGCCTGCTGCCGTCCGCCTCGATCGGCGACGGCAAGGCCGGCCTGTACGAGCCGATCCACGGTTCCGCGCCGGACATCGCGGGCAAGGGCATCGCCAATCCGTACGCCACGCTGCTTTCCGTCGCCCTGCTGCTGCGCCATTCGCTCGGCCTTGAGGCCGAAGCCAACGCGGTGGAGAACGCCGTGGAAACCGCGCTCGACGAAGGCGTGCTGACCGCCGATCTTGCCGAATCCGGCGCGGTTTCGACCGCGCAAGCGGGCGAATTCGTCGCCGGGCGGCTGCGCGCGTCCAGGGCGACGAAGAGCCAATGAGCCCGCCCGCCGCCAGCGACGCAGGCGGTTGGCTGCGCAGCATCCTCACCGCGCCGGTTTACGACGTGGCGCGCCGCACGCCGCTCGATCCCGCGCCGCGCCTTTCCGCGCGACTGCATCAGAACGTGCTGCTGAAACGCGAAGATTTGCAGCCCGTGTTTTCGTTCAAGTTGCGCGGCGCGTACACGAAACTGGCGCGGCTCACGCCGGAAGAACGCGCGCGCGGCGTGCTCGCCGTATCCGCCGGCAACCACGCTCAAGGCGTGGCGCTCGGCGCGAAACACCTGGGGTTGGATGCCGTCATCGTGATGCCGGCCACCACGCCGAAGATCAAGTTCTCCTCAGTGCAAGCGCTCGGCGCGCGCGCCGTGCTGCATGGCGATTCCTACGACGATGCCGCAGCGCATGGGCTGGAACTGGCGAAGGCGGAAGGCCGCACCCTGATCCATCCCTACGACGATGCGGACGTGATCGCAGGGCAGGGCACGGTGGCGATGGAATTGGTCACCGATCATCACGGCAAGCTCGATGCCGTCTTCATCCCCGTGGGCGGCGGCGGCCTGGCGGCCGGCATGGCGAGTTACCTCAAGGCGCTCGATCCTTCCATCCGCATCATCGCGGTGGAGCCGGACGATGCCGCCTGCCTCAAGGCCGCGCTCGAAGCCGGCGCGCCGGTTCGCCTTCCGCATGTGGGCATCTTCGTCGATGGCTGCGCGGTGCGCGAAGTCGGGAAACTTCCGTTCGAGCTGTTGAGGAACCGCATCGACGAAGTCGTCGTCGTCGATGCCGACCAGGTCTGCGCCGCGATCCGCGACGTATTCGAGGACACCCGTTCCATCGTCGAACCGGCCGGCGCGCTTGCCCTGGCCGGCATGAAACACTGGTGCGCCACGAATCCCGGCACCCACCGCACGCTCGCCGCCGTGCTGAGCGGCGCGAACATGAACTTCGACCGGCTCGGCTACGTCGCCGAACGCGCCGGCATCGGCGAACAGAACGAAGCCCTGTTCGGCGTGACGATTCCGGAACAGCCCGGCAGCTACCTGGGCCTCATCCGCAGGCTCGGCAGCCGCGCCATCACCGAATTCAACTACCGCTACCACGGCCCGGGCCAGGCGCAGATCTATCTGGGCGTGCAACTCAAACACGGCGCGACCGAACGCACCGCCTTGCTGAAAACGCTGCGGGATGCGGGTTACCCCGTCGCCGACTACACCGAAAACGAAGTCGCGCGCCTGCACGTGCGCCACCTCGTCGGCGGCCCGGCGCCCCTCCCGCGCGAACGCCTGTTCCGCTTCGAGTTTCCCGAACGTCCCGGCGCGCTGCTGCACTTCCTGGAAACCCTGGGCAGCCGCTGGAACATCACCTTGTTCCACTACCGCAACCACGGAGCCGCCGACGGCCGTGTGCTGTGTGGCTTCGAGATTGCCGTGGACGAGGACGAAGCCTTCGCCGCCGACCTGGAAAAACTGGGCTACTGGCGCAACGAAGAATCCGGCAACCCGGCCCTGGTGCAGTTTGGATTGGGCAAACAGGGCCTCACACCCGATCCAGCGGGCTGAGCGTTCCCGAGGCGCCGCGATTGAGTACGTGCGTGTAAATCTGCGTGGTGCTCACGTCCGAATGCCCCAGCAATTCCTGCACGGTGCGGATATCCGCGCCGCCTTCCAGCAGGTGCGTGGCGAAGGAGTGCCGCAGCGTGTGGCAGGTGACGGGTTTCAGTATTCCCGCCGCCTGCGTGCCGCGCTTGATCGCGCGTTGCACCTTGTCGGGATCCAAATGATGGCGGCGATGCAGATTCTCGCGCCTGTCCAAACACACGGCGGGCGAAGGAAACACGAATTGCCAGGCCGGTTCGACCGAGGCATTCGGGTATTTTCGCGACAAGGCATACGGCAACCAGACGCCGGCCACCCCGTTCGCGCGATCCTGCGCATGCACCTCAAGCGCGCGTTCCACCTGCCAGCGCAGGGCCTCCGAGATCGACGCCGGCAGCGGCACGCGCCGATCCTTCGCCCCCTTGCCATCGCGCACCACGATTTCATGCCGGGCAAAATCGACATCCTTGATGCGCAACCGTACGGCTTCCATGATTCGCAAACCGCTACCGTAAAGCAGCCGCGCCACCAAACCGCTGCTGCCGTCCAGATGCGCCAACAGGCGACGGGTTTCGTCCCGATCCAGCACCGTGGGCACGCGCCGCGTGCGCTTGGCGCGCGTCACCGATTCCAGCCATGGAAACTCGACATCGAGCACCTTGCGATAAAGGAACAGCAGCGCCGCCAATGCCTGATTCTGCGTACCGGGCGCGACATGGCGCTCCACCGCCAGAGCGGAAAGGAAGCGCTCCACATCCTCCCCATCCAGGTCGCGCGGATGGCGGCGGCCGTTTTCCTGAACGAAGCGCCGAATCCAGCCCAGATAGGCCTGTTCCGTGCGCAGGCTGTAATGATGCAGCCGCAGCACCCGGCGCACCTCGGCCAGCAGGCCGGGCCGGTGTTGCGATGACTTCTGGCCTGTGGAACCATCGCCACCACCCGCTTCGTGCCCCGATGCAATCGTTACGCCCGTATTCTTTCCCGTGTAACCCATACACCTGCGCCTTGGTTGGAAGATGGCGCAAAGTTTGGGAAATGCGGCGTAACATGGCACTCGGGAAAGTCCTCGCGATAAGGTAGGAAAACGCCTAGGAGGCGGGTATGCTTCAGGCGTTACAGCCCTGGTTTAGGGTATGAATTAGCGTTAGGTGCTATGGCCATTGTTGCGATCGTTGGTTGGCACGAAGGCAAGCCAGCATCATCCGGCTGGGGCGAACATGCACTGGCTCAGTTCCGTAAAGAGCTACGTCGGAGCGTCAATCTGCCCATGCCTATGCGCAGAGAGATTGAGCGAGAGGTTAAGGCGCGCAACCTTGTGACCATCCACCATGTACATCCCGACGCTGTGAATGGCCTCCGTCTCATACTAGAGGCTCTGGGTGCCAAGGTCGCCGTCGATGAATCAGGCGTTTTAAGTGGCTAGGGACGCACCTAACAATTCGTTCAAGCCGACGCCGCTTCGCGGCGCGG
>CAZHXV010000121.1:0-9289 GCA_964536455.1 uncultured Aquimonas sp.
TCGAGCGCGCGACCAAGATGGCGCGCAACATGGTCACCAAGTGGGGCCTGTCGGATGAAATGGGGCCGATCGCCTACGGCGAGCAGGAAGACGAAGTGTTCCTCGGCCGCTCGGTGACGCAGACCAAGAACGTCTCCGACGAAACCGCGCGCCGCATCGACGAAGTGGTGCGCGGCATCCTCGACCGCGCCTATGCGCGCTCGAAGGAGATTCTGGAGAGCAATCTCGACAAGCTGCACACGATGGCCAATGCGCTGCTCCAGTACGAAACCATCGACGCCGGCCAGATCGACGACATCATGGCCGGTCGCGAACCCGGCCCGCCGGCAGATTGGGCCAAGAGCGGCAAGGTTTCGCCGCCCAAGCGCAGCGATTCCGGCCCGGCCACCGGTACGCCGCTGGGCGGGCCTGCGCCGCAGATGTGAACTCACCGAAGGAGTCGATGCCGGTGCAAGTCATTTTTCGCTATCTCAGTCTTATTGTTTTTCCTGCAGTTCTCGTGGTTTCCGGAGCAGCTTTTGCGGTAACCCCGGATGCTGGGCAACGGATAACTCTCGTTCTGCCCCAGTACGCTCCCGATAGTGATATAGCGGAAAACATAAAAGCGGAATGTGCGATGCCGAAGGTACTATCGGACTCTCTTGTCAAGGCAGCCAGAGAGGCGGGTATTGATTTGGTTTCTGCTTCGCACGATGACACAGCACCCTTCGGAACGCTGACTATCCAATTCTTGGGAGCCATGAGCCGGCGCGGTGGCAACGGAGGGCATAACAAGTACGTGGAGATCGCAGGATGGCTGTCAGTTCGCGACCAAGAAGACCTGACATTCACCGCGCGGCGCAAATCCGGCGGTGGGGCAATGGGTTGGATGAAAAGCGCCTGTACGGTTTTTGACAGAATCAATAAGGTGTTAGCGGAGGATATCGTGACATGGTTGCGCCATCCGGAGAACGGCGTGCACATGGGTGATCCGCACTACTATTGAACCGGCGAAATTTATTTATCGAGTGCAGTGGAGCCAACGCTGCCGCAGTTTTGTTGGCTCCGCATCTTCGACGTTTGAGCTGACCTACGTCTGAGTTCATGTAATGTTCGACACCACGCCCACCCTCGATTGCGCCGGCCGGCTGCTGAGGCTCGACCGCCCGCGCATCATGGGCATCGTCAACGTCACGCCGGATTCGTTCTCCGACGGCGGCCGGTACGCCGATACCGATACCGCCGTGATGCACGGTTTGCGGCTGATCGAAGAGGGCGTGGATATCCTGGACATCGGGGGGGAATCCACCCGGCCCGGCGCGGAAGAGGTTTCCGCCGAGAAGGAAATCGCCCGCGTCGTGCCCGTGATCGAACGGCTTTCGCGCAAGACCGCGATTCCCATCGGCATCGACACCAGCAAACCCGAGGTCATGCGAGCCGCCGTGGCCGCCGGTGCGGGGTTGATCAACGACGTGTACGCGCTGCGCCGCGAAGGCGCGCTCGATGCCGCGCGCGAACTGGGCGTGCCCGTGGCGCTGATGCACATGCAGGGCGAACCGCGCTCCATGCAGGATGCGCCGCACTACGAGGATGTGGTGGGCGAAGTGAAGCGCTTCCTCGCCGACCGCCTCTTCGCCTGCGAACTGGCCGGTATCCCGAAATCCAGGCTGATCGTCGATCCCGGCTACGGTTTCGGCAAGAACCTGGAACACAACCTCGACCTGCTGGCCCGGCAAGCCGAAATCGCCGGGCTCGGCGTGCCGCTGCTGGCCGGCCTGTCGCGCAAGCGGATGCTGGGCGAGATCACGGGACGCGAGGTCAGCGAGCGCATGCCCGCCTCGGTGGCTGCGCACCTGATCGCGGCACAGAATGGCGCTGCGATCCTACGAGTCCACGATGTCGAACCACTGCGCGATGCGCTGGCCGTGTGGAATGCGGTCGCCGCGCGCCCGAAACCGAGGGCTGCCGCGAGTACCTCGCCGCAGATTCGTTGGCCGGACGACGATTAGGCTACCTGGCAGCTTCGAAAACGCGATACGCCGGAACGCCCGCTTTCTGTAACGTGGGCAGAAAGGCAATGGCCTGGCCGTAGTCCACGTTTTCGTCGACATGCAGCTCGATTGGCCGGGCGAATCTGCTGCCGTCGAGCTTTCGGAGCATCCGATCGGCTTGGCAAGAACGGGGATTGACCCTTCGACACAGGCGATAATGGCCCGATGAAGATCGCCCACCTGATCCTGACCCGCCGTTTCGCCGGCAGCGAACGCCATGCGGTGGAGCTTGCCAACGCGCAGGCCAGGGCAGGGCATGAGGTGCATTTTGTCCTGTGCCGGAGCGCCGCCGAAAACCGCCCCGATGCGATCGCGCACCGGCTCGATGCGAAGGTGCGCACGACGCTGGTTTCCGATCTGTTCCGGCGCTGGCAGGCGCGGCGGGCGATCGCACGGATCGCACCGGAGGTTTCGCACGCGCACCTTTCCGGTGCCTGTCGCGCCCTGCATGGTGCGTCGAAGGCCGGCCTGCGCGTGGCGACGCTGCACATCCAGTACAAGCCCGCCCAGCACGCCAGGCTGGATGCGCTGATCGCCATCGCGCCGTGGCAGCTTGCGGCGATTCCTTCGCCACTGCGCGAACACAGCGTGCAGATCGACAACTGGACGCTGCCTTCGCACGCGAGCGATGGCGGGCGCGAACGCATCCGTGCCGCGCAAGGCATCGCACCTGGAACCTTCCTGTTCGGCGCGCTGGGCCGCTGTGAGCCGGGCAAGGGATTCGATGCGCTGATCGAGGCGTGGAAACGCGCAGCCTTGCCGAAGGAGCGCGCGCGGCTGGCGATCGTGGGGCAGGGCACGGCTTGGAAGGCATTGCGCAAGGCCGCACCGCCGGAGGTGCTGATGCCCGGTTTCGTATCCGATACGCGCGACTGGCTCGAAGCCTTCGACGCCTTCGTGAGCCCGGCGCGGCGCGAGCCGTTCGGGCTGGTGTTGCTGGAGGCGATGAACGCCCGACTGCCGATCCTCGCCAGCCAAAGCGATGGCGCGAAACATCTGGCGGCGCAGATCGAAACACCGCTGTTCCCCATCGACGATGCCGATGCGCTTGCCGCCAGGCTACGCGAACTGTGCGAAATCCATCCACCGCGCCACGATTACGCGATGTCGCGTTTCGACATCGCTGCGCGCAGCGCGGAAATCGAAGCCTTCTACCGGCGCGAGCTGAAGCGTTGAGCCAGCCGCTGCACGATCAGGCGTAGGCGTCGTTGTGCACCGCCTGCACCGAGCGCCCGGATGGATCGACCACGTTCTTCAGCGAGGGATCCCATTCCAGCGCCGCCGCCGTGGAACACGCCACGGACGGGCCGCCCGGTACGCATTCGGCGGCGAAGGCTTGCGGGAAATGCCGCTCGAAGACCGTGCGGTAGTAATAGGCCTCTTTCGTCGCCGGGGTGTTGTACGGAAAGCGGAAGCGCGCGTTGGCCAGTTCCTGGTCGGTCACGAGCTGCTCGGCGTGGGCTTTCAGCGAATCGATCCACGAATACCCAACGCCGTCGGAGAATTGTTCCTTCTGCCGCCATAGCACGTTTTCCGGCAGATAGCCGGCGAAGGATTCGCGTAGGAACTGCTTTTCGATGCGGCCGCGCTGCTTGCCGGAAAGCTTCACTTCCGGATCGAGGTTCATCGCCGCATCGATGAAATTGCGATCGAGGAAGGGCACGCGGGTTTCCACGCCCCAGGCGGCCATGGATTTGTTCGCGCGCAGGCAGTCGAACAGGTGCAACGCATCGAGCTTGCGCACGGTTTCCTCGTGCAGCGCCTGCGCGTTCGGCGCCTTGTGGAAGTAGAGGTAGCCGCCGAACAGTTCGTCCGAACCTTCGCCGGACAGCACCATCTTGATGCCCATCGCGCGGATGCGGCGCGCCATCAGGTACATCGGCGTGGAGGCGCGGATCGTCGTCACGTCGTAGGTTTCAAGGTGATGGATCACGTCGGAAAGCGCGTCGATGCCTTCCTGCACGGTGAAGTGCAGTTCGTGGTGCACGGTGCCGATGTGCGCGGCGACTTCGCGGGCGGCTTTCAGGTCCGGCGATTCGCGCAGCCCGATCGCGAAGCTGTGCAGTTGCGGCCACCAGGCTTCGGTCTTTTCGTCCTCATCCACGCGGCGCGCAGCGTATTTCTTGGCGATGGCCGCGACCAGCGAGGAATCCAGGCCGCCGGAGAGCAGCACGCCATAGGGCACGTCGCTCATCATGTGGCTGCGCACCGCCGCTTCCAGCGCCTGGCGCAGCTTGCCGCGGTCGGATTCGGCGCCCGCCACCGCGGCGTAGTCGCGCCAGCGCGGTGCGTAGTACGACACCGGCGCTTCGTCGCCGCTGCGCCAGTAGCTTCCCGGCGGAAACTCGCGTGCGTCCTTGCATACCTCCGCCAGCGCCTTCAGTTCGGAGCCGACGTAGAAATTGCCGTGTGCATCATGGCCGTAATACAGCGGGATGATGCCGATGGGATCGCGCGCCACCAGCCAGGTGCCGTTGGCCGCATCCCACAGCACGAAGGCGAACATGCCTTCGAGCTGGTTGAGCCAGCCGGAAACCGAGGCCGGGTCGCTGCCGGAAAGGTACAGCGGCAGGATCACTTCGCAGTCCGAATGGGTCTGGAAGGCGTAGCCGTGTTCGTGCTGCGCACGGATCGCGCGGTGGTTGTAGATCTCCCCGTTCACCGCCAGCACCAGCGCGCCATCCGGGCTGCGCAGCGGCTGCGCGCCGCTATCCACGCCGACGATGGCCAGGCGCTCGTGCACGAGGATGGCGCGTTCGTCGTCGTAGATGCCGGACCAATCCGGGCCGCGGTGGCGCATCAGCCGCGACTGCTGCAAGGCCTGCGCGCGCAGCGTGGCGGGATCGGATTTGAGGTCGAGGATGCCAAGGATCGAACACATCGGGATGACGCCTGCGAAGCGGTGGAAGAGGGGAGGAGCGATGCTATCAGTGCCGGCCATTTTGTGCATTGCGACATGCAACGGGCCAGCCTGGACGACCGGTTTTCACCCTGCCTGCCGGAGGCGCGCGGGCTGTGGTCCGGCGCAGGTTCTGCGGCCGGCATTCCCGAAGATGCTTACAGCAACACCGATACCGGCGCCTGCCCGAGCCTGGGTGGCACGTGGACGAACCGTTCGGATGGGAACCGCAAGCGCGGCTTTGTAGCCGTGGATGCAACGGACACGCTGACGCGGGTGCTGGAATTGCTGCTCTACGCTTGGCGTTACGATCAGTGCCGTCGCTGTTCGTTGAGCCAGGCCAGCTTGGCCCCGTACAGCTCCCGATCCCGAACCGTGCTGCTGTTGTCCTTGGCTTTGGCCAGCTCGTTGCGTGCAGCGAAAAGATCGCCCAGCTGGTAATGCGCAACGCCGAGCCAGAAATGGAATTCCGGCACGTACGCGGCGCGTGCGATTTCCTTGCGGAACAGCTTGCGCGCGCCTTCATAGTCGCCAGCCCGCATCGCCGCGACCCCCAGGTCGAAGTAGTGGTAGGGCGGAATCGGGCGGATCTGCGCCAGTTGCTTGGCATAGCGGTGCGCCTCGTCCGAACGGCCCGTGTCGTTCAATACGACCACGATGTTCGTCAGCGCCATCTGGTTCAGGGGTTCGCGATCCAGCACCAGCCGCAACGTGGACTCCGCCGCCCCGGACAGCCCCTTGCGGCGGTAAAGCACGGCCAGCGTGTTGTAGGCCGCCAGCCAACGCGGATCGGCCTGGATCGCCGCACGCGCCCACCAGTAGGCATCGTCCAGATTGCCCATCGCCAACGACTCGGCGGCACGGTTGTTCAGAAACATCGCCACGATGGTGGATTCGTCCACCGCATGGCTGCGATACCGGGCGCTTTGCTCGGGACGCAGGAAATCGATCGTCACCATATCGGGGTCGCCGATCAGGCTCATCGTATTGCCCGGCGCCACCGGTTTGCCGAGCCCGATGTTGACGTGGCCAGTGGCGAAATAGATGCCTCCCGAACGCACCCAGCTGTCTTCGACGAAGACGCTGTTGAAGCGCACTGGCATGTTCATGTACTGCGCGAACGCGGCCGTCATCAGCACCAACGACATGCAGTTGCCGCGCCTCGCTTCGAAGGCTTCGGCGGCAGTGCGCGTTGCCTCCGTGTCGTAGTCCAGCTGCAACATGCCGCGTGTATAGAGCGCATCGAACAGGCCACGCCGCGGATCCTTGCGGCGGATTTCCGCGCTCATTTCATCGGCGAACTGCTGCATGGCGGGGCTCAACGCCAGCGCCTCCTGCGGATCGATGTGCACACTGGGCGGCTTGAACGCCGAATCGATGAAAACCTCGCCGCCCGCCAGTGGAGGCGCTTTGGGGGCAGTGGCACAGCCGGCCATCGTGGCAAGCGCAGCAAAGGCGAACAACAAGCGGATCGATTTCATGGCAACACCCTCCGTTTCGGCCATTAAACCGCGTTTCGCCGGCCGGGTGCGAGTGATGGAGAGGTCATGCGATGGGCAGGTCATGGGGTTTGGATCTCGGTGTTACTGTATTTTACATAATATACAGAATCCGCGCTGCCCCCTCGATCGCTGCACGGGCTGAAACCCAAGCGGGGAGCGCGAGAGCACCAATTGCGCCTGCTGTCAATAGCACCGATGCCGCCATGCTGGCCAACTGACGCCAGACCGCTTTTTCTTCGCGGCTGATTGCCCGCGCCTCACCCACGATTCCGAGCACATGGGCGAGCGGTACGCCGGAAAGCTCGGCAATTCGCGCACACGCCACCGCATCCGGTAGCCGCTTCCCCAGTTTCCAGTTCGATACGTTCTGCCTCGATTGCCCGAGTGCAGCGCCGAGAGCGTTGTCTGACGCCAGAGAGCGCGTTTCTTTGATTTTGTCAAGTAGGTCATTGAGAGTGCGCATGTCGCCATCCTGTTGACTTGTGTCGCCACCCAGATTACAACATGCCGCGTCGCCAGACTGGCGACAGGCACACCGTCGGGCGGGTGCCCGGCGCTCCTATCGCCGACCAGAAGCCCGGCACTCATTGATAGGAGCAAGAGCAATGGCACGTCCGAAGTCACAACCCGCCGAAGCTGCGGAAACCCTCATCCCCGAACAGATCGAGTCCGCCCGCGTTGAGGGCGAGCGCATCGCCGAAGCCAAGCGCATCGGCCTCGATCTGCAACGCATCGCGCTTCGTCTCAACGAGTTGGGCTGCGCCGTGGCGGCAGGCCGCGTGCTGGATGCCGCCGTGCGCGTCTCCAAGCTCAAGGCTGGGCGTTTCGCCTGATGGACGGCATTTCTGCCACCTTTTCCCCGGTCACGCCGGGGAAAAGCCCGGAGGCGGGGCAGGGAGGGGCGGTAGGCCCGAGCAGTAACACGGGCCAAAAGGGTGCCGGGGCCATCATCGACTTCCTGACGTTGGTCTTTCCGGCATCCCGTCTTGAAGAGTTTGGCCTGCATTCGCTCCATCAGGTACTCGGTTGGCTCTTTGGCTTCTCGGGGGAAGTTGTCCCGGGGCCGATCCGTGAACGCATGTGGCAGTTCTACCGCCTTTCCTCGGTGCTGGTGGATCGGAACGGCGAGGTCGTGGGCCGCATCGGCTTGGATGGCAACAAGGGCACCGTATGCGTTTCTCTCTCGGGCGGCGGCACGAAGTGGGTGCGGCGGCCGTGGCCGAACGTGGCCCGTGCTGTCGATGAATTGCACGGTCGGATATCGCGCTGCGACGTAGCGCACGACGATTACGACGGCAAGACGGTCAACGTCCACGCCCTGCGCGAAGCCGCGCTGCGTGGCGAATTTGCCGAGTCTGGTCGGCCACCGAAGCATCGGTTTCTGAGCGATGAGGGCCACGGTACCGGCTCCACGTTGTACGTGGGCGGCAAGGGCCACAAGGAATTATGCGTTTACGAGAAGGGCAAGGAACAGGGTTTGCCGGAGTCTCCGTGGACGCGCTTGGAAGTGCGCTTTTATGGCAAGCACGCCGAAGGCCGGTGCGTGCCGCTGGATGTACTGCGCGATCCCGTCGCGTTTCTGCGCGGTAGTTATTCGGTCATTGCGGGCCTGATTTCCGGTGCCTGCACCACGATCAAGACGGAAGCTGCGAAAGCGAAGGTTTCCGCCGCCGCAATGATGATCTGGCTCAAGCGCCAGTGCGGCCAATCGATCGGATTGATTTTCAAGGCTATGGGCGGCGACGCGGGCGCGTTCGCGACAGCTATGGGCCAACACGTAGCCCGACAGGGGATTCCGGGGCGTTTTCGTGGAGCTATGGATGAATCCCTAATCGAAAAGGAGTTGCAGCAATGCCTCGCATCAACGTGAAAAACGCGGCAGTGGACGAACGGCGGTCGCCGGACGGCAAAATCTTTCGCAGCCAGATGGCCGCGCTCGATCTCGGAAACGGGTACGAGTTGCCCTTTCGTGTCGGCCTCGGCACTCGGCCCGTCTATTCGGTGGGCGTTTATGACATTAGTCCGCAGTCCTTCGGACTGTCGAACTACGGCGACCTGACGCTGAGCCGTTACGTCGATCTGATTCCGGTCGAAACGCCCCGCACTGCGGCGGCGAAGGCGTAACCCATGCCGCGCATTCTCCGCTGCGATGAGGAAAGCATCGATCCTGTTACGGGAGAGTGCGCGGCCCCCTATTGGTCTGAGGACACTGGTTTCCTGCCGCCGCTGTCTTCGGCTGATGCGCATCAGATTGCGGTTGCTATTGCTGCATTATGGGCGCTTGCTTTTTGTATTCGGCAGATTCGTAAGTTAATCGAAAGGAGTTGAATCATGTTCCACAGCATCAAGCGCGGCCTCACGGTCGCTTCTGTCGCCGCCACCGGCATGGTGATTTCCGCGTCTGCTTTTGCCGGCGATCTGGCTGACGCCGTTACCGCCGAAATTGCCACCGCAAAGGCCGAGCTGCTGCTCGTTGGTGCCGCCGTTCTCGGCATCGCTGGCGTTCTGCTGCTCATCCGCAGCATCAAGAAGTCGGCGAACTAACTCGCCGTTTTCAGCGGTTCAAGGGGCGGTGTAGCAATGCGCCGCCCCTTTTATTTTGGGAGCGCGTCATGGTCGGTTGGATATATCTTTTTGCAGTGATGGGGGCGTTATGGCTCGTTTTCTCGGACTGATCTTGTTTGCCGTTGGCGTATTGATTGCGCCTGGCATTGCTTCCGCTGCGTGCACTACGTTTGGCGAGGTTTCGACTTCTTCTAGTACGCCCATGGGTATGTGCAGCACTATTGCAGAGGCAATGACCGCGAGCTATTCCGCGGCGAATGGTTTTACCTGCCCGGGAGAGAGAACCAAGGGCG
>CAZHXV010000122.1:0-9198 GCA_964536455.1 uncultured Aquimonas sp.
TCCTGCACAACAGGCCCAACTGCGCGAGCGAGGCGTCCCACTGCCGGCGCGGCTCGTGCGGATACACCGTGGCGGTATCCAGCAGTTTGCCGGTGGCATCGACCACGGCCACCTTGACGCCGGTACGGATGCCCGGATCCAGGCCCATCACCACCTTCGGCCCGGCGGGCGCGGCCATCAGCAGATCCTTCAGGTTTTCGCCGAACACGCGGATGGCCTCGTCTTCCGCCGCCGCGCGCGCCTGCCCGAGCAGGTCGATCGAAAGGTGCAGGTGCAGCTTCACGCGCCAGGCCTGGCGAACCGACTCCAGCAGCCAGCGATCCGCCGCGCGGCCCTTGTCGGCAAGGGCGAGTTTCGCCGCGATGCGGCCTTCGGCCTCGGCATGGCCGGCGGCGATGGCCTCGTCCAGCGCATCGGAGGCGACCACCTTCGGCGCGCTCGATGCGAACGGCACCAGCACCAGATCGACGAAGCCTTCCTTGCTCGCACGCAAGAGCGCCAGCATCCGGTGCGATGGCACGCCGGAAATGGATTCAACGTGATCGAAGTAATCGCGGTACTTCGCCCCTTCCGCCTCCTTGCCTTCGATCACCCGCGCCCGCAGGCGGCCATTGCCGTGCAGGAACTGCCGCATCTCCCCGACCAGTGCGGCGTCCTCGGCGAAGCGCTCCAAGAGGATCGACCGCGCGCCATCGAGTGCGGCTTTGGTATCGGCAATACCTTTTCCCGCATCGACATACGCGGCTGCCGCAGCTTCCGGCGACAGCGACGGATCGCCGAACAACGCATCGGCCAAGGGTTCAAGGCCGGCCTCGCGCGCGATCTGGCCTTTCGTGCGGCGCTTGGGCTTGTACGGCAGGTACAGGTCTTCGAGCCGCGCTTTCGTATCCGCTGCGAGCAGGTCGCCGCGCAGCGCGTCGGTCATCTTGCCCTGCTCCTCGATGCTCGCAATCACCGCCGCACGGCGCTCTTCCAGCTCGCGCAGATAGGCCAGGCGTTCTTCGAGCAGACGCAACTGCGTATCGTCCAGCCCGCCGGTGGCTTCCTTGCGGTAGCGCGCGATGAAGGGCACGGTCGCGCCCTCGTCCAGCAGCGCGATGGCGGCGCGCGCCTGTTCGGGCCTGGCCGCGATGTCCTTGGCGATGGTGTCGGCGATGCGGTGTTCGATGCTTGGCATGAGTCCTTCCGGGTTCTGAAAAACGATGGACGCAGGCCGCTGCAGGGCCTGCGGGGGCGGGATTCTATGGCCTGCGCCCGGTTCCCGGTATATGCGATACAGCCACGCCTTCGGCGGCGGAAAGCTCCGATCCGCCCATCGCCCGCGCGCCGGAGGAATCCGGCGCGCGGGCCGCTTCGGCGGCACACTTGCCCAGCGCGCCAACCGCATGAAACGATGCGCCGATGCACGCCCCCGACACTCCCGATACGACGCTCCTGATCGCCGCCGCCGCCGGCGGCGACAAGGCGGCGGAGACGCGGCTGTTCGAGCGGCTGTACGCCGATCTGGAACGCATGGCCCGGCACCACCTGCTGCGCAGCGGATCGGACGCGGAACACGCCCATTCGCTGGTGCACGAGGCCTACCTGCGCATGGCGCGCGAAGGCGTCATCGCCTCCAACGACCGCCGGCATTTCTTCGCGCTGGCCTCGCGCGTGATGCGGCAGATCGTCGTGGATCACGCCCGCCGCCGCAGCTGCGGCAAGCGCGGCGAAGGCGCGCCCCTGCTGGATCTGGACGCGCTGGCCGGCGTTGCGGCGGACGCCGGCATCGCCACCTCCGCCGACCTGTTGCAGCTGGATGCGGCGCTGGGGCGGCTGGAACGGGTGGACGAATCGCTGGCGCGGCTGGTGGAACTGCATTTCTTCGGCGGGCTGACCTTCGGCGAGATGGCGCAGGTGCTGGGGCGCTCGGAACGCTCGCTCAAGCGCGACTGGCAGAAAGCCAGGATGCTGCTGCATCACGATCTGCGAACGGACGCCTGGGGATGAACGCCGATATCGAGCGTTGGCGGCTGCGCTCGCGCTGGCTCGATACCCTCCTGGAGCTGGAACCTGCCGCCCGTGCGCGGAAACTTGCGGAACTGGCGCACGAGAACCGCGAACTGGCCGACGAATTGCAGGCGATGCTGGCCACCGAATCCGGCCCAGGCCCGCTGGATCGCGGCCTCGGCCCGTGGGCGCAGGAAGCGCTGTCGCACCACGGCAAAGACGACGGCGCGGAGTGCATCGGGCAGCGCATCGGCCCGTGGACGCTGATCCGCGGCCTCGGGCGCGGCGGCATGGGGGAAGTGTTCCTGGCGCAACGCAGCGCCGAAGGCTTCGTCCAGCGCGCCGCGCTCAAGCGGCTCAAGCGCGGCATGGACAGCGAGGACATCCTGCACCGCTTCCTGCAGGAACGCCGCATCCTCGCCAGCCTCGCCCATCCCAACATTGCGCGCCTGCTCGATGGCGGCGTCGATGCCGATGGCCGCCCCTACATCGTCATGGAGCACGTCGAAGGCGCGCCCATCACCGATTGGGCGCACGGGCACGGCCTGCCGCTGCGCGAACGCCTGGCGCTGATGCGCAAGGTCTGCGCCGCGGTGGCCTATGCGCAGGGCCGGCTCGTGGTGCACCGCGACCTGAAGCCTTCCAACATCCTCGTGGATGCCCAAGGCGAGCCGCACCTGCTGGATTTCGGCATCGCCAAGCTGCTCGACGACGCGCCCGACGCCCACCACACCCGCACCGGCCTGCGCGCGCTTTCGCCCGCCTATGCCGCGCCCGAGCAGATTCGCGGCGAGGCGATCGGCACCGCAACCGACGTACATGCCCTGGGCGTGGTGCTCTACGAACTGCTCACCGGGCAGTTGCCGTACCGGCGCGGCCGTGCACTCACCACCGGCGGCGCAGCCTTGGCCGAATACGATTCGCTGGTGCGCCCGAGCCAGGCGCTGCGACGCCTGGATGCCGAACAGATCGCCCTACGCTGGGGCATGGCGGCGGAACCGGCGCGCCTGGCCCGGCTCGTCGCGGGCGATCTGGATCGCATCGTGCTGACCGCATTGCAGCCTGAACCCGAACGTCGCTACGCCTCCGCCGCCGCGCTCGGCGCCGATCTTGGGCTGTATCTGGACGGCCGCCCGATCCATGCGCGCCCGGATTCCTCCGGCTACCGTTTGCGCAAGTTCGTGCTGCGCCATCGCCTCGGCGCGGCGGCTACCGCACTCGCCCTGATCGCTCTGGTCGCAGGCTTCGGCACCGCACTGTGGCAGGCGCGCATCGCACGCGAACAGGCGCAGGAGGCCAACCGCCAGCGCGAACTGGCCGAACTGCATCTGGCGCGCGCCCGGACGCAGGCGCGGCGGGCCGAGAAAACCCGCAGCTTCGTGGTGTCGCTGATCAAGCTCGGCAACCCGGAGCGCTCGCGCGATGGTGCGCAGACCACCGCCATCGACCTGATCCGCGACGCCGCCGCGCAGGTCGATGCGCTCGACGATGCGCCGGACACCCGTGCCGAATTGCAGGTCGCCATCGCCAACAGCCTGATCGCGCTCGGCGCGCAGGACGAAGGCCGGGCACGGATGGAAACCGGCATCGCGCAACTGCGCACCCTCGGCGAAGACGCCTGGCCGGCGCTGGCCGATGCGCTGCACCTTCTGGCCATGCACGACACCGCTACCGGAAGGCAGGAGGAAGCGCGCGCGGCCAGCGAGGAATCCCTGGCCCTCTACGACCGCATCGGCCCGCGCGAGGATCTCGCGCTGGGGCGCATCTCCACGCTCACCACGCTCGCCAAGAACGCCCTGTTCCGTGGCGATCTGGCCGCCGGCCAGCAGCTTTACGAGCGCATCCTGGCCGAACGCCGCGCACTGCTCGGCCCCGACGATCCGCGCCTGGCGGTGGACTGGAACAACCTCGGCGCCACCGCCACCCGGCGCGACCGCTATGCCGATGCCGAACGCGCCTACGCCGAGGCCAGCCGCCTGCTGGCGCGGGACGCGAACGCGCCACAATCGCGCCAGGCCTGGCTGCAGCTGGGCCGATCCAGCGCGCTGATCGGCCTGGGGCGCTTCGACGAGGCCGAAGCCTCCGGCCGCGCGGCGCTGGAGATCGCCGAACACGCCCTGCATCCGGAACATCCCATCGCCGGCAACATCCGCACCACGCTCGCCCGGCTGTACCGCTACACGCAACGGCTCGACGAAGCCGCCGCGATGGCCGAACGCGCGCGCGCCATCCACACCGCCGCCAACGCCACCCAGCTGGGCTGGGCCGAAGCGCAACTCGGCCTGATCCTGCTGCGACAAGGCCGCAACGCCGACGCGCTGCTGGTGCTGACCGCCGCCGAAAACCACTTCGCCACCCAGAGCAACCGCGAGGAAGCGGACTACTTCCAGATTCGCGCCGCCCTCGCCTTCGCACAGATCCGCAACGGCGACGCCGGCGCGGTCGCCATGCTGGACGCAGCCCTCGAAGACCTCATCCGCCGTCATCCCGAGCCGAGCAACGCACGCGCCGAAACCCTGGCCCTGCGCGCCGAAGCGGCCTCCCTGCTCGGCCACGAGGATGCGGCGCAGTGGCGCGAACGCGAAGTCGAAGCGCTGGCGGAGCTGCTCGGCCCCGGGCACCCGCGCAGCCTCGCTGCGCAGCGGCGCCTGCCGCCACCCCGATGAGCCGATCCGGGCTGGCATGATTTCCTGCGGATTTGCGTTGTTGGGGACGCCTTGGATTCCCGGAGTCTCCCCATGCCCGCTTCACCCCGTACATTCCGCCGCGCCGTATCGCTGGCCGCGGTTTTCGCGCCGCTGCTGGCGTGCATCGCGCCGCCGGCAACGGCACAGATCGAACGCTGCGTCGGCAACCTGGCGCAGTTCAACGCCGCCTGGGCGCTGGGGCAGAGCGAGGCCGTCACCATCAAGATGACCGCCGGCGTCTGGAACATGGCGGGCAGCCGGATCGAAATGAACGGCCCCAGCTACATGGATTTCGACGAATCCATGACCCTCAAGGGCGGCTACAACGCCAACTGCACCTCGCGCAGCGAGGATCCGGGCGCCACCGTACTGACCGGCGCCTCCCTGGAGATCAGCGGCTGGCCGTTCGCCACGCCCTTGCGGGTGGAACGCCTGACCTTCCGCAACGTGCCCGAAGCCAAGCTCTGGGGTGGGGAAAACGTAGTGCTGGAACGGATCTGGTTCGATCGGGTCGGCGCAGGCTACGTCTCCGGCGACCGCGTGCTGCTGCACAACGGCCTCGTCACCGACAGTGGCGGCACCCAGGGTCAGAACGGCAACTGCGCCATCGAGGTGAACGCCTACCGGCTGGACCGGGTGCAGGTGGAGCATTCCACGTTCGCCCGGAACATGGGCGACGGCGCGCTGTGCATCGTGCGCGACGATTCCCCCCCGACCGACGATTGGCGGCTGCACCTCTACAGCAACGTGTTCTGGGACAACAGCCGGGACGTGCGGCTGCGCAAGCGCAGCGCGGTGTCGAACATCGAAGTGCATGCCCACAACAACCTGTTCGGCAACGGCATCCTCGCCAACCGCCCCACGACGCCATCGCCCGTCGCCACCCTGACTTCCAACCCGCAGTTCGCCGATCCGGCCGGCGGCGACTGGCGCCTTGGCGGCGCCTCGCCCGCGATCAATTCCGGCCGCGTCGATGTCAACCTGTTCAACCAGGCGGATTTCGAGGGCAATACGCGCTGGCGCGGCACCGCGCCGGATCGCGGCGCGTTCGAATCCGGCATCGGCTCCACCGCCACCGTGCTCACCGTCACCCACACCGGCGACAGCGGCGCAGGCTCGCTGCGCCAGGCGCTGACCGACGCCAATGCCGCGCCCAACTTCAACCGCATCCACTTCAACATTCCCGGCGCCTGCCCGCGCGTCATCGCGCTGGCCTCGCTGCTGCCCACCATCGCCCATCCGGTCGCGATCGACGGCTACACCCAGCCCGGCGCAAGCCGCAACACCACCGCCACCGGCAACAACGCCACGCTCTGCGTGGTGATCGAGGGCAACGACCAGATCACCGGCGCCTACGGCCTCAACGTCGCCACCGACGCCTCGCCCGAGGCCACCGTCAGCATCGAAGGGCTGGCCTTCTCCGGCCATTCCATCGCCGCCGTGCAGTTCGCCGGTGGGCGCGACCACCGCCTGGCGGGCGTGCGCATCGGCGGCACGGCCGGCGCTTACGGCCTCCGTCCCAGCGGCATCGGCGTGCGCGTGGGCGGCGCCACGCAGGGCGTGCGCATCGGCGGGCCGAACGCCGGCGACCGCAACATCATGGTCGGGGCGCTTGGCGCGGGCATCAGCGTTTCCGGTACGGGTGCCAACCAGCCCCACGACACTACGATCGAAAACAACTTCATCGGCACCGCGAACGGCAGCGACACGCTGGGCAACCATCGCGGCATCCTGATCAGCGGCGGCGGCCATACGATCCGCAACAACGTGATCTCCGGCAACCTGTCGCACGGCATCGAACTGAGCGGCGGCGACGTCGTGGATACTGTCGTCCTGGACAATCGCATCGGCATTCCGGCGGCGTGCGCGGGCCCCTGCGGCAATCGCGGCAACGGCGGGCATGGCGTGCGCATCGCGGGCGGCGCGAGCGCCAGCATCGTCCAGCACAACCACATCGCCTTCAACGGCGGCGACGGCGTGGCCGTGGTGACGGGCGATCTCAACACGATCCGGCGCAACCTCTTTCACGACAACGCCGGTATCGGCATCGACCTGGCCGACGACGGCATCGACCTGTTCGACGGCAACAATTCCGCCCCGCCGCCGAACGCCGCCAACGGCGGCCAGAACAAGCCCGTACTGGCGGCGGTGGAAGGCGGCGGCGGCGGTGCATGGATCGACGGTGCGCTGTACTCGGCGAACGGCGCGTACCGCATCGACTTCCACGCCGCGAAGGAATGCACGCTGCTGGTGCTGGGCGGATTCCCGCTGGGCTTCTGGGGCCAGGGCGAGGAATGGCTGGGCTCGGCCGTCGTCCACATCGAGAACGGTCTGGATGGCGTGAGCGACGGATCGGCGACGTTCGCGGACGCGCTGCTGACCGCGCCCGCCGGCAGTAGCGGCTACTTCGACACCCCGCGCTGGATCACCGCCACCGCCACGCGCCTGTTCGGCGATCCGGAGAGCCCGTACTTCCTGTACCGGGGCACCTCGGAATTCAGCCGCTGCGCGTATTCGGTTCCCGGCGCAGGGATCTTCGCCGACGGCTTCGAGTAGCCTGGCGCGGCGCACCGGCGCAGGCCCGCCGGCATGCACAGGTGAACGCAGGCCCGCACTTCGCGCAGAATGGCGGGCCAACCCCTCGCATCGCCCGGGCAGGCCATGACGGATTTCCAGCACGACATCGCCATCGTGGGCGCCGGCTTCTGCGGCATGGCGCTGGCGCGCACGCTGGCGCGTTGCGTGCCGCCGGGCACGCGCGTGGCGCTGATCGGCGCGGCGGAGGATTTCGGCCGCGGCCTGGCCTATGCGCAGGCGCGGCCCGAACACCTGCTCAACGTCCGCGCCCGCGACATGGGCATCGACCCGGACGATCTGCCCGGCTTTGCGAACTGGCTGAAGCTCGAAGGCGACGCCCGCACCGGCTTTGCGCCGCGCCGGAAATACGGCGATTACCTCGCCGCCGAACTGGACGCCGCACTGGCGCAGTCGCCCGAAGGCTTCACGCTTCAGCGCATCCGGGCGCGCCTGGTCGATGCCCGGCGCGAGAACGAAGGCTTCGCGCTGACGCTCGACCACGGCGGCACGCTGCGCGCCAGGCGTCTGGTGCTGGCCACCGGCACCCTGCCGCCCGCGCCGCTGATGCAGGCCGACGAGACCCTGCGGCGCAGCCCGCGCTACCTCGAATCGCCGTGGGTTGCCGGCGCACTGGAAAGCATCGCCGCCGACGCCTCGGTGCTGATCGTCGGCACCGGCCTCACCTTCGCCGACATCGCCGCGAGCCTTCACGCGCGCGGTCATCGTGGCCGCATCCTCGCCATCTCCCGCCACGGACTGGCGCCGCAGGCGCAACCTACCGCGCCCTCGCCGCCGTTCGCCGTACCCGCGCAAGTGCAGGCCGCATGGGATGAAGCCGACCTGCGCGGCATGCTGCATCAACTGCGCCAGGCCGCGCGGCAAGCACCGGATTGGCGCATGGCCATCGACGCGCTGCGGCCCCAGCTCCAAGCCTTCTGGAAACGGCTGGATACTTCGCAACGCCGCCGTTTCCTGCGTCATCTGGCCAGTCATTGGGATGTGCATCGCCACCGCCTCGCGCCGGAAACCGCCGCCCGGCTTGAGGCACTGCACATCTCCGGGCAACTGCACATCGCCGCCGCGCGGCTGATGTCCGCGCGTCTGGCGGAAGGCCATATCGTGCAGGCGCGCATGAAGCCGCGCGGTGAAGACGCGATCCGGGTGGAACGCGCCGATGTGCTGATCCGCGCCACCGGCCTCACCCTCGACCTGCGCCAGTCCACGCAAGCCCCGTTCGCAGGGATGATCGCCGATGGCCTCATCGCCGCCGATCCGCTGGGCCTGGGCCTTCGCACCGACGATGAGGGCCGTGCGCTGAATCATGCCGGCGTTGCGACACCGAACCTTTCCATCCTCGGCCCGCTGCAACGCGGCTGCTTCTGGGAAATCACCGCCGTTCCCGAATTGCGCGTGGCCGCGCAAACGCTGGGGCGGAGACTCGCGGGCGAACTGGCGTCAGAATCGCGCCCCTGATTCCCACACGGAACCTGCCTGCATGAAACTCCTCGTCATCGGTTCGGGCGGTCGCGAACATGCGCTCGCCTTCACTCTGGCGCGTTCCCCGCGCGTGGCCGAAATCCTCGTCGCGCCGGGCAACGCCGGCACCGCGCGGGAGGCCAAGTGCCGCAACGTCGCCATCGCCGCCACCGACCTTGATGCGCTGCTGGAACTGGCGCGCCGCGAAGCCGTCGATCTCACCGTCGTCGGCCCCGAAGCGCCCCTGGTGGCCGGCATCGTGGATCGCTTCCGCGCCGCGCACCTGCCGGTGTTCGGCCCCACCGCGGCGGCGGCGCAACTGGAAGGCAGCAAGGCCTTCGCCAAGGATTTCCTCGCCCGCCACGGCATCCCGACCGCGTTCTATGCCGTGCATACCGAGGTCGACGCGGCGCTTGCCTATCTCCGCGACAAGGGCTTCCCCACGGCCTGACGCGGGCGCGCGGGCGGA
>CAZHXV010000123.1:0-3055 GCA_964536455.1 uncultured Aquimonas sp.
CGCTTCCGCTCCACGCCCGGCAAAGCCCCGAAACCCCGCCGCGCCAGGCGGCGGGGTTTCGGGGCTTTGCCGGGCGTGGAGCGGAAGCGCCGTCGCCAGCAACGCGACGCACAGGAAGGAACGAAGCATCAGGCAGTCTCCGCGGTGATGTGCTGGAATTTTTCGAACAGTTGTTCGCGCGTTTCGGTGTGATCAGGGTCGATCAGGATGCACTCCACCGGGCACACTTCCATGCACTGCGGCACGTCGAAATGCCCCACGCATTCGGTGCAGCGATCCGGTGCGATTTCGTAGATCGTCGGCCCCTGCGAGATCGCCGCGTTCGGGCAGGCCGGCGCGCAGACGTCGCAGTTGACGCAGAGATCGTTGATCAGAAGGGCCATCGGGATCGTGCGGTGGAAAGCCGCAACCCGGATCGCCTCCGGGCTGCGGCGTCGGCGGGAGCCGGCAATAGAGAACCGTCAATCGACGGTGTGGAACACCACGTCGGCGCCGGTCGGCTCCACCGCCGCCTTGACGCGCTCCTGGTCTTCCTTCTTGCCGATGAACAGCACGCGCACACCCTTCATCGAACCGGCCTGGCTGGCCTTGAAGGCTTCCACGACCAGATCCGCGAGCTTGGCCGATTCAGGCGAACCGAAGGCCAGCATGTTGCCCGGCAGCACGCCGCGCGCGACCCCGGCGGAAACGTTGTCGAGCTGGCGGTCGTACTGCTCCTGGAAGTTCTCGGTTCCGGCGGACGGCACGTAGTACATGAACGGGTTGCTGCGGATGCCCTCCATGTTGGCCTTCACCACCGTCTTCAGGTACGACTTCCAGCCAGCCTCGTCGCCATTGGCCGGAACCGGCAGCGACGCCACGGATGCCGGCGTGGCTGCCGCAGGCTTGGCCGGGGCGGCCTCTTCCTTCTTGCCGCAGGACACCGCCAGCATGCACGCCAGCGCAACAACCGCAAAAGTCTTGATGTTCATGAAATCACCTGCTCTCTGGGTTTAACGGAACGGCCCTGTGCCGGGGCGGCCGCATTCCTCTGGTTCGATCCGCGCCCCGGATCAGTTCTTCCATTTTTCCCTCATCGCCGCCTGCACCGCAGGATGCACGAAACCTGCGACATCCCCGCCCAGCCGCGCGATCTCGCGCACCATCGTGGAGGAGATGAAGCTGTACTTTTCCGCTGGCGTGAGGAACAGCGTTTCCACGTTAGGGATGAGGTGTCTGTTCATGCTGGCCATCTGGAATTCGTATTCGAAATCGCTGACCGCACGCAACCCGCGCAGCACCACGCCGGCCCCGATCTCGGTGACGAAGTGCGCCAGCAACGAGGAAAACCCCCGCACTTCCACCCCGGGAAGATCGGCCAGCGCCAGTTTCGCCAGGTCGATGCGCTCGGCGTGCGTGAAGCCCGGCCCCTTGCCGGCGCTCTCGGCCACGCCTACGACAATGTGCTCGAACAACGGCGCGGCGCGCAGGATCAGATCGCGATGCCCATGGGTGATCGGATCGAAAGTGCCCGGGTAGATCGCGATGCGCTGGCGTGGATGGGTCATGGCGCACTGGCTGGTGAATCAATGAACCGGAGTGTATCAGGCGCACCGTCGCCAATCTCCCGGCGCAGCAGCAGGTAGCGCGCTTCACGGGTGCGTCCCTCCCGATGCACGGCGAACCCCGGCGGCCAGGCCGGCTCCTGGCCAACCGGATGTTCCACATACACGAAGGCATCCGGCGCCAGCCACGGAGCCAGCACCCGCAGCGCGGCGGCATGCAGGTTCGCGGCATACGGAGGATCGACGAAGGCGATATCGAAGTGTCGATCCGGTGTTCCGGCAAGGAAGGCGAGCGCATCGCCGTCACGAATTTCCACATTCTCCGCACGCAGCTTCAGCTTTGCGGCACGCAACTGCGCCAGCGCGGCGGCTTCGCGCTCGATCATCAGCACCCGCGCCGCGCCGCGCGAGGCGGCCTCGAACCCGAGCGCGCCGCTGCCGGCGAACAGATCGATGCAATGCGCCCCGGCAGTGCGGTGCTGGAGCCAGTTGAACAGGGTCTCGCGCACGCGGTCGGACGTGGGGCGCAGGCCGTCGGCGGCGATCACGTCCAGCTTCGAGCCTCGCCACTGGCCGGCGATGATGCGAACCTGTCCAGGTTGGGTTTTCATCGGATTGGATCTGGGGGCCGGTGCTACCATGCCGCCCATTTTCCGGCATTCCTACCCGCGATGTTCAAGCTGTTCCGCAAGAAGCCAGATCCCTCCGATCAGAACGCGCGGGAAGCTGGCGAAACCGCCCCGGAAGCCGGGGCCCGGGCAATCGCGCAACCGCCGCCGGAACCCGTACAGGACGCACCCCTGCCGGAAACGGCGCAGCGCCCCACCGCAACCTGGCGCGAACGCCTGCGCGACAGCGCGCTGACGCGCGGCTTTTCCTCGCTGTTTTCGGGCAACCCGAAGCTCGATGAGGACTTCCTCGACCAGATCGAAACCACGCTCATCACGGCGGATGTGGGCGTGGCGGCGACCACGGCGATCGTGGACGACCTGAGAGGCCGGATGAAGGCGCGCGAGTTCGCCGATGCGCGGGCGCTGCTGAACGCGCTGCGCGGGGAATTGATCGCGCTGCTGGTTCCCGTGGGCGAACCGCTCAACATCTACAGCGGCGCCAAACCTTTCGTGATCCTCACCGTCGGCGTCAACGGCGTCGGCAAGACCACGACGATAGGAAAGCTCGCGCGGCGCTATCTGGACGAACGCAAGCAGGTGATGCTGGCCGCCGGCGATACCTTCCGCGCCGCTGCCGTGGAACAACTGAAAACCTGGGGCCAACGCAACGGCGTCGCCGTGGTGGCGCAGGGCCAGAACACCGATCCGGCGGCGGTGGTGTTCGATGCGCTGCAATCGGCCAAGGCGAAGGATATCGACCTTCTGATCGCCGATACCGCCGTCGATCACCTGCAACACCTCGTGCGGCGCGGTGGGGTCGAGCTTGGCAAGCACGCGCCGCACCTTGCCCAGTTCGTCCATCAAACCCTGCTGGGTGTGCAGGCGGCCGGCGGTATCGGC
>CAZHXV010000123.1:3065-9177 GCA_964536455.1 uncultured Aquimonas sp.
ACCGCGCCGCACGAGGTGTTGCAGGTGATCGACGGCACCACCGGCCAGAACGCGGTGAACCAGGTGCGGCAGTTCCAGAAGGCTGCCGGAGTTTCCGGGTTGGTGGTGACCAAGCTCGACGGCAGCGCCAAGGGCGGCGTGGTGTTCGCCCTGGCGCGCGAATTCGGCTTGCCGATCCGCTTCATCGGGCTGGGCGAAGGGATCGACGACCTGCGCGCCTTCGATCCCTATGCCTTCGTCGATGCGCTGTTGCCCGAATCGCTCGCCAAGGGCTGACGCCAGACCATGCGCCGCAGCCGCCGCAGCCTGCTGATCGTTCTGGCGGTACTGGCCGCATTGCTGGTCAGCGGCGCGATTCTCGTCCAAAGGCTGCTGGAACCTGCACGCCTTTCCGCCTTCCTGCTGGAACGCGCCGGGCAACTCACCGGCCTGAACCTGCAACTGGATTCGCCCGCCCAGATCGGCTTCTGGCCCGATCTGCATCTGGAACTCACCGGGCTTTCCGCCAGCGCACCCGATGCGGCGACGCCGATGCTGCGCGTGGCGCGCACCGAGCTTTCGTTGCCGTGGGCCAGCCTCACGGCGGATCAAGTCGCGCTGCAAAACCTGCGCCTGATCGAACCGGCCATCGACTGGGCCGCGCTGAACGATTGGCTGGCGCGCGAGGGTGGGCAGGCCGGCCCACCCGCATCGCCGATGCTTCCCACCTTCGATGCGGCGGTCCAGATCGTCCAAGGCCGCATCGAATCGCCGGATTTCCGTATCGAAGCGCTCGATCTCTCACTGCCGTACCTGATCGAAAACCGCTCCACCACGCTATCCGCAAAAGGCCGCTGGGTACGCGGCGAAACCACGCAGCCGTTCGCACTGACGCTGCAAACCATGCCGGCATGGAACGGCGGGCAGTTGCGCCTGGCTCCGCTCGCGCTGGGGCTGGTGCTCGATGGCTCCGGTATCGAGCCTCTGGCGCTTGACGGCGAAGTTTCCTGGAACGGCCAGTACCTGGCCTTCATCGCAAACTCGCAGCTTCGGCAGTGGCCTTCCCGGTGGCCTACCCTGCCCCTGCCCGATGCGGACGAGGCCATCGTGGAATTTGCGCTGAGTTACACCGGGGATGCCTCTTTGCGCGGCGACGCCGCACTTGGCCTGCAACGCGGCGGCGACGCCATCACCGCTTCATTGCGCCTGGGCGATCTTGTCGCATGGCTGGAAGGCGACGGGAACGCGCTGCCGCCGCTGACCGGCAGCATCGACGCTGCGCGGCTGCATGTGGAAGGCATCGACATCGACGGTTTCAGGCTGCGTTTCGACGACCCCGGCGATGCAAAAACCGATACGGGAAACGCATCGAAAAGCAAAGCGGAATGAATACGCCGGTTTCGACCGAGGCTTTTGCCACCCGCCTCTTGCGCTGGTTCGACCGCCACGGCCGGCACGATCTCCCCTGGCAGCGCCCGCGTGAGCCTTACCGCGTCTGGCTTTCGGAAATCATGCTGCAACAGACCCAGGTACAGACCGCGATTCCGTATTTCCTGCGCTTCGTCGAAGCGTTGCCGGGCGTCGCCGCGCTCGCCGCCGCTGACTCCGGGCAGGTGATGGCCCTGTGGTCCGGCCTTGGCTACTACGCCCGTGCCCGCAATCTGCACGCCGCAGCAAAGCTGTGCGTCGAACGCCACGGCGGCGAACTGCCCGACGACTTCGATGCGCTGGTGGAGCTGCCCGGCATCGGCCGCTCGACTGCGGGCGCGATCCTCGCGCAGGCCCGTGGGCGGCGCTTCGCGATCCTCGACGGCAACGTCAAGCGCGTGCTGACGCGCTGGCGCGGCATCGCAGGCTGGCCCGGAACCTCGGCCATCGAAAAGACGCTGTGGGAACTGGCCGAATCGCTGTTGCCCACCGAGCGGCTGCCCGATTACACCCAGGCCCTGATGGATCTTGGTGCGACACTGTGTACCCGCGCCAATCCAACCTGCGCGATCTGTCCGGTGCAGGCCGATTGCGCGGCGCGCATCCAGGGTCGCACGCACGAGTTGCCCACCTCCAAGCCATCCAGGGCCAATCCCGAACGCGAATGCGCGATGGTGCTGGCCTTCGATCCGCAAGGCCGCGTGCTGCTTCAGCGCCGCGACGGCCCCGGCGTCTGGAACGGCTTGTGGAGCCTGCCGCAAGCCGAGGATGCGGAATCCGCGTCGCAATTGCTCGCACAGCATGCCCGTTTCGACGACGAACCCGTGCCGCTGCCGGATTTCGTCCACGTCTTCAGCCACTACCGCCTGCGCGTCGCACCCTTGCGCTGGAACGATGTGCGTCCCATCCAGCGTATCGCCGAGGGCAATGCCACGCGCTGGGCCGCGCCGGATGAACTTCCCGGCATCGGCCTGCCCGCTCCGGTGCGAAAATTGCTGGTTTCAACATTCGAGCGAGCCGAACCATGAGCCGAACCGTCTCCTGCACCAAGCACCGCATCCAGACTGAAGGGCTGGATTTCCCGCCCTGGCCCGGCCCGCTGGGCCAGCGCGTCTTCGATGAAATCGGCAAGCCGGCCTGGAACGAATGGCTGGCGCACCAGACCATGCTGATCAACGAGAACCGCCTTTCCCCGCGCGATCCAAAAACCCGCGCCTTCCTGATGGCGGAGATGGAAAAGTTCCTGTTCGGCAAGGGCGCGCAGAAACCGGCCGGTTACGTGGCACCGGACGAATCCGGGACTGCCTGATCCACGGCACGGCCAGCGGAATCCCGTCGCCGCCACGCGCGGCGATCCATCCGCGCTTCCATGCGTCGCACACGAAAACGGCAGCACGCGGCTGCCGTTTTCCGGTTTGCCTGCCCGATGGACGGATGCTAGCGGCGACGCCAGAACACGCCACCCAGCAACATCAGCAACCCAAGAACCACCGAGGCCAGCCAACCCATCGAAGGCACCGTGGCGACCACCGGCGCGCCCCCCGCCCCCGGGATGGCGTTGACCGTCGTACTGGCCGTGGCGCTGTTGTTCCCGGTGTCCGGATCGTCCGTGGAGGAGGTCACCGTGGCCGTTGCCTGGATCGTGCCGCTGGCATCCTCCGCCACATCGACGACCACGACGACCGATGCCGAACCGCCCGAAGCCAGCGAGCCGAGGCTGCAATTGGTTCCGGTGCAACTGCCGCTGCTGGGCGTGGCGGAAACCAGCGTCGCCTCGACCGGCAAGGCCAGATCGGCGACGACGTTGTCCGACGTATCCGGGCCGCCGTTGGTCACCGTCACGGTATAGGTGATCTGGCCGCCGGCGGTCACCGGATCGGGGGCATCGCTGACGACGACGGAGAGATCCGCCTCGGGCAGCGCGCAGGTGCAGGTGACGAAATCCAGGCCCCACGAAACCAGGTTGCCGCCGTCCACCGCCGTATCGTCGCTGATCGTGAGCGTCCAGGTTCCGTTGCCATCCTGCCCCAGGAATGCGCCCAGCGATTCCTCGACCACCAGCGGCGAGGCCAGCGTGCCAAGCACATAGGCATGATCGGTGACCAGGCCATTGTTGGTGGTGTAGGGAACCTGCCCGGCCGGATTGGCGCTGTCGTCCCAGACCGTACCGTTGTAAACATCGTCGTTGGTGCCGGCGTTGTCGGTGGTCAAGGTGACGATGGTGCCCGCCGGGGACATGAGGGTGACATCCAGATCGCCAGGGAAGGTGTGCTCCATGTTGGTGCGCAGCACGACCTTGCAAAGCGGATCGGCCAGCCCGGAAACGGCGAGTTCCGAAGTGACGACCGCCGGCCCGCCCGGTATCGCTACTGCCGTAGTCTGGTCGAAGGATTGCGGTGCCGATTCGATCGGCGCAGCCGCGAACGTGGTGATCGCCAGCGACCAGCTATCGAGCGAACCGCCATCCACAGCGGTATCGTCGCTGACTGTGAGCGTCCAGGTTCCGTTTGGATCCTCGCCCACGAACGCGGCCAGCGATTCCTCCGGAACCAGCGGCGAAGCCAGTGTGCTGAGTACATACGCATGATCGGTGACCAGACCGTTGTTGGTGGTGTAGGGAACCTGCCCGGCCGGATTGGCGCTGTCGTCCCAGACCGTACCGTTGTAAACATCGTCGTTGGTGCCGGCGTTGTCGGTGGTCAAGGTGACGATGGTGCCCGCCGGGGACATGAGGGTGACATCCAGATCGCCAGGGAAGGTGTGCCGAAGGAACGTGGTGACATCCACATCCCACAGGTACGCGCCCGCGCCGCTGACGACGATGGTGGAGGTCACCACGCTAGGATCGCCCGACGAAATGGCCACGGGCGTGGTGTTTTCGAACGTGCCCAGGACAGGGCTGCATCCCGTCGGAGCGGCAGGCGCAGCCCGCGGCGCGGAACTGCCCGCTTGCACAGGGCCGATGGCGCAAGGCCTGTCGCCCCCCAGCAACGCGCTGATTTCGTCGAAACGCGCATTCAGCGCCGATCTCTCCTCCGAGCCCTTGTTCAAGGCCTCGATCTGCGCCTGCAAGCCCACCATCTCGGCATGCAATGCTTCCTTGTCGATGGAAGCCGTGGCGGAAAACGCCGGCACCAAGGCCAGCAACGCGAACACTGCTGTGGTTCCAATCTTGGACATGAGTTCTCCACCTCGCAAAATAATCGCCAATCCCCGGTAATACGGATTCGCTGAAGCCCCTACCCCAGCAACGAATCAAAACTCACGATTTTTCACTCGTGAAAGATACGCCTTTCCGGGCGGGAAAAGTCAAGGATTTTGCTAAAAAGCCCCCGAAGCCCCCGGCGGCGGTGCCGAGGGCCATTGATCGGGCACGCGAAGCGGCGAGGCCGCCCGGATCTCAGTGCTCGTGCCCGCCCGGCCCATGCACGTGGCCGTGGGCGATTTCTTCCTCGGTGGCCTCGCGCACGTCGGCGATCTCCACTTCAAAGCGCAGGGTCTTGCCGGCCATCGGGTGGTTCATGTCCAGATCCACCACGGACATGCCAACTTTCTTCACCGTTGCCATGATCGGGCCCTGCTGGCCACGCAGCATCAAGGTCTGGCCGGGCACAAGCCTCTGGCCCTTGAAGTGCTTGATCGGTACGCGCTGGACCATGTTCTCGTTGCGCAGGCCGTAGCCTTCTTCCGGCGTCACCGTGGCTTCCACGCGATCCCCCGCGGCCTTGCCTTCCAGCGCTTTTTCAAGACCGGGAATGATGTTGCCCGCGCCATGGAGGATGGTCAGAGGTTCGCGCCCCTCGGAGGATTCCAGGCGTTCCTCGCCCTCGAACACGGTGTAATGGAAGGAGACGACGCTGTTCTTTTCGATGCTCATGGAGTGCGAAAATGGAAGGGAAAAGGCTGCGGAGTTTAGCGCGTTGCCGGCATCCGGGCACCTCCTGTGCCCCACGGCATTGACTCGACCGCGCCCGCGCCGTCACCTTGGCGGCATGAGGAATCGTTCCAGCCTTCCGCTACGCATCGTGTTCGCCGCGGCGCTCGCCGTCGCGCTGGGCCTGGCGGCCGGCTGCGCGGGCTCTCCCCCGCGCCCTTCGCCGGCGGCCAACGAGGTGCTGTTCCGCGCCATTGGCCTGGTCGGCACGCCCTACCGCTACGGCGGCAACACGCCGCAGGCGGGTTTCGATTGCAGCGGCCTGGTCGGCTACGTGTTCCTCGATGCGGCAGGCTTGCGGCTGCCGCGAACATCGAAGGCGCTCGCGGCACTGGATGCGCCCAGGGTGAAACGCGACAGGCTCGCGCCGGGCGACCTGGTGTTCTTCGGCAAGCGCGGCGTGGATCACATTGGCATCTACGTGGGCGAAGGACGCTTCGTGCATGCGCCCAATACCGGCGGCACGGTACGGCTGGATTCGCTGGATGGGCCCTACTGGAAGGAAAACTTCCAGTTCGCCCGCCGCGTTCTGCGGTGATGCAGTGAATGCGTGGGATAATCGGACGATGAACGATTCTGCCCTTTCCGCCGCCGCCGGCTTTGCCGCCCTTTCCCTTTCCGCCCCGTTGCTCAAGGCATTGGCCGATGTCGGCTACGAAGCACCCTCGCCGATCCAGGCCGCCACGATTCCGCCACTGCTCGATGGCCGCGACCTGGTCGGCCAGGCCCAAACCGGCACCGGCAAGACCGCCGCCTTTGCGCTGCCGGTGC
>CAZHXV010000124.1:0-673 GCA_964536455.1 uncultured Aquimonas sp.
CACCGACCAGTTCCCCACCGATCTTTACGACACCGTGGCCGCGATGCTGGTCGTGCTGCGCCAGGGCGGGCTGGTGGGCGGCCTCAACTTCGACGCCAAGCCGCGCCGCGAATCCACCGACATGGAAGATCTGTTCATCGCGCACATCGGCGGCATGGATGCGTTCGCGCGCGGCCTGGAGGTGGCGCACGCGCTGCTGACGCAGTCGCCCTGGGAAGGCTGGCGCAAAGAGCGCTACGCCAGCTTCGACGCGGGCCCGGGCAAGGATTTCGCCGACGGCAGGCTGACCCTGGCCGATCTGGCCGCGCTGGCGGCACGGCAGGGCGAGCCCAGGCAGGCCAGCGGCAGGCAGGAACGCTACGAAAACCTGTTGAACCAATACCTTCTGCGCGGCTGACGACCTGGGAGGGGCGCAATGAACAGCACGGCAGCCGCGAACCCTGCGGAGAACACCCGTTTCATCATCCTGATCAGCCTGGTCGCCACCATCGGCGGCTTCCTGTTCGGCTACGACAGCGGCGTCATCAACGGCACCGTGGATGGCCTCAAGCAGGCGTTCCGTTCGGACGCGGCGGTGACCGGCTTCAACGTCGCCTCGATGCTGCTCGGCTGCGCGATCGGCGCCTGGTTCGCCGGCACCCTCGCCGACCGCTACGGTCGCCGCACCATGATG
>CAZHXV010000124.1:683-2222 GCA_964536455.1 uncultured Aquimonas sp.
GCCGCCCGCGATAGCGCGCCGGCTGGCCACGATCCAGCAGATCGCCATCATCGGGGGCCTGTTCTCGTCCTTCCTCAGCAATTACCTGCTGGCGAAGGTCGCCACCTCATCGCTGGAGAAGCTGTGGTTCGGCTACGAGGCCTGGCGCTGGATGTTCTGGGCCGAGATCGTGCCGGTCGTGGCGTTCTGGTTGGCGCTGCTGTTCATCCCGGAAAGCCCGCGCTACCTGGTCGCCCGCGGCCGGCGCGAACGCGCGCGACAGGTGCTGGAGACGCTCTACGGCAGCGAGGAGGGCGCGCGCAAGCAGACCGAGATCGCCGCTTCGCTGGCGGGCGAACGCCGGCCGCAACTGTCCGATCTGATCGACCAGGCGAAAGGCCGGGTGCGCCCGATCGTGTGGGTCGGCATCGGCCTTGCCGTATTCCAGCAACTGGTCGGCATCAACGTCGTCTTCTACTACGGCGCAGTGCTGTGGCAGGCGGTGGGCTTTTCCGAGAACGATGCGCTGCTGATCAACGTGATCTCCGGCGCGCTTTCCATCGGTGCCTGCCTGTTCACCATCGCGATGATCGACAGGATCGGCCGCAAACCCATCCTGTGGATCGGTTCGCTGGGCATGGCGATCACGCTTAGCCTGGTCGCCTTCGCCTTCGCCAGCGGCCGGCTGGTGGATGGCAGGCTGGCGCTGTCCGACAACATGGGCGTGCTGGCGCTGATCGCGGCCAACGCCTACGTCTGCTTCTTCAACTGGTCCTGGGGCCCGGTGATGTGGGTGATGCTGGGCGAGATGTTCCCGAACCGGATCCGCGGCTCGGGGCTGGCCGTGGCCGGGTTGTTCCAGTGGGTGGCGAACTTCTTCATCACCTGGACCTTCCCGATGCTGCTGGCCGGAATCGGCCTGGCCGCGGCTTACGGCCTGTATGCGCTGGCGGCGGCGGTCTCGGTGCTGTTCGTGCTCAGGTTCGTTCGCGAAACGCGCGGCAAGGAACTTGAAGAGATGCAGGGGTGAAGAACGGCCTGAAGGCAGCGGCAGACTCGCTATCTCGCCTGAGGCGGAGCGACGGAATCGCGCTCGACCAGCACATGCGCAACCACATGATCCACGACCTTGCGCGCCTCGTCGCCCTTGCGGCGGATGTCGCGCAGCAGCAAGTCGATGGCCGTGCCGGCCATCTCCGCCACCGGCTGGCGGATGGTGGTCAGTTCCGGCCAGACCATGGTGGCCGCGGAGGTGTCGTCGAAGCCGGTCACCGACAGATCGCCAGGCACTTCCAGCCCGCGCCGGTGCGCCACCGAAACCACGGCGGCGGCCATCTCGTCGTTGCTGGCGAAGATGGCGCTGGGCGGTCGCTTGCGCGCAAGCAGCTTCTCGGCGGCATCCAGCCCGGAGCGGTAGGTGAAATGGCCTTGCTGCACCAGGCCGCGGTCGAACGCGATGCCGGCTTCGCGCAGCGCCGCCTGATAACCCTCGAAGCGGCGCGTGCTGGCGACCTGATCGAAATGCCCCTTGATGAAGCCGATGCGGCGGTGGCCGGCGGC
>CAZHXV010000124.1:2232-6269 GCA_964536455.1 uncultured Aquimonas sp.
GGCGGCGATCAGGTGCCCGGTCATCTGCCTGGCGGCGCTGAAATCGTCGATGCGCACGCAGGAGACCTGGTCGTGGAAGCGATCCGAAGCCACGGCCGCCAGCGCCACGCCCGCATCCAGCAGTTCCTCGATCACCATGCGCGCCTCGGACAGCGGCGGCGTCAGGATCACGCCGGACACGCTGCGCGCCAACGTGCGCGCGGCGTGGCGCTGCGCTTCGTCGTCGAAGCCATCCCAACTGTCGATCACCAATTGCGCAGCGGTGCGCGCGGCGCCATGCAAGGCACCCAGCAGCAGTTCGCGCAAGTAGGCGCCGCTGGGATTGGTGTGGATCAGGGCAATGCGCGCGCCACGCGCCGCCGCCAGCGAACTGGCGGCCAGATTGGGCGTGTAGCCCAGTTTCTTCACCGCGCGCATCACCTTCTCGCGGGTCTCCTCGCGCACGTTGCCGGTGCCGTTGACCACGCGCGATACCGTCATCGGCGAGACCTTGGCCAGCGCCGCCACCTCGTCGATGGTGGTGGCGCGGTTCTTGCGGCGGGCTGGCTTCTTCGCGTTCAACCGGTGACGACTCCATGAAACGGATGCAGATCATGTTAACGATGTCGGCGGCGTGCGTGTTGCTGCTGGGGTCGCTGTTCGCGCCAGGCGCGGCGCGGGCCGAGGACGGTTACGATCTGTGGCTGCGCTACCGCACACTGCCCGATGGGCGGGCGCACGCCGTGCGCGAGCGCATCACCCATCTCCTCGCGCCCACCGCCACGCCCAGCCAGCGCGCCGCGCGCGATGAGCTCGAACGTGCGGCCAGCGGCCTTTTGGGCGCGGAAGTGGCGCAAACCATGCAGGTGGAACGCGACGGCGCGCTGATCGTCGGCACGCCGGCTTCGATGCCGCCGATCGCCGCGCTCGGACTGGATCTCGCCGGGCTCGGTGAAGAAGGCTACGCAATAGAAAGCACGACTGTCGCCGGCCACGCCGTCACCGTGATCGCGGCCAATGGCGACCTCGGCGCGCTGCATGGCGTTTTCCATTTCCTGCGCCTGGTGCAGACCGGCCATGCGCTGGAGGGCTTGAGCCTGCGGGAGGCACCGGCGCTGAAACTTCGCCTGCTCAATCATTGGGACGATCTCAACCGCCACGTCGAGCGCGGCTATGCCGGCGAATCGCTCTGGGACTGGCACAAACTGCCGGGTTGGCTCGACCCGCGCTACACCGACTACGCCCGCGCCAACGCCAGCATCGGCATCAACGGCACGGTGCTCAACAACGTCAGCAGCGACAGCGCCGATGCGCTGTCCGCGCCCTATCTCGAAAAGGCGGCAGCGCTCGCCAGCGCGTTCCGCCCCTACGGCATCCGCGTCTATCTCACCGCGCGCTTCACCGCACCGATGGAACTGGGCGGCATCGGCACCGCCGATCCGTTCGATCCGCGGGTAAAACGGTGGTGGCGCGACAAGACCGACGAGATATACCGGCGCATCCCCGATTTCGGCGGCTTCATCGTCAAGGCCAATTCCGAAGGCCAGCCCGGCGCGCAGGACTACGGCCGCACCCACGCGGACGGAGCCAATCTGCTGGCCGATGCGCTGGCGCCGCACGGCGGCGTGGTGTTCTGGCGCGCCTTCGTTTACAAGAGCGAGAACCCGGACGACCGCCACAAACAGGGCTTCGACGAATTCGTCCCGTTGGACGGCAGGTTCCAGGCGAATGCGCTGGTGCAGGTCAAGAACGGCCCGATCGACTTCCAGCCGCGCGAGCCCTTCCATCCGCTGTTCGGCGCGATGCCGAAGACCCGGCTGATGCTGGAATTGCAGATCACCAAGGAATATCTCGGCTTCGCCACCCATCTGGCCTATCTGGGGCCGCTGTTCGAGGAAGTGCTGGACGCCGACACCCGGCGCGGGCGCGGCGGGCGCTCGACCGTGGCCCACTGGATCGAGGGCGTTGCCGGTGTGGCCAACATCGGCAGCGACCGCAACTGGAGCGGCTCGCATTTCGACCAGGCCAACTGGTACGCCTTCGGCCGGCTGGCGTGGAACCCGCGGGAATCCTCGCGCGCCATCGCCGCCGACTGGGTGCGGATGACGTTTTCCGGCGACGAGGCCTTCGTCGCGCCCGTCGTGGACATGATGATGGCCTCGCGCCAGGCCGTGGTGGACTACATGACCCCGCTCGGCCTGCATCACCTGATGGGCCGCGACCACCACTACGGCCCGCAGCCCTGGGACGACAGCCCCGGCCGGCCGGAATGGCGGCCGGATTACTACCATCGCGCGGACAGGGACGGCATCGGCTTTCCGCGCGGCCCCGCCGGCAGCGATGCCGTGGCGCAATACGCGCCGCCGCTGGCGAAGCGGTTCGGCGATCCGACGCTCACGTCGGACGACTATCTGCTGTGGTTCCACCACCTGCCCTGGGACTGGCGGATGCGTTCGGGCAGGACGCTGTGGCATGAACTGGTGGCGCGCTACGACCGGGGCGTGGATGCGGTGCAGGCGATGCGCGCGCAATGGGACGACCTGCGGCCGTATGTGGATGCCGAGCGCTTCGAGCAGGTGCGCGCCTTCCTGGCCATCCAGCACGCCGAAGCGCAGTGGTGGCGGGACGCGAGCATCGCCTACTGGCAAAGCCTCAACGGCCTGGCCCTGCCGGACGGCCACGCGCCGCCGGCGCACGATCTGGATCACTACAAGGCGCTGAAGTTTCCGTTCGCGCCGGGCAAACACACACGATGAAACCGCACTTCGCCCTGTTCCCCCTGCTCATGCTGGCCGTACCCGTGGCGGACGCGCTCGACGCGCCGCTGTTGCATCCGATGTTCTCCGAGCACGCGGTGTTGCAGCGCGACGCGCCGATCCGCGTGTACGGCACGGCTCCGCCGCACCAAACGGTGCGCGTGAGCTTCGCCGGCCGCAAGGCCAGTGCGAAGGCCGATGCGCAGGGCCACTGGCAGGCTTCCTTACCCGCCCTGCCCGCGGGCGGGCCCCATCGGCTTGCGGTTTCATCCGCGAACGGAGCGCGGCAAAGCCTAGAGGATGTGTGGATCGGCGACGTCTGGCTGTGTTCCGGGCAATCGAACATGGAACTGCCGGTGCGGCGCGCGCTGGATGCCGACGGCGAAATCGCCTCCTCCGCCAATCCGCGCATCCGCATGCTCAGCGTCGGCAAGACCGGCAGCGTCGCGCCGCTGGAAACGTTCGTCGCACCGGTGGAATGGAGGCTGGCCGCGCCGGAAAACACCGGCAATTTCTCCGCGGCCTGCTACTACTTTGCGCGCGAGCTGCAGAAGCGCATCGACGTGCCGATGGGGCTGATCCATGCCGCATGGGGCGGCTCGCGCATCCAGGCCTGGATCGGCGCGGACGCGCTGCGCGCGCTCGGCGGCTACGACGAGGAACTCGACGTTCAGGCGCAGTACGCGCGGGATCCGGTCGCGGGCGCGGCGCGGTGGGGGCAGTCGTGGGAACACTGGTGGCGCACACTGGCCGGCATCGCCGCAGGCGACGAGCCGTGGAATCCGCAAGCCCCGGCCGATGCCCGCTGGCGCGACGCCCCGAAGCGGCTTGGCGCATGGGAGCGCTGGAACGTGCCGGAGCTTGCCAGCTACAACGGCCTGGTCTGGTATCGAGCGTCGGTCGAGCTGAGCGCCTCGCAGGCGGCGCAGGACGCGATCCTGGCGCTGGGCCCGGTGGACGAAACCGACATGACCTGGGTCAATGGCGTGGGCGTGGGCAGCAGCTACGGCTGGGACGCGCCGCGCGACTACCGCGTGCCGCCCGGCGTGCTGCGCGCGGGAAGCAACGTCGTCGCGGTCGGCGTGCTCGACACCTGGAAGGACGGCGGCCTGATCGGGCCGGCGCCGGCCTTGCGTTTTGCCGATGGCTCCAGCGCGCCGCTGGCTTCGTGGCAATACCGCATCGCGCCGCCGAATGCGGATTCGCCGCCGCGTGCGCCGTGGCAATCGGCATCGGGCCTGTCCACGCTGCACAACGGCATGATCGCGCCGATGGGGCCATTCGGGCTTCGCGGCGTCGTCT
>CAZHXV010000124.1:6279-9158 GCA_964536455.1 uncultured Aquimonas sp.
TGGTACCAGGGCGAATCCAATACCGGCGAGGCGGCGCGCTATCCCGGCCTGCTCGGCGCGCTGATCGGCGGCTGGCGCGACCGGTTCGGCGCGGATCTGCCCATCCTCAACGTACAGCTTGCCGGCTTCGGTGCCGCGCCCGTGCAGCCGGGCGAAAGCGATTGGGCCGCGTTGCGCGAAGCGCAGCGCCGTCGCGTCGAACGCGACCCGCGCTACGGCTATGCCACCGCCATCGACATCGGCGACCGCTACGACATCCACCCGCCCAACAAGCAGGAGCTTGGCCGCCGTCTCGCACGGCTGGCGCGGCATCTGGCGTACGGCGAAACGACCTTGTCGCCCTCGGGGCCGGCGCCGGTTTCGGCGGTGCGCGAAGACGAGGCGGTCGCGGTGCGGTTCGACGGCATCGTCGATGGCCTCGTTGCCTACGGTGCGGATGGCCCGGTCGGTTTCGAGCTGTGCGGGAACGCGGCGGACGCCTGCCGCTACGCCAGCGCGACGATCCGGGGCGACAGCGTGCTGCTGCGCGCCGCCGGTGCCGCCGCCGCGACCCGGGTGCGCTATGGCTGGGCGGACAATCCCGTCGTCACCCTGTTCGACGGCGCGGGTCTGCCGGCGGTGCCCTTCGAGCTCGACATCGCCGGCTCCGCATCGCCGCCGGCGTACCTGGACGCCTCGCTCGGCTTCGAACAGCGCGCCGCCGATCTGGTATCGCGCCTGACGCTGGAAGAAAAGGCCGCGCAAATGCAGAACGCCGCGCCGGGCATTCCCCGCCTTGGCGTGGCACCCTACGAATGGTGGAACGAAGCGCTGCATGGCGTGGCCCGCGCCGGGGCGGCGACCTCGTTCCCGCAGGCCATCGCGCTGGCGGCGAGCTTCGACACCGCACTGATGGACGAGGTCGCCACCGCCATCGGCGACGAGGCGCGCGCCAAACACCACGAGGCCCTGCGCCGCGGCGAGCACGGCCGCTACCAGGGCCTCACGTTCTGGTCGCCCAACATCAACATTTTCCGCGATCCGCGCTGGGGTCGCGGGCAGGAAACCTACGGCGAGGATCCCTTCCTCACCGCGCGCATGGGCGTGCATTTCGTGCGCGGCCTGCAAGGCGACGACGACGCCGGGAATCCGCCCGCGGATTCGCCGTATCGGAAACTGGACGCCACCGCCAAGCACTTCGCCGTGCACAGCGGCCCGGAATCCTCGCGCCACCGCTTCGACGCCCGCCCAAGCGAACGCGACCTGCACGAAACCTATCTGCCCGCATTCGAAGCCCTGGTGAAGGAGGCCCGTGTCGCGGCGGTGATGGGCGCGTACAACCGCGTCAACGGCGAACCGGCCACGGCGAGCGGGCGGCTGTTGCAGGACATCCTGCGCCGCGACTGGGGCTTCACCGGCTATGTGGTCTCCGACTGCGACGCCGTGGAAGACATCTGGATGCACCACGAAGTGGCGGCCAGCGCCGAAGCCGCCGCCGCGCTGGCGGTGAGGAACGGCAACGAACTCAACTGCGGCAAGACCTACGCGGCGCTGCCCGCGGCGGTGCGCGCGGGCCTGATTTCCGAGCGCGAGATCGACGCCGCGCTGGCGCGGCTGTTCGCCGCGCGCATGCGCCTGGGCCAATTCGATCCGCCGCAACAGGTGCGCTGGGCGCAGATTCCGTATTCGGCGAACGAATCTCCCGCGCACGACGCGCTGGCGCGCCGCGCCGCGCAGGAGGCCATCGTGCTGCTGAAGAACGACGGCCTGCTGCCGCTGCCGAAAACCTTCCGGCGCATCGCGGTGATCGGCCCGACCGCGGACGACACGCCGTCCCTGCTCGGCAATTACCACGGCACGCCGAGCGCGCCGGTCACGGTGCTGCAAGGCATCCGCAAGGCGCTGCCGCAGACCGAAGTGCTGTACGCGCCGGGCGCGGAGCTGGTCGAGGGCCACACCCGGGCGGGCACCGAAAAACCGTCGCGCGAAGCCGCGCTGGAGGCCGCGCGCAACAGCGAAATCGTCGTGTTCGTCGGCGGCCTGACCGGTGCCCTCGAAGGCGAGGAAATGCAGGTCGGCTACCCGGGGTTCTCCGGCGGCGATCGCACCGATCTGCGGCTGCCGGCGACGCAGCAGGAACTGCTGGAGGCCTTGCACGCCACCGGAAAACCCGTGGTGCTGGTGTTGACCGCCGGCTCGGCCATTGCGGTGGACTGGGCGCAGGCGCACCTGCCCGCGATCGTGATGGCGTGGTATCCCGGCCAGCGCGGCGGCGATGCGGTGGCCGATGTGCTGTTCGGCGACGTCAACCCAGCCGGTCGCCTGCCCGTCACCTTCTACCAGGCCGCAGAACCCTTGCCCGCGTTCGACGACTACTCGATGCGCGGCCGCACCTATCGCTATTTCGCGGGCGAACCGCTGTACCCGTTCGGATACGGGCTGTCGTACACGCGCTTCGACTACTCGGGCCTGACGCTGAGCCGCGCCAGGCTGGGTGCGAACGACACGATGCGCGTCCGGCTGACGGTGAAGAACGGCGGCGCACGCGACGGCGACGAAGTGGTGCAGTTGTACCTGCGCGCGCTGGATCCGGTGCGCGAACGCGCCGCGAAGGAGTTGCGCGGCTTCCTGCGCATCCGGTTGCGCGCCGGCGAATCGCGCACCGTCGGATTCGAATTCACGCCAGCCCACGCCCTGCGCGTGTACGACGAAACGCGCGCCGCCTATGTGGTGGATCCGGGCGACTACGAAGCGCAGATCGGCGCGTCGAGCGCGGATATCCGGCTGGCGCGGAAGTTCACCGTGGCGGCGGAGTGACTGGCGCGGCCATCCGCTCCAGGGAGGAACCCGCGTTGCGACGCGACGAACGACGAACCCCGGACGCGATACCCTTCCATGCA
>CAZHXV010000125.1:0-485 GCA_964536455.1 uncultured Aquimonas sp.
CCCGCCGTCTGAAAGTTTCCAGTCTCGATCAGTCGGTTTGGCCGACCTGACCTTGAGGTCGGTGAGTAGATTCTCGGGCATCGTTGGACTCCACTGCGGGGAGATGTACCCCCACGGTTGAACACGAGTACCCCCAACGCTACCCCCGAATTTTCTGGACCTCGATGAACAATAGGAACGCTCAGCAGACCGTATTGTTTACGCAACCCATTGATTTAAAATGGGTCAATCCGTCCATCAAGCGCTACTGAGCGCCACCGAGATCCAGCAAAATTCGTCAGACGTTGAAGCGGAAGTGAAGAATATCGCCTTCCTGCACGAGATATTCCTTGCCTTCCAGCCGCAGCCTGCCGGCGTCGCGCGCGCCGGCTTCGCCCTTGTACTTGATGAAGTCGTCAAAACCGATGGTTTCGGCGCGGATGAAGCCTTTTTCGAAATCGGTGTGGATCACGCCGGCGGCCTGCGGGGCGGTGGCGCCTTTCTTC
>CAZHXV010000125.1:495-3240 GCA_964536455.1 uncultured Aquimonas sp.
CGCCTGGACGGTGAAGAAAGGCGCCACCGTCCAGGCGCGCACTTCCTTCACCCCGGCGGTGAAGTAGGTTTGCAGGCCGAGCAGGGCATAGGCGCCGCGGATCACGCGGTTCAAGCCCGGTTCCTCGTAGCCCATGTCGGCCAGGAACACGTCGCGGTCGGCGTCGTCCAGTTGCGAGAGCTCTTCCTCGATCGCCGCGCACACTGGCACCACGACCGCGCCTTCCTTGTCGGCGCGTTCGCGCACGCGATCCAGATGCGGGTTGTCGGTGAAGCCGTCCTCGCGCACGTTGGCGATGTACATGACGGGCTTGAGCGTCAGCAGGAACAGCTCGCGCAGCAGCGCCTTTTCCTCGCCGGAAAGGCCCATCGAGCGCGCCGGATGGCCTTCGTCCAGATGCGCCCGGACGCGGGCCAGGAGATCGCGGCGGACGATCGCGTCCTTGTCGCCGGTCTTGGCGGCGCGCTCGTAGCGGTTGTGCGCTTTCTCCACCGATTCCAGATCGGCCAGCGCCAGCTCGGTGTTGATGATTTCAATGTCGTCCAGCGGATTGATGCGGCCGGCGACATGCACCACGTTTTCATCTTCAAAGCAGCGCACCACATGCGCGATGGCATCGGTTTCGCGGATGTTGGCGAGGAACTTGTTGCCCAGCCCCTCGCCCTTGCTCGCACCGGCGACAAGACCTGCGATATCGACGAATTCCACCGCCGTGGAAATGGTCTTCTGCGGCTTGACGATCTTCGCCAGTTCATCCAGCCGCTTGTCCGGCACCGGCACCACGCCGACGTTCGGATCGATGGTGCAGAACGGAAAATTCGCCGCCGCGATGCCGGCGCGGGTGAGCGCGTTGAACAGCGTGGATTTGCCGACGTTCGGAAGGCCGACGATGCCGCATTGGATGCCCATTGTGTGTGTCCTTGTTGTAGAGCCGGGCTTGCCCGGCTTGGCGCGCGAAGCAGCGGAGCAAGCTCCGCTCTACGGCTTGGTGGTATGCAGTTTCTTCATCGCTTCTTCGGGCCTGCCTTCGAGCAGCAAGGGCAGCGCGGCCAGCGCTTCGTCGATGCCGCGCGCGATTGCCGCGTCGTCGTCTCTGCCGGCGCGGCTCAACACCCAGGGCGTCACCTTGTCCTTGTGGCCGGGATGGCCGATGCCGATGCGCAGGCGGTGGAACTTGCCGTGGCCCAGGTGCGCGAAGATGTCGCGCAGGCCGTTCTGGCCGCCATGGCCGCCGTCGAACTTCAGGCGCGCGGTGCCGGGGGCAAGGTCGAGTTCGTCGTGCGCCACCAGCATCTGTTCCGGTGCGATCTTGAAGTAGCGCAGCGCCGCGACGACCGATTGGCCGCTGCGGTTCATGAAGATGGAAGGTTTCAGCAGCCAGAGCGTATTGCCGCCGATGGAAAGTTTCGCGGCCTGGCCGTACAGCTTGGCCTCGTTGCGGAATGGCACGCCCTGCTGGCGTGCGAGTTCCTCCACGAAACGGAACCCGGCGTTGTGCCGGGTTCCTTCGTATTCGGCACCGGGGTTGCCCAGGCCGACGATGAGCGAAATGGAAGCCATGCCGCCATGCGGTTTCCGCGCCCGCGCGCGTTGCGCGCGCGGGCGGGAAAAACGCGATTACTTCTTCTTCGCCGGAGCGGCCTTGGCCGGTGCTGCGCCCTTGGCGGGCGCCGCGGCCGCCTTGGAGGCCTTGGTCGCCGGCACTTCGGCGGTGGCCGGAGCGGGCGCTTCTTCTTCCTCGACCCGGCCATGACGGGCGATCACCACGGCCAGATCGTGGTCGGCGCCGAGCTTGAGCGAGGGAATCGTCACGCCCTGCGGCAGCTTGAGGGTGGACAGATGGATCACGTCGCCCAGCTTCAGTTCGGCCAGATCGACCGGGATGAACTCGGGCAGGTCGCCCGGCAGGCAGGACACTTCCACTTCGTTCAGTTCGTGCGTGATGACCACGCCGCCGGTCTTGCCCGCGGGCGAGGTTTCGGCGTTGAGGAAGTGCAGCGGAACGGACAGGCGGATGGCCTCGTTCGGCATCACGCGCTGGAAATCCAGGTGCAGGATGCGCGGGCGGGCCGGATGGCGCTGCATGTCGCGCAGCAGCACCCGCTGCACGTCGCCATTGAGGTTCAGATCAAGGATCGAGGCGTAGAACCATTCGTGCTGGCTGGCGAGCCACACGTCCTCGTGGGTGAGCTGGATGGCGACCGGCTTGAGGGTGGAGCCATAGACGATGGCCGGAATCTTGTCCGCATGGCGCAGACGGCGGCTCGCACCCTTCCCTGCGACTTCGCGGAGTTCGACGTTGAGTTGATGAGTTGCCATTGTGGTTACCTACTTTTGCTGCTGGTTGATGCCGCCTTGCGGCGGCGGGGTGACTCTCTCGCGACCAAGGGAGCCGGTTTTTTTGTGGGATTGGGGGTTCGGGACTGGGGATTCGTAAAAGCGAGGAAGCCGCTGCTTTCGCTCTTGCGAATCTCCAGTCCCGAATCCCCAATCCCGCTAATCGACGTAAAGCGAACTGACCGATTCCCCATACGCCACGCGACGGATGGTTTCGGCCAGGATTTCTGCGACGGAAAGCTGGCGGATGCGGCCGCAGGCGCGGGCTTCCGGGGAAAGCGGGATGGTGTCGGTGACGACGAGCTGATCCAGCCGGGAGTTCTCCAGGTTGGCGATGGCGGGGCCGGAAAGCACCGGATGGGTGCAGTAGGCCACGACCTTCTTCGCGCCGTTGTCCTTGAGCGCGGC
>CAZHXV010000125.1:3250-9105 GCA_964536455.1 uncultured Aquimonas sp.
GGCCACGTCGCCGATGTTGTTCATCACCGTGGCCACGTTCGCCTTGGGGCGGCGCTTGTCGATGATGGCCAGGTCCGCGTCGTCCAGCCGCTTGGCGATGGCGCGCGCGCGGGCCACGCCGCCCACGTCCGGGGAAACGACGATCAGGTTTTCCGTGCCTTGCGTGCGCCAGACGTCGGCCAGCAGCAGCGGCGAGGCATAGACGTTGTCCACCGGGCAATGGAAGAAGCCCTGGATCTGGTCGGCGTGCAGATCGACGGTGAGGAGGCGGTCGGTGCCGACCGCGTCGAACATCGTGGCCGCGACCTTCGCGGTGATCGGTACGCGCGCCGAGCGCGGGCGGCGATCCTGCCGGGCATAGCCCAGATACGGCACCACGGCGGTGACGGTGGCGGCGCTGGCGCGCTTCAAGGCATCGATGATGACCAGCAGTTCCATGAAGTTTTCGGCGGTGGGCGCGCAGGTCGGCTGGATCACGAACACTTCCTGCCGCCGCACGTTCTCCTCGATCTCCACCTGCACTTCGCCGTCGGAGAAGCGCCCGACCAGGGCCTTGCCAAGGCCGACCCCGAGCTTGCCGCAAATCTGCATCGCCAGCTGCCGGTTGGCATTGCCGGAGAAGATCAGAAGATTGTTGCTGTCCACGGTGGGTACCTGGCGCTGGGCTGGATCGGAATGGCTGGGGCGGCAGGATTCGAACCTGCGAATGCCGGGATCAAAACCCGGTGCCTTACCGCTTGGCGACGCCCCACCATGTGTTGTTGCCGGCGCTGCCCGGTGGCGGCCCGTCAGGGCATCGCGCGCAACCTGGCATGTGCCTGCGATTCGTCGACGCCCCGAGCGATCCATGCGCGCCAGTGCCCTGGCAGCGAATCCCGCGCGGCCTGCGCTGCTGCGGGATCGTCGAACGGGACGAACATTCCGCCGCCGGTGCCCGTGATCTGAGCCGCGCCGAAGGCCGCGAGCCGATCCAGCGCATCGCCGATCGCCGGCGCGCGCGAGCGCAGCACGGGAGCGAAGGCGTTGTCGCACAGGGAGCCGGAAACGAAGTCGGCTATTGTCGCGGACGGCGTGTTTCGGGTCAATTCCGGGGCGCGGAACAGTTCAGCCGTGGGCACGCCGATGCCGATGTCCACCAGCAGGAACCAGCGCGGGGGAAGCGCGAGCGGCACGAGGATTTCCCCCACGCCTTCGGCAAAGGCGCTGCGCCCGTGCACGAAGACCGGCACGTCCGCGCCGAGCGCCAGGCCAATGCGGGCCAGTTCGTCGAGGGGAAGCCGCGTGCGCCAGAGCCGGTTCAGCGCCAAGAGCACGGTGGCCGCATCGGAACTGCCGCCGCCGAAGCCGCCGCCCTGTGGGATGCGTTTTTCGATGGCGATGTCCGCGCCGAGCGGCGTTCCCGTGGCGGCCTGCAGGGCGCGCGCGGCGCGCACCGCGAGATCGTCTTCCGGTGCGACGCCCTGTGCGCCGGCGGGCCGCTCGATGCGGCCATCGCCGCGTACCCGCAGGGCGATGTCGTCGCCCCAATCCAGCAACTGGAACACGGTCTGCAGCAGGTGATAGCCATCCGCGCGGCGGCCGGTGACGTGCAGGAACAGGTTGAGCTTGGCCGGCGCGGGCCAGCGGCTCCAGCCTGCATCGGATGAATGCGTTGCGGGCATCGGATCTATCGCGCGGCTTCCCAGCGCTCCACCTGCATCCGGACTTTTCTTTCGCCTTGCGCGGCGAAGACCTTGGTTGGCAGCGGCAGGGGATCCGCGTTGAAGGCGCGGTATTCGATGCGCCAGCCGCGCTGCGCGATCAGCGCCGGCAATCCGTTTTCGCCGAATTCAATGCTGGCCGGGCCGGCCGCGCGCGCGCCGCGCATCCAGGCGATCAAGTCGGAAAACGGCACCTGCCAGCCGACGTGTTCGGCCAGCAGGCTTTCTGCGCCGTCGCCGAAGAACGGCCCGCCTTCCAGGCCATCGAGCCGCGCGAAGCTCGCATCGCCGGTGAGTTTCCAGCTTTGCCGCGTCACGGGTGCGTTCAGGGTGATCCGGTAGGCCTCGCCGTCCTGCGTCCATTCGATCCGCCCGCTGCCGCCGTCGCGGCCATCGGAAACGGCCAGCCGGCCCGTGAGTGTCCACGCGCCTTTCCGCGCCAGTGCCGCTTCACGTTCGGCCTGCGCGGCGAGCAGTGCGGCATCGGCGGAAATCCGGCGCGGCGTGGCAGTACAGGCCGAAAGCAGGGCCAGCACCGCGAAAATCCAAACGTGGCGCATCATTCGCCGATCCGCTGGATGGCGGCGCGCAGGGCGCGGCTTTCCGGATCGAGTTCGCGGCCCAGGCGCAGCACCGAGCGGGCCTCGTCCTTGTCGCCCAGCTCCCACAGCACGATGGCCAGATGCGCGGCGACTTCGGCATCGCGCTGGCCCTCGAACGCCTTTTTCAGGAAGGGCAGGGCTTCCTCATTGCGCCCCAGTTTGTGCAGCGCCCAGCCCATGCTGTCCTGTACCGCCGGTTCGTCCGGGTTGGCGGCGATGGCTTTTTCGATCAGCGCAAAACCTTCCTCGGTATGTTCGGTGCGATCCACCAGGGTGTAGCCGAGCGCGTTCAGCACGGTGGGGTCGTCCGGTTGATCCTTGGCCAGGGTGCGGAAATCGGCGATGGATTCCTCCACGCGATCCAATCGCTCGTAGGCCATGGCGCGGGCGTACAGCAGTGCGGAATCGTCCTCGAAGATGGAAATGCCGCGCGAGAGCGCCGCCAGTTCCTCGTTGCCGTGCCCGGCGCGCTGGTGCAGGTCGGCCTCGAACAGGTAGGCATCGCGGATCAGTTCGCCCGATTCGATGTCGCCGGCCTGGATTTCCCGCAGCCGCGCGAGCGCCTCGTCGCCGCGGCCGAGCTTGTCCAGCAGCAGCGCGATGCGAAGCTGGGCTTGCTCCCACGGCATTCCGGCGGTGATCTTCCGGTACCAGCCCAGCGCGGTTTCGTGATCCTCGCGCATTTCGGAGATCTGGCCGAGCAGGAACAAGCGCGTCGCCGGCAGGCTCTTGCCGGCGCTGCCCTTGTCGCCGGCGGCCTTGCTGGCCTCCCGATACAGCTTCGCAAGCCCGGCCTGATCCTTGGCGCGCATCAGGTAGGTGGCGCGCGCGCCGATCAGGCTTTCGTCGGCGTCGGGGATTTCCAGCGCTTTGGCCGCCGCCGCCGGATCGCCCAGCGCATCCAGTTGCGCGGCGATCTGCAGGCGCGTTGCCGGTTCGATGTCCGGCAGCGCCAGGGCGCTTCGGATCGCCGCGTGGGCGGCGTCCTTGTTGCCCTGGTCGCGTGCGCTTTCCGCCAGCCAGACGAAGGCGCGAGGTTCTTTCGGGAATTTTTGCGGCGCGGCGGTGGCCAGTTGCGCATACAGGGCCTTGTCCGAAAGCCGCAGCGCCACGCCGCCCAGCGTCAGCCAGGCGTCGAATTTGTCCGGAAGCCGATCCGATTGCACCAACTCGCCCAGAAGCTGGGCCACGGCCGCCTTGTCCTGCTGCGCGGCCAGCGCCCCGGCGGCCTGGCGCCAGCCGTCGTCCTGCGCGAACAACCGTTCCAGCGCCGCGCGTGCCGCAGGCATGTCGCTTTCGCGCAGCGCCAGCCGGAGCTGCGAGGCGGAAATGCCGTTGTTGTCCGGCTGCAACGCCTGCCAGCGCGCCAGCGCCTGCCGCGCCAACGCCGGTTCGTTCGCCAGCAAGGCGGCCTGTACCGCGCGTTCGGCGATTTTCGGGTCGTCGGAAATCGCCGCCGCCTGCGCATAGGCGGTCGCAGCGGCCGTGTGGTCGCCGCCTTGCAGGGCGAATTCCCCTTCCAGTAGGGCGGGCAGCAGATCGGCGCTGGCTTGCTCGGCCTGCGCGGCAAAGGGCACGGCCAGAAGCAGCAGCAGGTAAACTAGGGCGCGTTGCATCTTCATCCAGGTTCCGGAAGGCGCTGTGCGATGAAGGAAAAAACAGCACGCCAGCGTGAAAAACAAGTCTAACGCAAGCCCGCCATGACCCTGCTCGCCCTCGGCCTCAATCATCAGACCGCGCCGGTCGCGATGCGCGAGAAACTCGCCATCGGCCCGGCCACGGTCGAACGCGCGCTGCGCGAGTTGATCGACAGCCAGGGCATTGCCGAGGCCGCCGTGCTTTCCACCTGCAACCGCACCGAACTGTATTGCCATGTCGAACCGGGCGAGGAAGCCTTGCCGGAGCGCTGGCTGGCGCAGGCCAGCGGCTTGCGGCCCGAACAACTGGATGCCTACCTGTACCGCTACCAGGATGCCGATGCGGTGCGGCACCTGTTCCGCGTCGCCACGGGGCTGGATTCGATGATCCTGGGCGAGCCGCAGATCCTGGGCCAGGTGAAGGAGGCCTACCAGCACGCGCGCGGCGTCGGTGCGCTGAAGACGCCTCTGGATCGCCTGTTCCAGCACAGCTTCGCGGTCGCCAAGCGCGCCCGCACCGATACCCGGATCGGCGCGCACCCGGTATCCGTGGCGTTTGCCGCCGTGCGGCTGGCGCAGCGCGTGTTTTCTGCGCTGGATCAGGCCACGGTGCTGCTGATCGGTGCCGGCGATACGGTGGAGCTGGCCGCGCGCCATCTGGTGGATCACAAGGTCAGGCGCTTGCTGGTCGCCAACCGCACGCTGGAGCACGCCCAGGCGCTGGCGGCACGCTTCGGCGGCACGGCGCTGGCGCTGGAGGACATCCCGCGCCTGTTGCCGGAAGCGGACATCGTGCTTTCCGCCACCGCCAGCCGCGAGCCGATCCTGCGCCGCGCCACCGTCGCCAGTGCGCTGAAGCAGCGCCGCCATCGCCCGATGTTCCTGCTCGATCTGGCCGTGCCGCGCGACATCGAGCCTTCCGTGGCGGAACTGGACGACGTCTTCCTCTACGGGGTGGACGATCTGGAGCAGGTGATCGACGAAAACCGCCGTAGCCGTCGCGAAGCGGCGGATCAGGCCGAGGCCATCATCGAATTGCAGGTGGAGCACTACCTGCAATGGTGGCGCGCCTCCGACCGGCAGGACACGCTCAAGCGCCTGCGCCGCCAGGGCGAAAGCACGCGCGATGCGGTGCTGGAACGCGCGAAGGAGCTCATCGCGCAGGGCCGCGATCCGGCGGAAGCCCTCGCCTACCTCGCCAATACGCTCACCAGCAAACTGCTGCACGCCCCCAGCGCCGCATTGCGCCAAGCCGCACTGACCGGCGACCACGAACTGCTGCACGCCGCCGCGCGCCTGTTCGATACCCCCTCCTCGCCATCTTCCGATCCCGATGACGCCCAGCATCCGCCGCAAGCTTGACGCACTGGCGGAACGGCACGAGGAAGTGGGGCGGCTTTTGGCCGAGCCTTCGGTCGCCGCCGACGCCAACCGCTTCCGCGAACTTTCCCGCGAGTATTCGCGCCTTGCCGCGATCGCCGACGGCCTGCGCGAATTCGACGCCGCACACGCCGATCTGGCCGCCGCCGAAGCGATGGCGGAGGATGCGGAAATGCGCGAACTGGCGCAGGAGGAAATCGAAAGCCAGCGCGCACGCATCGAAAGGCTCGATGAATCCCTGAGCCTGCTGTTGCTGCCGCCCGACCCCAGCGACGACGCCAACCTGTTCCTGGAGATCCGCGCCGGCACCGGCGGCGACGAAGCCGCCCTGTTCGCCGGCGATCTGTTCCGCATGTACTCGCGCTACGCCGAAATCCAGCGCTGGCGGGTGGAAGTGCTGAGCGCCAATCCGGGCGAGCACGGCGGCTACAAGGAAATCGTCGCGCGCATCGAAGGGCCGGGCGCGTATGCGAAGCTGCGTTTCGAATCCGGCACCCACCGCGTGCAGCGCGTGCCGGAAACCGAATCCCAGGGCC
>CAZHXV010000126.1:0-8562 GCA_964536455.1 uncultured Aquimonas sp.
CCAGGATGTCCAGGTTCTGCCGGCGGATCAGGTACAGCAGCAGGTCCAGCGGGCCTTCGAAGGCTTCCAGGATCACTTCCAGCGCATCGGGCGGGATGTAGAGATCCTGCGGCATCTGCAACAGCGGCTGGCCATAGACCAGCGCCAGCGGCATTTCCTGCTGCTGCGGGGCGGGTACTGCCTGATTGGACGTGGCCGGGTTCGGGGCCGCTTCGGCGGAAGCCGTGGCTTGGTTCATGCGGTGGTGTTGGAGCGGCGCGGGGCCGTCGTCGTAAAACGGATCGTTCGGAACGAATTTGCAGGTTGCGCGCCGCCGTTTGCGAAGGGCGGGAAGCTCAATCCATGTGCAGCGGATGAAACCCCAGGCGCGTCACTTGCGGTTCGGCGCCGGTCAGATCGAGGACGCTGGTCGGGCCGGGCGGGCAATCCCCGGCATCGAGCATGAAGTCCGCGTGGCGCAACATGCCCTGCGCGACTTCGAAAGCGTCATGGCTGTCGAAGGATTCGCCGGGCAGTACCAGGCTGGTGGCCAGCAACGGAGAACCTGCGGCTTCCAGCAACGCTTGCGTCACGGTGTTGTCGGGGATGCGGCAACCGATGGCGCGGCGTTTGGATTGCTTCAGCCGCCGCGGCAACTGCGTGCCCGCGGGAAGGATGAAGGTGATGGGGCCGGGGGTCAGCGATTTGACGATGCGAAAGCTGTGATCGTCGAGCTTGGCCAGACTTCCGATCTGACTGATGGAGGCGCAGAGTACGGTGAAAGGGTGGCGGCTGTCCAGCGCGCGCAGCCGTTGCACCCGGTTTTCCGCGTCGATGGCGTCGATGCTCCACACCAGCGAATAGCCCGCATCCGTGGGAATCACCAGGAGACCGCCGGCCAGCACGCTGCGCGCGGCCTGCTGTATCAGGCGCGCCTGCGGGTTCACGGGATGGATGTCGAGGCGGTCGCCCATGTCGGCAATCTGCGGCTTTGGTCGCGCTTGGCGTGAAGCGGCGGAGTACCTATCATGCCGCCCCTTGCCTGTTTCGGGAAACACACGGGTTCCACCGATGGATCGCAGAGCGATGATTCTGGTTCTGGCGGCGCTGGCGACGGGCTGCTCGGGATCGCCGGAAGGCACTGCGTCGCAGCAGGCCGCGCCGCACGTGTTCGAGGCTCCGGCGATGGGCGAAACCGTGCTCACGGTGAACGGCGAGGCCGTCACCACGGTGCTGCTGGATGCCTTCGCGCGCGGTCGCGGCCTGGATGTCTCGGTGCCCGAACAGCGCCAGCAGGCGCTCGACCTGCTCACCGAAAGCCTGCTGGTGGCGCAGGATGCCGTGGCCGGCGGCCTGTACGCGCGCGAGGACGTCCAGGCGGCGCTCGATCTGGCCCGGATGCAGGTGCTGGCCGCGCGGCACCTTTCCGAAACCCGTGCACAGCTTGCGCTTGGCGAGGCGGAGCTGCGCGCCTATTACGACGAAGTCACCGCGCGCACCGGCGATGCCGAATACCACCTGCGCAGCATCCTCTATGCCGATCCGGCGGCGGCCCAGGCTACCGCCGAAAAGGCGCTGGCGCCGGGCGCGGATTTCGCCGCCATCGTGGCCGAGGCCGAGAAATCCGGCGCCTTGCAGGCGCGCGACCTGGGCTGGATCAACGTGGCGCAACTGCCCGGGGAACTGGCGGATGCGGTGAAGGCGATGAAGGATGGCGACATCACCGCCGCGCCGGTGCAGACCCGCTTCGGCTGGCACGTGGTGCAGCGGGTGGAATCGCGCCCCTTCACCGCGCCGCCGTTCGAGCAGGTGCAGGAGCGCGTGCGCAAGCAGGCCGGGGATCGCGCACTGGAACGCAAACTTGAAGCGCTGCGCGAAAAGGCCGTGATCGTGACGCCGGAGCCCGCGCCGCAGGCGTCCAGGCCTTCGGAGCTGCCGGCGGGCTGACGCTCATCGGGGGAGCAACGCGATGCAGATCCGCGAGCCTGCCCGAAACATCAGCCAGAATCAGCAGTACATATGACAAGGCCCGGCAGGCGGCGCAATAATCCAGCGTTCCGCTCATGAACGGGGAATGTCATGAAGCAGCTTCGCAGTGCTCGCGCGTTTGGGCGCGTCTGTTACGGCCTGCTGCTGGCGCTGGCCGCCGCCTCCGCCGGGGCGCAGGAAACCTGCGGTGACGACCCGGCCACCAGCCCCAACCACAGCGCCAACTACATCCTGGGTGAGATTCCCGGCGAAGTGTCGGGCACGGTGCCCGCCGCGATGCACTGGCTCACGGGTCTGGTGTGGAAGCGCTGCGGGCAGGGGCGCAGCGGATCCGATTGCAACGCAGGCAACGATGAGACCCGCCCGTGGAACGACTGGATGCGCGATTTCATTCCCAGATCGTTTTCCGGGCAGGACGTCTGGTGGGGCACAGTCGGCGGTTACACGCCCGTGCCTTCTCTCGGCCCGGTCGGCGTGGATCGCTTGCGCAGCGGTGCCTGGCGCATGCCCTATCGCACCGAACTGGCAGGCATCATCGCCTGGTGCGAAACCCTTCCGGCGATCAATCGCAACGTGTTTCCCCATACAGGGAATGTTTACTGGTCGGGTTCGCCCGATGGCCTCAGTGCGATCTCGGCGTTTAGCCCGCATCTGGACTTTGGCGATATCTACTACTTCCGCACCCGTAACCTGAGCTATCGCGCTCGCCTCGTGCGCGGCGGCCAGTGGTTCGGCTCTTTGAGCAATCCATCCCCTCGCGATGTTGCACCCGGCAGCGTGGCGCTTTTCGAGCCGCTCGCCCTTCACGCCGAAAGCGGTAGCGGCGCGGCTTGGGGCGGCGCGCGCATCGAAGGCGAGGGCGCTCCTGCGTTTAGTCTGGATGGCGGTGTCAATTGGGTGACGCAGGCCATCGTCAGCAGCGCGGATGTGCTCACGGTACGAATGACCGCAGGTGCGCTGGGCGAAACACGTGAGGCCACGCTTACCCTGCGCAGCGGCAAGACCAGCGGCACTGCCGATGGCAGCGCGCCGTCTGCGTGCTCAACCTGCGGCCAGGAACCCACCGTCGTGCAGCCGGACAACACCGCCACCTTCACGTTGACCGCGGTGACCCCGCCGGAGAATGTGGCGGTGAGCATCGACAACGGCGCCGACCACAGCCTGCCGGGCGATGTGCGCAGTTGGATCATCACCGTGGTCAACCAAGCGGACATCGCGGCGCAAGGCGTGTCGCTGGCGACCCGATCCGATCCTGACGATGTGCTGCTCGCACCGAGCTGGGCCTGTGTCTCCGGCTGCACCGGCAGCGGCAGCGGGCAGGTGGGCATCACGCTCGACCTGCCTGCCGGGGGCAGCGCCACGTTGTTTCTGGCCGGTACGGTCGGCCCGTTCATCGGTGCCTTCGCCGTGAGCGCGGAGATTTCGGTGCCGCCGGGGGATTTCACCGATGTCGATAGCGCCGACAACCTCGCCACCGATATCGACACCGATCCGCTGTACCTCTTCCACGATGGCTTCGAGACGCTGCCGTAAGCCGGGTTCCAGGCCGTTTCAATCGCTCATGCTTTCGCTGCCGTGCGTCTTGCGCGCTGGTTTGCGGCGCTTCGGTGCGGGTTTCGCCGCTGCGCCATCGTGGCTGCGGATGAAGTCGCGCACTTTCGGATAGACCACTTCGCGCCAGCGCCGCCCGCTGAAGATGCCGTAATGGCCTGCGCCTTCCACTTCGATGTGCTTGCGCTGCGCGGCGGCGATGCCCTTGCACAGGTCGTGCGCGGCGCGGGTCTGGCCCAGGCCGGAGATGTCGTCCAGTTCGCCCTCGATGGTGAGCAGCGCGGTATCGCGGATGTCCTCCGGCGCGACGCGGCGGCCATGCACCACCCATTCGCCCTTCGGCAGGAGGTGCTTCTGGAACACGGTTTCGATGGTTTCCAGGTAATACTCGGCGGCCATGTCCAGCACCGCGTTGTATTCGTCGTAGAAGCGGCGATGGGCCTCGGCGTCCTCGTCGTCGCCGCGCAGCAGATCCTGGTAGAAATCCCAGTGGGAGTGGAAGTGCCGGCCCGGATTCATCGCGATGAATCCGGCATGCTGCAGGAAACCCGGGTACACCTTGCGCCCGTGGCCGGGGTAGTTCGGCGGAACCTCGTGGATCACGTTGTTCTCGAACCAGTACAGCGGCTTGGTCGTGGCCAGGTCGTTGACTTCGGTGGGATTGCGGCGCGGGTCGATGGGGCCGCCCATCATCGTGAGTGAGCGCGGCGTGGCCTTGCCTTCGCTGGCCATCAGCGACACCGCCGCCAGCACCGGCACGGTGGGCTGGCAGACACTGATGACGTGCAGGGTGTCCGCGCCGATGAAATCGATGAACTCGCGCACGTAGTCGATGTAGTCGGTGAGCGTGAACGCGCCTTGCTCCGCAGGCACCATGCGCGCGTCGATCCAGTCGGTGATATAGACCTTGTGATCGTGCAGCAGGGTGCGGACGGTATCGCGCAGCAGGGTGGAATGGTGGCCGGACAGCGGCGCGACCACGAGCACCGCCGGATCGTTGCGCATCTGCGCCAGGCATCCCGGATCGTCGGAGAAGCGCTTGAAGCGCAGCAGCTTGCAAAACGGTTTTTCCAGCGCCGTGCGTTGCAGCACCGCCACTTCGTGCCCGTGCGCAAGTACCTGGGTCAGGCCGAATTCGGGTTTTTCGTAATCCTTGCCCAGGCGGTAGGCCAGTTCGTAATCGGCCGCCAGCCGCGCCGCGCCGGGCAGGTGCGAATACAGGCTGGAAGACTGCGAGAAGATGCGCGCACCCGCCTCGGAAAGATAGGTGAACGGCGACAGCAGGGCGCGCTGGGCTTCGTGCAGGGCGTACAGCATGTCGGTGCTCCGGAAGAACGGGAAGCGACCGATTCTACTGCGGTGCAGCACGTTTGCGTGAAACGGCTCCGGATGGGGCGACGTTCCCACATGCCCCGCGCTCGGTCATGGCAAATGGCGGGCGCTTGAATTGTGATCGTTATCGCATATAGCATCGGATACGCACGGCAGCGAACTATGGGAGCAAGGTGACGATGCACGGCTGGGGCGAGCAGGTGGCGACCCTGGGCTACGGCGATTTGTATCTTGGCGACAACGATTACGACCGCTCCTATACCAAGGATTTTGCGGGAACCAGCAGCGCCACGCCGATGGTGGCGGCGGCTGCGATTCTCACCCAGCAGAAGGCCAAGCAGGTATTCGGTACGCCTCTGGATGCGTTTGAAATGCGCGAATTGCTGCGCGCCACCGGGAAGCCGCAACTCGTGGGCGGCAACTTCAACGGCCACATCGGGCCGCTTCCCGATCTGCAAGGGTCGTTGTCGAAAATCAATGAGGCCGACGCCAGGATCACGGCTTCCACGATAGGCTCGAATACGATCCGTCTGGCGATCAACAACCTTGGCCCCAGCCGTGCTGCCGGTCGAACGGTGACCGTTCAACTCATGGCCGGAGGCACGCACACCTTTGCGTATCGCACGGATACTTCAGGTGTCTCGTGCCAGTTGGCGGAAGAAGATGAAGATCTTTCGTGTGTGGTTGGGGTATGTGATATCCTTGAATGCGAATTGCCCGAAATGCGTTTTGGCCAGGCACCAATCATTCTGGAATGGGCATGCGAGAATCCTTACTCTTCGTATGGAATTGGCATAACCGCCATACTCGATAGCGGCGGCCAAACGGATCCGGGGGCTGCTAACAACGAGGTGTACCGAACTGCCACTTGCGGGCCGATCACGGCTCAATGAGGGCAGGGTCATGAGTGTGCGCCGCATTGCCCAAATTCTCGTGACGGCAGCAGTCGCATGTGCTGCCGGTGGCGTGCAAGCACAGCAGGAGCAGGAGGATACCTGCCCGGACGCATTGGGTTACCGGGGAGTGGCGCTGCTCGGGGAGCAGCGTTCCTCAGGGACTGGACGGGTGGTTCACCGACTGGGTGATATTAATGGCGATGGGTACGAGGATTTCGCCATCGCTGCGCCCAGTTACAATTACCACGGGCGCTCCCCGGCGGGGTTGTTTTATGTGATTTATGGCAATCCGGAGCAATCCGGTATTTCACTCGCGTCGATTGGCCCGGATGCCTTGCCGGAACCGGGCGTAGGTTTCACCATCATTGGCGCTCGTGGTGGCCAGACGGCCATCTATGGTCGCGGCGGGCAGATGAGTGCCGTGGGTGACTTGGATGGCGATGGTTACGGCGATTTCGTGCTCGGGGATCCGGCAGGGTATCTCGTTCCGGGGCAGCCGATGGGGGTGGTCTATGTGTTCTACGGTGGGCGGGATTTCCCTCCCGTGGTCGATCTGCGGGAAGTGCCAACAGGCGCTTACGGTGATCGCGTCGTTAGTTGGTATGGGAACGTCCAAGGTGGGGTGAAGCTGGGTCAACAAGTCAGCGGTATCGGCGACGTTAACGGGGATGGATTGGCCGATTTTGCGACTACCTTGGGCGACGACAGTGGCAGTATTGTCGTCCACATCTACTTCGGGCAGCAAAACCGCTTGGATTCGTTTTCGCCCACCATCGTTCTGCGTTCCTCTATCCAATATAGTATTGATGGCGGATTGATCGGAGAGTTCGATTACGATGGAGACGGCATCGACGACTTCATGGTCTGCGACTCTTACCTTGGAATTATATATGGCGATCTGCCCGGCGGGACGTGTTACCTGCTTTGGGGGGCGATGCTGGCATCGCTTGCGCCTGAATTCGATTTGCGGAACCTGCGCCCGGAACAGGGCGGCGACGGCTCGCTCGGTATCGTGCTGGTCGGGGGCGAAAATACCGCACGGATCGGCCTGGAAGGGCGAGTTGTCGTTGCGGATTTGAATGGCGACGGGCTGGACGACTTGATATTCGGCGCGCCTAACGCAAGAGATGGGAGCGGTTCACCCCAGACCGGGCGCGTGTATGTCCTGTACGGCTCCAGGAACCGGTCATTCGTGAGCTTGGCGCTGGCCGATCTGGCGAATGCTCCGCCGGGGCCGGATCAGCTTGGTTTCGTGCTTGAGCCGGAATTGCCGCTCTATCCCGTACGGTTTGGCGAGGGAGTCGCCACTGCAGGTGATGCCAACGGCGATGGCATTGACGATCTGCTGATCGGCGAGCCGCAGCATCGTTTCGAGGGGCTTAATTGCAGCACGACCTGGATCATCTACGGGCGAAGGCTATCCGAAGGGGGATTTCCTCCCGTGGTCGTGGTCGGGGATGAAACGATCAACCAGGGAATTGGATTGAATCTGTCTCCGGGCGCTGGGTGTTCCGCACAGCAATTCGGAGCGAGCGTGGTCTCTTTGCCGGATTTCACCGGCGATGGAAAGCCGGAGTGGCTGATAGGCGCTCCGGCTGCGTTCGTTGCTGATGGTGTAAGAGGCAAGGCGTGCCTGCACCTGAGCAGCGAGCCGATGTTTCCGGCGGGCGTGCCCGTGGTGGCCCCCGTCGATGCCGGATCGTATCGACTCTGGGTTTGGTTGGGCCTGGGGGTGTTGTTGATGGGAATGGTTGCGGCTCGGCGCAGATATTGATCCCGCCTCCGAATAGCTGCACCCATAGCTTCAACCGGGGCAGGCTTCCATCCGCGCCAGTTCCCCGGTACCCGCGCTGCGCGACCGGCCCGTGTTGCTCATGATGAGCGCGGCCTTCGGCATACCGCCGCCGGCGCACGGGGCGGAAGCGCACTACGCTGCGGCTGGCGCTGCCGAGCAGGGCCAGTGCGTGGCCGGGGGCGTCTTCGCTGCGCAGCAGGGGCTCGCCTGCGCCGTAGCGGCCATCGCCGTCGAGGTCGGAAAAGACGATCCAGCCGTGATGCCATTGCCCATCGCGGCGGCAGCCGGTGTCCGGCGTGCCGGGGCAGATCGTGGTTCGGCGGTGCTCGAACAGCGCCAGGCTGCGCGCGGCGTTGAAACCGGTGGTCAAAAGATTGTGCGAAGCCGCGACGGCGTTGCGCTGGCTCAGTTTCGAAAACGAGGGCAGGGCGGTTCCGGCCAGGATCGCGGCCACGGCCAGCACCGCGAGGGTTTCGATCAGGGTGTAGCCGTGTTGGAAGCTCGTGCGTGGCATGGCGGTGTCCTCGTGGGTGGGTGTGGACACAGCTTCGGCGCTACGGCATCGCGACAGGATCGGCAAACGGCGGTTCGTCGCCTCGGATTTTTCCTAGCCATGCCTTGCATGGCCGCTACACTTTCCCGCATGAACGATTCCGAACGCTTCGAGCTCGTCTCGCCCTACCAGCCGGCGGGCGATCAGCCGCAGGCCATCGCAAAACTGGTGGAGGGTTTCGAGGCCGGGCTGGCGCACCAGACCGTGCTTGGCGTCACTGGCTCCGGCAAGACCTTCACCATCGCCAACGTGGTGCAGCAGGTGCAGCGGCCGACGCTGGTGCTGGCGCCGAACAAGACGCTGGCGGCGCAGTTGTACGGCGAGTTCAAGAGTTTCTTCCCGAACAGCGCGGTGGAGTATTTCGTCAGCTACTACGATTACTACCAGCCCGAGGCCTATATCCCCTCGTCCGACACCTACATCGAGAAGGACAGTTCGATCAACGACCACATCGAGCAGATGCGGCT
>CAZHXV010000126.1:8572-9079 GCA_964536455.1 uncultured Aquimonas sp.
GGCCGCGACCAAGGCATGGTTGAGCCGGCGCGATGCGCTGATCGTGGGAACGGTGTCGGCGATCTACGGCCTGGGCGATCCGGAAGACTATCTGTCCTTGCGCCTGATCCTCTCGCGCGGAGAGCGCGTGGATCAGCGCGCGCTGATCCGGCATCTGACCGACCTGCAATACACCCGCAACGAATTCGAACTGCAACGCGGCACCTTCCGCGTGCGCGGGGAGAACGTGGACATCTTCCCGGCGGAAAGCGAAACCGAGGCGATCCGGATCGAACTGTTCGACGGCGAGATCGAGAATATTTCCGTGTTCGACCCGCTCACGGGACAAGCCCTGCGCCGGCTGCAACGCTTCACCGTCTATCCGAAAACCCATTACGCCACCACGCGCGAGCGGGTGCTGCACGCCATCGACACCATCAAGGACGAACTGCGCGAGCGGCTGGCCTGGCTGCGCGAGAACAACAAGCTGGTCGAGGCCCAAAGGCTGGAACAGCGCACCCAGTACGA
>CAZHXV010000127.1:0-6026 GCA_964536455.1 uncultured Aquimonas sp.
TCGCCTGCCCTCGGGGTGAGCCAGCCATCTTAGCCCACATGGCGCGTTCGTCAAGCCCCCGCCACATCGGCGCTGTCCGCTCAAAGCGTTCCACGGCTTCGGGCGACGACGTACACCTGACGTCCACGCCGTTGCAGCAGGCTGGAGTACAGGAAGGGAACGCCATCGGCAACGATCCGCGCTTCCAGGACGAACCAGTCGGTCTGCGTGCCGAAGCCCGTCAACGGCAGTGGCGGAACGCCAAGTTGCTGCAACTCTTGCCCTACCCGGTCGATGGATTCGTAGCGGGCGCGGCCATCGCGCGCCAGGCGCTGCGCCATGCTGGGCGTGATCTGTTCGGCCAGGCTTATCCATACCGCTTCGCTGGCGAAGTTGAGATTCAGGGCGCTGCCCGCCGGCAGCGCACAGACGTGCGGTGCGAGCGCGGCGTAAGACTCCGGCGTCATCGCCGCCAGAAGGCGTAATTCGGAAACATGCGCGAATGGCCGGTTCGCGGCCCGATAAGACGGACGACGCGTTGCATAGGCGCTGTCCTCGGCACCCTGCTGACGCTGGTTCGTATCGGTGTCGATCCAGTCCGCGATCTGTGCCGCGATTGCGGGATTGAGCTTGAGCGCGCGCAGCAGCCGATCCATGCGCGCGATCGCCACCGCATCATCGGCATCATTGCGATGCAGATCGTTGAGGTTGAGGCAGCCGCTCACCTGGCGCAGCCGCGCGAAGATCCGCACGCCGGGAAGATCAATCGGCGGAAGCTGCTGCGCCCACGCGTCTTCGGCGCTGTCGATGCCAGGTTCGTTCTGGAAATCCTGGCGCAGCGCATCAGCGGCCCAGCCTTCGACGCCGCGCATCAGCTCCCATCCCTGCTCGGCGCGCAGCGTGTTGCGGGTGCGTGCGAATGTGGCTTCGCTGCGGTCGAGCAAGGCCGCGATCAATACGGTCGCCAGCGCAACCACGAGCACTGCCGCAAGCAAGGCCACGCCACGCTGGCGTTCGCGGTTCACGGTGGCGGCTCCTGCGGCAGCTCGATCACGCGGCGCAATTCGCCGTAGCCCTCCAATTCGACGATGAACTCCACCGCGCGCGGCAAGGCATCGGTCTCGCTGCGCGGTGGCGGCCATTGATGCAGTTCGCGGCCCTGCGCGTCTCGGTATGTGAATTGCAGGCGCTGCGCGCCGTCGATCAGCACATCCTCCACGGGCCGCGCGCCGCCTGCGCCATCCAGCGCGGGATGGCGCAGGCGGATCAGCTCGCCTTCGCGCCGCAGGTAACCCACGCGCTCCAGTTCGGCGCGCGGCAACGCCAGCGCATTGCCGTAGCCGTGGCGCGTGAATTCGATGCGCGCGGCATCGCCATCGAGCATGGGGCGGCGCAGGCCATCGGCGTTGCGGACGCCGCGGCGGGCGATGCTGGAAAGATCGCGTTCGATCAGGCCCATGGCGAATTGCAGCTTGCCAAAGCGTTCGTTCGCGGCGTCGCTCGCCGCGCGCGCGCGGGTGAGTGCGGAAAGGCCACCGTAGGCCAGCGCGGAGGCCAGCGCGAAGATCAGCACCGACACCAGCACTTCCAGCAAGGTGAATCCGGCGTTGCGCGACGTCATGGCTGCACCGCAAAGCCGGTGAGCTGCGCAGCCACTCCGTCGTCGTCGGCGACAGCAAGACCGCGCTCCTCGCCTGCGGCGCGAACCGTCACATCCAGCCTGCGCACGTTGGCCGCTTCGGTCTGGGTGACGGCCAGCTCCCAGCGCCAGCGCTGCCCGGCCATGCGCGCTTCGCCGTTGCTGCGCCCCAACGGCGGCAGCTCGTCGCGCAGGCGCGTTTCGGCCAACACGTTGGCGGCAACCCATTGCGCAAACGTGGTGTCGCGCAGTTGCGCACTGGCGCGCAGATCGAGCGCGGAAAGCCGCATCAGCGCGACCAGCGCAAGCGAAAGCAGCAGCAGTGCAACCAGCACTTCGAGCAGGGTAAAGCCGCCGGCACGACGCGGTTCGCGGGCCGGGCGCACCGGAGAACCGATGGAAAATTCAGCGCCTGCGCGTTTCACCGGAAAGCTCCAACGTGCCATCAAGGCGACCTTCCAGCGTCCACGCCGTGAGCGCATCGGCACGCTCGATGTACAGATGGAACGGCGTCAGTTCGCCGGAGGACAGGCAGGCGAAGGAAGGTTCGCGGCCGGGTTCGTCGGCAAGCATCAGGGGTTCGCCATCGCGTTCGGCACCCAGCGCCAGTTCCCGCCCAAGTGGCCGCGGTCGCAGTTCGTCGCTCTGGTTTCCCGGCGGCAAGGGCCGCCAGCCGTCGGTTTCGAAATAACCGAAACGCAGGCCATCGCGCACCGGCGTGAACCCGATGTCGCGGCCGCCGAGCAGGGCGCGCTCGCAGGCCAGGCGGATCAGCGCCTGCGCACGCCGCGCCGCATTCTCCACTTCGCGCTCACCGCTGCCACGCACCGACAGCGCCACGGTACCGGCAATCACGCCCACGATCACGATCACGACCACCAGCTCGATCAACGTGAAGCCGCGCTGCCCAGGAAGCCACCTCGAAAGCCCTCCGTTCACGACCGTGCGCTCCATCGCTGTGGAAGCGGTTTCACTCGCCCCAGTTGCCTACGTCCGCCGCTTCGCCGTCGCCACCGGGCTGGCCGTCCGCGCCGAGCGAGTACAGATCGAAATCGCCGCGCTGGCCGGGGCTGAGGTACAGGTATTCCCTGCCCCACGGATCCTTGCGCAACTGATCGACGTACCCGCCCGACTTCCAGTTGCGCGCCTCGGGCGTTCCGTTCGGCTTCTGCACCAGCGCCTGCAAGCCCTGATCGGTGCTCGGGTAGGCAAAATTGTCCAGCCGGTAAAGGTTCAATGCCGTGGAAAGCGCCTGGATATCCGCCCTGGCCTTGGCTTGCCTGGCCTCGCCGGGCTTGTCGAAGAAGCGGGGGATGACCACCGCCGAAAGGATCGCGATGATCGTGACTACGACGACGATTTCCAGCAGGGTGAAGCCGCGCACTGCGCGCTGCGCATGGACAGAACGGGAACGAGTGGCGATCATTTTCGATCTCTACCGCGAATGGATGCGCGATCTTAAAGCGATGGGCGCGCGAACGGACAGTCCGCGCTGCCGCCGACCGCATTCGACGCCTTCATCCAGCACGCTTCCCCACCCTTCGACGAGGCTGCCATGCGCCTGACCCGCAACCACATCGACGCACCGCTCGCCGAAGGCATGAGCCTCATTCTGCCCGAAGACACCACCGCGCACCTGACCCGTGTGTTGCGGCTGCCCATCGGCGCGCGCTTCGTACTGTTCAACGGCGATGGCTGCGATTACGAGACGCAATTGCTGGCACTGACGAAGAAGGGCGCAGAAGCGCGCGTGCTGTCGCACCGTGAAGTGCGAAACGAATCGCCATTGCGCATCACGCTGGCCCAGGCGGTGGCACGCGGAGAGAAGATGGATCTGATCCTGCAAAAGGCCACGGAACTGGGCGTCGCTGGTTTCGCGCCGCTGTTTACCGAACGCACCGAAGTCAAGCTGGATGCCGAACGCGGCGACAAGCGGCTGACGCACTGGCGTGGCGTGATCGCTTCCGCCTGCGAACAGAGCGGCCGCGCGCGGATTCCGCCGATTTCCGCCCCCCTGCCACTGGCCGGCTTCCTCACGCAGGAAAACCTCGGTCGCCTCGCCCATTTCGATCCGGAAGCGGACGCGACCCTGCGCGACCTGCCTTCCGATACGGACGACTGGGTCTTCGTCGTCGGCCCCGAAGGCGGCCTGGGCGAACGCGACCTGGCGCAACTGCGCGGTGCCGGCGCGCTCGGCCTGCGCCTTGGCCCGCGCATCCTGCCCACCGAAACCGCAGGGCTGGCGGCGCTGGCGGCGGTTCAGGCATTGCGCGGCGACCTGTGAAGCGAAGCCGTACAATTCCCCCAATGCACGAGTCCGAACGCCTGATCGATCTGGAAACCCGCCTCGCCTTCCAGGAGCACACCCTGGGCGAACTGAGCCGCCTGGTGCACGAGCAGCGACTGGAACTGGATGCGCTGCGCCGTACGCTGGAGCGTTTCACCTCCGATCTGCGCAACCTGCGCGACGCCTTCGTCGCCGATCCGGCCACCGAACCGCCGCCGCCGCACTACTGACCCTTCACACCGACGCCTCCGCGATGAGCGATTCCCTCAAAGACCAGCTGCTGAAACTCGGCTTCAAATCCGCACCACCGCCACTCCGTCCGCCGCAGAAGGCGAAAGGCGAGCAGCACCCCAACCCGCAACGGCCCGGCAAATCGCCGCACGGCCAGAAGCCTTCCGATCCCGCGCGCAAGGATCGCCGCTCCCGCGAGGAAATCGACCTGGCCCGCGCCTACGCGATCCGCGCGCAGAAGGAAAAGGACGAGCGCATCTCCGCCGAAAAGCAGCGCCAGGAAGAGGCGCGTATCAGGCGCGAGAACAAGGCAAAGTTGCTCGAACTGCTCGGCAGCGCCAGCCTCAACGTGGCCGAAGCCGAGATCGCCCGCCACTTCGAATACGGCGGCAAGATCCGCCGCGTCTATGTCACCCCGGAACAACTGCGCGCCATCAACGCCGGCGAACTGGCCGTGGTACAGCACGCAGGCCGCTACTGCCTCGTGACCCTGGAGGACGCCGACACCGCACAGCAATGGATGCCGGGCTGCCTGGCGCTGAAAGTCGATCCCAACGCGCCGCCCAGCGATACCGACTACAGCGATCCGCAATTCCAGGTGCCGGACGATCTGGTCTGGTAGCCGTTTACGGAAAACATTGGCGACCCCGGCCCGATTCGAACGGGCGACCTTCCCCTTAGGAGGGGGATGCTCTATCCAGCTGAGCTACGGGGCCACGGGCGGCGAAGCATAGCGGGGCGGGGCGTTGGACTCCATCGCGCCGCCCCGGCCGTGCCGCGCAAACCTTACTTCTTGGTCGCGAAGGCGTGCTCCAGCGCGCGCGTGTCGAAGCCGTCGACCGCACCTTCGCCACTGGCGTAGCGGTACAACGCGGCGGAGTAGATGCCCGAAAGCGCGGCCTGGATCAATGCGGTGACGAGCAGCGCGATCACAACGGCCGCCACCGCGACGCCAATGACGATGGCGCTGCCGGTGAACGCCGCTCCAATGATCGCCGCCACGCCGGCGATCACGAGCGCGACGAAGATGAGGCCAAACACCAGGCCCACGCCACCCTGCCCGATCAGGTTCTCGCCCCAGGTTTTCTTGAGCAGCAGCGCGCTTTCCTTGACCGCGTCGATCGGGCCGATGTCGCGCGACACCAGCACGGGCACGACCAGGAAACTCGCCACCGTCCAGGCCACGCCGAGGAAACCGGAGACGATCCTGCCGACGAAGCCGGCACGCTCCTGGATCGCGCGCAGGATCATGCCGACGGTGGCGGCGATGGCGGCGTAGCCGATGATCGGCACGATCTTGCCACTGGCGATGCGCAGACCGTCGCGCAGCGTGGGATCGCCACCGTCGAGCCGGATCATCGCCGCGCCGACCAGGGCGGAGTTGAAGAAGAAGATCACCGTGTACTGCACCAGGTAGAACAGGAAGGCCACTACATACAGCAGTGGCGAAATCTGGCCCGAGCCGTCCTCGCGCAATCCGTCCAGCGCGCCCAGGCCGAACATCGGCAGGATGAAAGCCGCCGCGACGATCAGCGTGACGATGGAGGACAGCAACGGGAACACCAGGAGTTCCTTGTCCTTGGCCAGCACCCCGGCACTGGCCTTGATGAGGCCCCAACTGCGCGAAAAACGCTCGAACATGGCACGACTCCTGATGGGCTGATGGAAGGAAGCGGCGAACGCCGCGCAAGTATGCCGCAGCGCGGGCGCCAAGTTCATGTCGAAAGAACGGGGCCGGTGTGACCGGCAATACGGGAGTTTCAGCCTGCCGCGCTGGATGCCAGCATCAGCGGAATCTTCAGTTTGTCGCCAACCTTCACCACGTCGCCCTTGAGGCCGTTGGCCGCGCGCAGCGCGGCGACGCTGACGCCGTGGCGCTGGGCGATCAGG
>CAZHXV010000127.1:6036-8973 GCA_964536455.1 uncultured Aquimonas sp.
CAGGCTCAGGCTTTCCCCGCGCCCGACCACGTGCTGGCGTGGGCCCGGCGTGGCGTGCGAGGCCATCCAGGTTCCCGGTGGGGCCTGGATCGAGAAATAGTTGCGCACGCCATCGACGATGGCCGCGGCCAGCTTTTGCCGGTGGCCGGGATCGGCGAGCTTCTTTTCCTCGTCCGGATTGCTGATGAAGGCGGTCTCGATCAGCATCGAAGGTACGTCCGGCGAGCGCAGCACCACGAAGTTGGCGTGCTCCACGTTCGGCTTGTGGGTCTTGCCGACGCGCTTCATCGCATCGAGCACATGGTTGGCCACGTCGTCGCTGGCCTTCATCGTGGCGCTCTGGGAAAGATCCAGCAGCACGGCGGCCAGGGTGTTGTCCTTGTCGTCGAGCGAAACCCCGCCGACCAGATCGGATCGGTTTTCCGTATCCGCCAGCCAGCGCGCAGCCTCGTTCGAGGCGCCGCGCGTGGACAGCACGAACACCGAAGAGCCGGAAGCGGTGGACTTGTGGAAGGCGTCGGCGTGGATCGAGACGAACAGGTCGGCATGGGCCTCGCGCGCCTTCTGGTAGCGCTTCTGCAAGGGGATGAAGTAGTCCCCGTCGCGGATCAGAACGGCTTTCAGGCCCGGCTCGGCGTCGATCTGGCGCGCCAGTTCCCGAGCCATCGCCAGGGTGATGGTTTTTTCCCACGAACCGGAAGCGCCGCGCGCGCCCGGATCCTCGCCGCCGTGGCCCGCATCGATGGCGACAACGATGTCGCGCTCCTTGCCCGCCACGGCCTGTTCCACCGTGCGCGCGACCGGCTTTGCCGCGACCGCCGCCGGGGCCAGGTCGAGCACGAGGCGATAGCCCATCTTGTCGGCGGGCGGCAGCAGAAAGCTCTTGGGCTTCACGCCTTCGGCCAGATCGAACACGATGCGCAGATCCTTGCCGTTCTGTACGCCGGTGCGCACCCCGCGCAGGCGTCCTTCCACCTTGGGCGTCGCGAAATCCGCGATGAGCCGGCTGGCTTCGATGTCCAGCACCAGGCGATCCGGGTTTTCCAGCCCGAACAGCTTGTATTGCAAGGGGCCTGAAACATCGAATACGACGCGGGTGTATTCCGGCCCTTCCCAGATGCGCAGGGATTTCACGTCCGTCGCACTGGAAATCGCCGGCACGGCGAGTGCCAGCGCGAAAGCAAGACAACGGGCAACGATGGCGGCGCGGGCAGGCATGCGGGAATTCAACCATCATCGGCCATCGCAATGCAAGTTCTTTTCCCTTCCAAACCATGCAGTTAACGCACAATCCTCATTCACCGCGCGAGATAGCGACCTGTTTCCGTACCCGGGAATGCCTTAGTCGAATTGAAAAAACTTTTTCCGATCAATGAGATGAAGCACGGCGTCGTGATGACTCAGGATGCGGTTCCGAGGAACAGATCGAGCGCGGTCTCCACTTCCCCGCGCTGCCGTTCCGGGTCGAACCAGCGCGCGGAAAGTTCGCCGCGCAACCAAGTGAGCTGGCGCTTGGCCAGTTGCCGCGTCGCGTGGATGCCCATCGCGCGCAGGATGGAAAGATCGTTATTGCCGCGTTCCAGCCATTCCCAGGCCTGGCGGTAGCCCACGGCGCGCATCGATGGAAGATCGGGCGAAAGGCGCGGATCGGCATGCAACCGCCGCACTTCCTCGATCAGCCCCGCATCGAGCATGGCGGCAAAGCGCTGCGCGATGCGTTCGTGCAGCACATGGCGTTCGGAAGGGGCCACCACCAGCCTCAGCACGCGATACGGCAAGGGGGTGCGCTGCGATTCGCGCTGCCATTGGCTGATCGGTTTGCCGGTGGCGTGGAACACTTCCAGCGCGCGCTGGATGCGCTGCGCATCGGCGGGAGCGATGCGCGCGGCGGCGGGCGCATCCACCTTCGCCAGTTCCCCGTGCATCGCCGCCCAGCCGCGCCGCATCGCTTCGGCTTCGATTTCAGCGCGCAGCCGCTCATCCGCCGGGGGCATTGCCGAAAGCCCATCGAGCACGGCGCGGAAATACAGGCCGGTGCCCCCTACCAGCAGCGGCGTTTTCCCGGATCGCACGATGTCCAGGATCTCGCGCAGCGCATCGGTGCGGAAATCGGCGGCGGAATAGATCTGGTGCGGCTCGCGGATATCGATCAGCCGGTGCGGCGCGAGTGCCAACGTGACCGCATCCGGCTTGGCGCTGCCCACGTCCAGCCCGCGATACACCAGCGCCGAATCGACGCTGACGATGGCCATGTTCCGGCATCGCGACCATTCCACCGCCAGCGCTGTCTTGCCCGAGGCCGTTGGCCCCATCAGCGCGACCAGCGGCGGACGAACATCGACGGGCATGCGCCTGGCCGCTACATCCAGCCGAACAGCCGGAACGCCTCCACCAACAACCAGGCAATGCCGCCGGCGGCGGGAATGGTGAGGATCCAGGCCCAGATCATGCGCTCCACCACGCCCCACTTGATCGCGTTGAGGCGCTTGGCCGTGCCCACGCCCATGATCGCGGCGGAAATGTTGTGCGTGGTCGATACCGGGATGCCGAGCGTGGACGCCAGCGTGATCACCGAGGCCGCCGAGGTTTCCGCCGCGAAACCGTGGATCGGGTGCAGTTTCACCATCTTGTGGCCCAGCGTCTTGATGATGCGCCAGCCGCCTGCTGCGGTGCCTGCGGCCATCGTGATGGCGCAGGTGAGCTTGATCCACAGGTCGATGTCGCCGTGCGCCAGCGCCTCCTGCGAAGGATGCAGGAACGACAGCCAGCCCGGCAGGCTGTCCAGCGTACCGGCCGCATGCGCGCCGGTCAGCGCCAGCGCGATGATGCCCATCGTTTTCTGCGCATCGTTCATGCCGTGCGCGAACCCCATGTAACCGGCCGAGGCGATCTGCGCCTTGCCGAAAAAGCCATTGACCCAGCGCGGCCTGGCCAGGC
>CAZHXV010000128.1:0-8010 GCA_964536455.1 uncultured Aquimonas sp.
CAACGCGCTGCGGATGAGCGCACTGATCCCCGCGCGCGCCATCCACGTCTTCACCCACGATTCCATCGGCCTGGGCGAGGACGGCCCCACGCACCAGCCGGTGGAGCACCTGGCGAGCCTGCGCTACATCCCGAACAACTCGGTGTGGCGTCCGGCCGATGCGGTAGAAAGCGCGGTCGCGTGGAAGGCCGCGATCGAACGCCGCGATGGCCCGAGCTGCCTGATCTTCAGCCGCCAGAACCTGCAACACCAGCACCGCACGGCGCAGCAGGTCGCGGACATTTCGCGCGGCGGCTACGTGCTGCTCGATCCGCCGGAAGCCAGGTTCGATCTGATCCTGATCGGCACCGGCTCCGAACTGGAACTGGCGATGGCCGCCGCGCGCGAACTGGACAAGGACGGCATCAGGGCGCGCGTGGTGTCCATGCCGAACCCCAACGTGTTCGACGCGCAGCCGCTGGAATGGCGCGAAGGCGTGCTGCCTTCATGGTGCGGCAAGCGCGTTGCGGTGGAAGCGGGCGTCACCGGCTTCTGGCACAAATACGTGGGCCTGGCAGGTGCCGTGGTGGGCATCGACAGCTTCGGCGCTTCGGCTCCGGCGGAGGCGCTCTACCCGCATTTCGGCATCACCGCGCAAGCGGTGGTCGCGGCGGCAAAGGCGTTGTAAGCGGGAGCGCGGCCAGCCCTGACTGTGCGCCATCGGGGCTGGTACCTGCCGGAATCCGCGCCGCATCCAGGCGGCGGTGTCAAGCCTTGCTGCGGATCGCCGGCCAGACCATGATCGGCCCATGATCGCCACGCTCGACCACCGCCTGCCCGCCATTCCGCGCCATCGCCGCTTCGGCTACCTGATGGCGCTGTACGCGGAAAACCACGACCGTTTCCTGCGCTTGTTCGACCCCTCGTTCTGGGCCGAGGGCGAACACCACGTCTCGCGCGTCGGCGATGGGCTGGATCTGCACTTGCACGTGATCGAGCGGCACCGCTACACCATCGAGCTGCGGCTGACCTACGGCCTGCGCGATCCGCTCACCGGCGAGCCCGATCCTTCCGCCTTCCTGCGCCTGTACCGCGATGCGCGCGTCCTGGAAGCCACGCACTGCTACGTCGGGCGGCGCTGGCAGGATGTGCTCGGCCTGCATCCGGAACCGGAAACCCTGATCGGCCACCGCCTGCAGATGAACGTGTTTCTCGGCAAGTGGTTCGAGTTCCTGGCCGGACAGGGGCATTCGGGTTTCACGCTGGGGCGGGAGGCGGAAGTGGAGTTCCTGCCCTCGTGAAGGGTGATGTGGGGCGCTGCCCCACCGGCCCGGCGCCGATCTTCATCGCATCCCGATCCCGCGCCACCTGCCGCACGAATCATGCCGCGCCTCCGGAAAGCGAAACGCCCGCATCGCTGCGGGCGTTTCGGGTGGAGCATGACGAGGCGGGCGATCAGTGCGGCCGGCGCATCAGGACCATTCCCGCCAGGCCGAGCACGGCGAACGCCAGGAGCAGCAGGCCCCAGATGTTGTTGCCCGGAACGACGACCGGCGGCGCCAGGGTCGGCTCCGGGTTGCCGGTGGGTTCTGTGCAGGTCGGAGAGCCCAGCAGGCTGACGTCGTCGATGTGGAAGTTCGCGTTGTCTCCCGCCGTGCCGGAGGTCGATTCGAAACGCACGACCTGGCTCGCCCCGGTCGCGAAGCTGCTGATGTCCACCGTGGCGAGGCTGTAGCCGGCCGCGCCGCACTCCGCCGAATTGGCGTCGCGGCGCCAGACCTCGGTGCCGCCCACGGTCGCCCGGATGAAGTCGTTGGCCCCGCCGGTTCCGCAAACTCCAAGCCAATAACCGAAAACGAGGTTGGTGGCGCCCACCGGAATCGTGACAGCCTGCTGCGCGCTTCCCGTCTCAAGCAGCGTGCTCGCGCCCCCAAACCAGAGCCACCCGGTTCCAGTACGCGGCCCAGCAGTCCCGCCGCCCGTGCCGCAATTCGCCGCCGTGCACCACACCGTCCCGAAATTCGACGAGGTCGGCGCCCATGCTGGAGCATCCTCCGCCTCGAAACCGCCGTCGGTCACCACATTCCCTCCGCCATTGGAATGGCTGGCCGTGTTGTTGCCCGAAACCGGATCGGCTTCGGCGCCGCTGATGGTGGCGGTGTTGACGACGGTGCCGCACGTCAGATCGGGGCGCGACACCGTCAAGGTGCAGGAGGCGTTCGCGCCATTGGCCAGGTTCCCGATGGCCCAGGTGACCGTCTGGCCCGCCGGCGTCGCGCCGCAGGTGCTGGAGACGAAGCTCACGCCCGCCGGCAGGGTATCGACCACCGAAACGCCGGTCGCATCCTCCGGGCCGGCATTGCTGGCGGTGAGCAGATAGGTGTAGTTGCCGCCGCTGGCCACGCCGTCCGGGGCGGATTTGGTCAGGCCCAGGTCGGCGCTGGGGCCGCCTCCGCCCAGGGTAATGTTGCCCGGGCCGGAAATTTCGTTGTCGAACGGCCCTTCTTCACCGAGCTCAAAGGCAGTCGTCACGAGGTGGTAGCTGACGCCGGCGGTCAGGCTGACGCCGTTGATGTTGGAGGTGCCGATGCCGCCCGTGCCGTCGTCGTTCCCGATCACGCAGTTGGTGTTTGGCTGCGTTGGGTCGAAAGCGTTCTGATAAACGAAGATATAGCCATCCCATCCATCCTGCTCGCTGGCGATGTTGTAGGCGCCAGTGGTGTCGACCGAAAAGGGCTGTACGTGATAGTTCACCGGCCCGAGGCCCGATTGGCCCGTGCAGTCGGCGAACGGACGATTCCAGTTGGGGCCGCCCGCCGTGGTGCCGCTGTAGGACACGGTGGCGCGAACGGTCGTCGGCGTCGAAGCAGGCGGAACCCATTGCTGCTTGAGCGCGTATTCGGTCGCCCGTACTTCACCCGGAGTCTGCCGCTGCCCATCGGCCGCGACCGCGTTTCCCAATACCAACATGGCTGCCGCCATGCCTACCGTGCGTAGTAGCAACATGTTCCTTCCTGCCTTGGTTGATCGATGAAATTTGCCATTGCCCAATGGCCCGTCGGAGCAGGACAGACGCCATCGCCGGAATCCGCCGATGCTGGCCTCCCGAACTTCGATTCCCGCCTCCGGCGGCACGAAATCGGAGCCAGCCAGTCCCACCACAGATGAACCTAACCCGAATTGCGTTCGAATACAAATCCCGAGCCGTCGCGGCCTGTGGCGGAGCGCTTTCGGAATGTGGCCGGCGTACCCCTGGTTCTCAGCCCGTCGCAAAGCCGCCCGCCACGCCCTTCACCGCCACCGCCACGGCATCGTGCGGGTGCAGGCTTTCCAGGTGCGCGACACGGATGCGGTAGTCGGCGATGGCGGCGTCGGGTTCGAGCGCGGCGATCAGGCGGCGCGCGGCATCCTCGCAGTACATCGGGTTCCCGCCGTTGAGGCGGGCGAATTCCTGTTCGTCGATGCGCTTCACGGCGGCCTGCACCGGCGTGGCCAGCGCGGTTTCGATGCGGTCGATCAGTTCGGCCACGGGAAGCGCATCGGGCGCATCGTCGGAAAGCCGGATGCGCACCTGCGCCCGCGAGCGCTGCGCGTGCGGCGTGGCGATGCCGCCTTCGGGAGAAGCCAGCCAGTCCGCCACCTGTGCGGCATCCGCCCCGCCTTCGCCAAACACCTCGGAAAAGCGCTGCTGCACGAGCTGCCGCGCCATCGCGGCCGAACCTGGGCAGGTGCTCGAATACTGCACATGAACCTCAAGCTCGCACACGAATTCGCCACCGGAAGCGCGCTCGGCGCGCAACTGGAACGGATACTGCCGCCAGCCGGAAAGGCCGCTGAGCAGTGCGGGGCGACGCAGCGGCAAGACCGCTTCGATGGCGACGCCGGCGCGGCCCGAGAGCTCCCCGTGCGATTGCAGGAAGGCGTCGAGCAGGCCGCGCAACACGCCGCGATCGGGCATGGCACGGCCCAGGTGCTCGTCGCTCAAGGCATACAGGCGCGACATGTGGATGCCGCGCGCCTTGCCGGCGCGCAGATCGACCCATGCGGAAACCCTTGCGGGCAGCCGGAATGTTTCGCCTTCGGCAATGAAGCGGATTGGAAGCTCCACACCTTCCATGCCCACGCGCGCCAGCGCCGCCTGGGCATCGGGCAAGGCGCGGGAAACCTCGTCTGCGAGCGCGGGCGAAGGGGTGATCGGAAGTTTCATCATCAGGTTCATCGCGGTTCCGGCCCTGCGTTGCGTCGCAGGATGCAGTTTCAATCGTTCATTCTATCCGGCGGCGGCAGGCTCGCCGCCGCGCGCCAGGCCCACCACAGCGAAGCCAGGCGCGGCAGCCGGAAGGGAACCTCGGCGCCGTTCGCCAGGCGTTGCAGCAGCTGCGCATCGAAACGCCCGCGCACGCGCCGCCACCGCGAACCCTGCGCTGCGCCGCCGTGCATCCTGGCCAGCGCCAGTGACAGATCGGCGAACAGCGCGCGGGCGACCTGCGTTTGCGGTGCATCGTGCAGGGCCTGCATCCGCAGGTCGTGCCGCGCCAGCAGTTGCAGCGGCACGAAGGCCGGGCGTGGCGGTTCGCCAGCGGCGCTTTCCCGCCACTGCCGCAGCACCAGCGCCACGGCGATGTCCGGCGCGTGCGGCGGCTGCGAAGGCCACAGCCGCGTTTCCAGCCTGGCGAGGCTTTCAGCCAGCGGCAGCCGAGCCGCGAACACGGCATCGACGTCGGCGGGTGCGTGGTCGAGCGCCGCCAGTTCGATCGCCGCATACGTGGCGTGTGCCCACTCCTGCGCGGGAATCGCCGCGACCGCAGGTTCGGCGAACAGGGCGCGCAGCAAGGGATGTTCGGAAGCGGCCGCCTCCTGCGACAGGGCCTGCCCCCACCACGAAAGCTTGGCCTGCGCCACGCCCGCATCGCGCAGCAGCAGCGCGGCCTGCGCGATTTCGTTGAGCAGCGCGCCCCAGAGCGCGGCAAGGCGGCGTTCGGCGGCGGGCAGCAGGGTCAGGCCCACGGCCATTTCCGGTTCGGCATCCAGCCATTTCGCGACGAAACTGGCGGCCTGCGGATCCTGGACGATGCGTTCCAGCGTTGCGGGATTCATGGGAGCGACGCCAGCGCACCGGATTGCAGCAAATCCAGCGGCGCACGCGCAATGCGATCCGCGTTCCAGGCCGCGTAATCGGTCTGGGCGGGCTGGAATCCCCACGCCGCCGCCACCGTGGCGCAGGCCGCCGCGCGGCCGGCCAGCACGTCGCGCAGATCGTCGCCGACGAACACGGTTTGCGCCGGATCGGCCCCCACCCGTGCGCAGGCGGTGAACAGCGGCAGCGGATCGGGCTTGGGGCGCGGCGTGGTGTCGCCGCCGATCAGCACGGCGCAGCGCGGTGCCAGGCCGATGCGTTCGACCACCAGGCGCGAGAGGGATTCGCGCTTGTTGCTGACGATGCCCCAGCGCGAACCCGCCGCCTCGATGGCATCGAGCACCTGCGCGATGCCGTCGAACAGCACGTCGTAACGGCCGATGTTCCGACGGTATTCCTCCAGGAAGGCATCGACCAGCGGCAGGCGCTGGTCGGGCGTGAGTTCGGGAATCGCAGCGGCGAGGATCGTGAGCGAACCGCCGGAAATGGCATTGCGCACCTGCGATGCCGGCACCGGTTCCATATCCAGATCGGCGCGCACCGCATTGGCGGCGGCGGCCAGATCGCCGGAGGAATCCACCAGCGTGCCGTCCAGGTCGAACAGCACCAGCGGTGCGATGGATCGCATCGACGCGCTCACGCGGGTTTGCGCGCCCAGGCCAGGTAGTTGACCCGGGTATCGCCGCCGCGCCACGCGCGCCGGGTGAAGGGTTCGTAGTGCAGGCCGCTCACGTCCACCAGTTCCAGCCCCGCGCCGCGCAGGGCGCGCGCCAGTTCCGCCGGGCGGATGAACTTGTCGTAGTCGTGCGTGCCGCGCGGCAGCAGGCGCAGCGCGTATTCCGCGCCCAGGATCGCCAGCGCAAAGGCTTTCGGGGTGCGGTTGAGCGTGGAAAGGAACAGGTCGCCACCGGGCTTCAGCAAGGTGGCGCAGGCACCCAGTACCGACGCCGGATCGGGGACATGCTCGAGCATTTCCATGCAGGCGACGGCATCGAAACTTCCCGGCTGCCCGCGCGCCAGTTCCTCCACCGCGACGTTGCGGTATTCAAGCTTCGCGCCGGCGGGAAGGGCCCGTTCGTGCCGATGCAGGTTGGCCACGTCCAGCAGCGCGTCAGTGAGGTCGATGCCGAGCGTATCCGCACCGGCCAGCGCCAGGGCCTCGGACAGGAGACCGCCGCCGCAGCCTACGTCCAGCACGCGCGCACCGGCCAAGGCGCGGCGTTCGCGCACGTAGGCCAGGCGCACGGGGTTGAGATCGTGCAGCGGCCGCGACGGGCCGTCCGCATCCCACCAGCGCGCGGCCAGTTGCGCGAACTTCTCAAGCTCGGCGGGGTTCGCATTGATGCGGGTGTCGATCGACGCTTCGGCCTGCATGAGGGCAGCCTCCTCGGGCTATCCGGCGGCGCGCGGCAGCGCGGCGATGCGCTGCCGCCACTCGCGCGCCTTGGCGATCAGTTCGGCGCGATCGGCGTCCACCAGTTCGCCCTCGCGCAGCTTGCAGCGGCCCGCGATCCAGGCCCAGCGCACCTGATGCCGGCCTGCGGCATAGACCAGTTGCGAAATGGCGTGGTACAGCGGCTGGGTTTCGATTTCATCCAGCTTCACCGCGATGAGATCGGCGGCCTTGCCGGTTTCGATGGAACCGATGTCCCGATCCAGATCCATCGCGCGCGCGCTGTTCAAGGTCGCCATGCGCAATGCGTAGGCCGCATCCACGGCGGAAGCATCGCCTGCGACCGCCTTGCCCAGCAGGGCGGCGGTGCGCATTTCCCCGAACATGTCCAGATCGTTGTTGCTGGCGCAGCCGTCCGTGCCCAGCGCCACGTTCACGCCGGCGCGGCGCAGGGCTTCCACCGGGGAGAAACCCGAGGCCAGCTTGAGGTTGGATTCCGGGCAATGCGCGACGCCGACGCCGCGCTCGGCGCACAGTTCGATTTCTTCCGGCGTGAGTTGGGTCATGTGCACCGCGATCAAACGACGGTTCACGAGGCCCAGCCGATGCAGCCGCGCCAGCGGACGCACGCCGTGCTGCTTCAGCGAGTCGGAGATTTCCTGCGCGGTTTCGTGCACGTGGCAATGCACGGGGATGTCGAGCTGATCGGACAGCAGGCGGATGCGTTCGAAACTCGCATCGCCGACCGTGTAGGGGGCATGCGGCGCGAAGGCGGTCGTCAGCAGCCGGTGCCCCGCAAACTGGTCGTGCACGGCCTGGGCACGCTCGAAATATTCGTCGTTGCCGCGCGCCCAGGGGCTGGGAAATTCGATCACCGGCAAGCCAAGCCGGGCGCGAAAGCCCAGGCGCGAATAGGTTTCGCCGATGGCGTCCGGGAAGAAATAGTTTTCGTTGCAGCAAGTGGTGCCGCCGCGCAGCATCTCGGCCACCGCCAGCGCCGCGCCGTCGGCGCAGAACTGCGCGCCCAGCACCGCGCCTTCGATCGGCCAGATGTGGCCGGTGAGCCATTGCATCAGCGGCAGATCGTCCGCAACGCCGCGCAGCAGCGTCATCGGGTTGTGGGTATGGACGTTGACCAGCCCCGGCAGCAATGCGCTTTCGGGAAGCTCCACGGTTTCCTTCGCATGAAAGCGCGAACGCGCTTCCTGCGAGGGCAGCAATGCGACGATGCGCCCGCCGCGCACCGCGACCGCATGGTTTTCCAGCACCACGTCGTGCGGCTCCACCGGCACGACGTGGCCGGCGTGGATCAGGAGGTCGCAGGCTTCGGGCGTGGCGGGATCGGTCATGTGCGGCGGGATGCTGGGTTACTTCATCGGCGACGGGCTGGGCGTGCTGCGCGACTCCGAGCGCAGCACGCGGAGGTAGTCGAGCCATGCGGCGCGACGGCGACGATCCCAAGCGACCTCGGCGACATCGCGAGCAGAAGTGGGGCGTGACC
>CAZHXV010000128.1:8020-8968 GCA_964536455.1 uncultured Aquimonas sp.
CCCGCGAAACGTATTCGCCGGTGCGGGTATCCACCTTGATGATTTCTTCCTGCGCCACGAACAACGGCACGCGCACCACGGCGCCGGTTTCCAGCTTGGCCGGCTTGCCGCCGCCGCCGGAGGTGTCCCCGCGCACGCCAGGATCGGTCTCGACGATCTTCAGTTCCACGAAGTTGGGCGGGGTCACCGCCAGCGGCGAGCCGTTCCACAGCGTCACCACGCAGCTTTCCTCGCCCTTGAGCCACTGCGCCGCATCGCCCATCACGTTTTCGTCGGCGGTGTGCTGCTCGAAGGTATCCGGCTGCATGAAGTGCCAGAACTCGCCGTCGGTGTAGAGGTACTGCATGTCGGTATCCATGACATCGGCACTTTCCACGGTGTCCGTGGATTTCATCGTCAGCTCCACCACGCGTCCGGTCTTGATGTTGCGGTACTTGACGCGGGTGAAGGCCTGGCCCTTGCCCGGCTTGATGTAGTCGGTATCGACGATCACGCAGGGGAACCCGTCCACGATGATCTTCATGCCGTTCTTGACGTCGTTCATGCCCAGGGTGGCCATGCGTGCTGCTCCGTGTTGCCGCTGCGCGGCTGTTAGAATGGAAAACCGAATAGAGGCCGGCAAGCGCCGGAAAGTCGGCCATGATACCCGCAAGCCCCCGCCCCGCGCAGCCTGCCGACTGGCGCAGGCAGTACCGCGAGGCCATCACCGATCCGCACGAACTGCTGCGGCTTCTGGATTTGCAGGAACTGGCCGCGCGCATTCCTGCCGACGCGGCGGGCTTCGCGCTGCGCGTGCCGCGCGCCTTCGCGAACCGGATGCGGCGCGGCGATGCGAACGATCCGCTGCTGCGCCAGGTGCTGCCGCTGGACGACGAACTGTGCCCGGCGCCCGGTTTCGGGATGGATGCCGTGGGCGACCTGCAAAGCCGCGGTGCGCGCGGCGTGCTG
>CAZHXV010000129.1:0-8915 GCA_964536455.1 uncultured Aquimonas sp.
TACGCCGAGCAGGATCACCTGGTGCCGCCCGATGCCTCGCGCGCCCTGGGCGGCCTGATCGGATCCAGGGACTACACCGAGCGCGCCTTCAAGGGCGGCCACATCGGCATCTACGTCTCCAGCCGCGCCCAGAAGGAAGTTCCGGAGGCGATCTGCGGTTGGCTGGAGCAGCGATAGGCCTGCCCCGGCGACGCCAAAACCGGATGCCATGATCCGGCCGTTCAGGCGGGTTGACGGGAAGCATGGGGTCGCCGGGGTTCCGCATTCCAGGCTATGAAATCGTCCGTCCGCTGGGCACGGGCGGCATGGCCACGGTGTATCTGGCCGAGCAGACCTCATTGGGATGCCACGTCGCCATCAAGGCGATGACTCGCTCGGAAGGCAAAGGTGAACTTCAACCGCAGCATTGGCGCAGGCTACGCGGGCGGCCGCTTCCAGGGGGATGGCGCGGTGGATCATTCCGGGAACGGCGACATCGTCTCGGTTTCCGGCGTGTTCAAGTTCTGATCGGCACGGAACAGCGGGTACCACAAGCCGAAGGCCCTGCCGCACCCGGTGCGCAGGGCGATGTGGGGTCGCGCCCCGGGTCGCCGCCAAGCCGGGTGCATTGATCGAAATGCCTGCCCGCGTCGCACATTCTGACGCCTGAACCATTCGACAACGGAAGGGGATTCGGCCACAATCGGGAACGCGCCGGTCAGGGGGTCGGGATCGGCGCAACCTCGGTTTTCTCGTTCGGCTCGGTTTCGGGCTCACCCCCGTTTGGTGGGCAGCTCGTGTCCACCATCATCGCAACTTCGTATTTCAAGGAAGTTTCATGAAACGTACCTTCAAGAAGTCGCTGCTGCCGCTCGCACTGGCCGCGGCACTGGCCGTACCTGCTGCACATGCGTTCCAGGCTCCGCTCCCCGGCATGGGTGCCGGTCACAACTTCGATAACCGTCCGCACGGAGAACTCGCGTCTTCGCTGACGGGCGCCAGCCCGGCCCAGGCCAGGGCGATCGACATGCTGAGCTCGCGCGTCCCGGAACTTCGTTTCGAAATCGATTCGCTCACCGGCGCGACCACGACCCTGATGAACAAGGTTGGTTTCCTGACCCGGGCGCAGCAGGGCGATACGAAGGACGTTGCGCTCTCGTTCGTCCGCGACAATGCCGATCTGCTCGGCCTCTCGGACGATGATGTCGGCGACTACAGGATCATCAGCGATATCCGCTCCGGTTCGGGCAACAGCAGGTCGGCGGCCAGTTCGGTGCGCCACATCTACCTGCAGCAGGCCGCCGAAGGCCTGCCGGTCTATAACGGCTTCCTGCAGATCAACATCCATTCCGACGGGCGCATCCTGTCGGTGAACAACGCCTTCGTGCCGAACCTGCGGTCGTCGTTCAACCGCGCCACGCCCGCGATTACGGCGGAACAGGCGCTCATCGCCGCCGCGGATTTCGTGGGCCGCTCCGCCGGCCCGATCTACGCCACGGCAGCGGCAAAGCAGGACGCGCAGCAGACCACGGAGCTGAAAGCGCCGGAGTGGTTCGCTTCCGACTATCCGGTCAAGGCGCGGCTGGTGCTGCTGCCGGTCGGCAATGAAACGCGCCTGGCGTGGAACTTCACGCTGCTGGAGAAGCACGAGAAGGGCGTGGTCGCCGACCAGGCCGAGTTCAACGTCGATGCCGAGACCGGCTACGTCTGGATGAAGAACAGCCTCGTGAACTTCGCCCAGTACAAGGTGTTCGCCCGGCCGGACGGCATTCCGGTCGAATCCCCGATCCACAGCACGCCGTCTTCGCCTGCCGATGGCCGCGTCACCCTGACCGATCCGTGGATCTTCTTGCCGACACCGGCTCAAGTGCCTTCGCCCTTCGGCTGGCACGACACCAACGGCGTCGCCGGTGCGGAATCCACCCTGACCCAGGGCAACAACGCCATCTCCTACCTGGATACCGACAACGACAGCACGCCCGAACCGGGCGAGCAGCCGGACGGCACCGCATCGCTTTCCTTCCTGTTCCCGATCGACCTTGCCACACAGGCACCTTCGCAGTACGTGCCTGCTGCCGTGACCAATCAGTTCTACATGGTCAACGCCATGCACGACATTCTCTACGTGCACGGCTTCAACGAAGCGAACGGCAACTACCAGGTCAACAACTATGGTCGCGGCGGCACCGGCGGCGACCCGGTTCGCGGCGAAGCCCAGGACGGCTCGGGCACCAACAATGCCAACTTCTACCCGTCCGCCGACGGCGTTGCGGGCAAGATGCAGATGTACATCTGGACCGCGCCGACCCCGGATCGCGACGGCGATTTCGACAACGGCATCATCGCGCACGAATACGGCCATGGCGTCTCCAACCGCCTCATCGGCCCGCTGACCACCTCCTCGTGCATGCAGAACAACCAGCAGCCGGGCGAAGGCACCTCGGACTGGTGGGCGCTGTTCCTCACGCACGACCCGGATTTCACCGGCTATCCGCTGAACAATCAGCGCATCCGGGGCATGGGGCCGTACGCGACGAATGCAGCCGACGGCACAGGCCCGGGCATCCGCACCGACTATTACGATGGCGATCCGGCGGTCAACCCGCAGCCGTACGAGAATCTCTGGACCTACGCCAGCCTCGCAGGCTCCGCGATTCCGCACGGCGTCGGCGAGAAGTGGGCGCAGGCGTACTGGGAAGTGACCTGGGCGCTGATCGACGAGCACGGCTACGACAAGAACCTCTACAACTACACCGGCACCAGCGCCGACAAGGGCAACATCCGCGCCTCGCGCTACATCATCGAAGGCCTGCGCAACACCCAGTGCTCGCCCGCCTTCACGCACGTCCGCGACGGCATCGTCGCCGCGGCCGCCGCCAACTACGGCGGTGAAGACGTCTGCCGCATCTGGAAATCGTTCGCGGCCTTCGGCCTTGGCGCGGACGCGGTCGGCAGCCCGAGCACGATCACCCCGACCAACGGCTTCGCGATCCCGGCATCGTGCGATTACATCGATGCGAATCCAACCGAAGTCGCGGTCTGCGCCGGCACCAACGTCACGTTCCCGCTCACGCTCGGCGAAGCCTGGGCGCCCCCGGTGAACCTGGCGGTTTCGGGCGTGCCCAGCCCGGCGACCTCGGCCTTCTCGCCCAACCCGGTCGCGACGGTTCCCGGCGCCAGCACGCTGACCATCAGCAATACCGGCGGCGTGGCCACGGGCACCTACCCGCTGACCGTCACCGGCACCGACGGCAACGGATCGCACGGGGTCGACCTGTCGCTGAGCGTCTACAGCGGCATTCCGACCGTGCCATCGCCGACCGCGCCGGCCGATACTTCGACCGATGTGGCCACCTCGCCGACCTTCACCTGGTCTGCGGTGAGCGGTGCGGAAAACTACGTGCTCGAAGTTTCCACCAGCCCGACGTTCTCGACCATCGCCTACAGCGCGACGGTCGAAGGCACCAGCGCCACGCCGACCACGCCGCTCACCGGTTCGACGACGTACTACTGGCGCGTCCGCGCGACCAGCCCGTGCGGCGCTTCGACCGATTCGCAGGTGTTCTCGTTCACGACGCTGGCCAAGTTCTGCGCCACGCCGAATGCGTCGATTCCGGACAACAGCCAGACCGGCGTTTCCAGCACGATCACGATCCCGCTCGGTGGTTCCATCACGGATCTGGACGTGGATGTGGTGGCCTCGCATACCTGGCCGGGCGATCTCATCTTCACGCTGACCAAGGATGCGACCTCGGTGGTCATCATCGATCGCCCCGGCGTTCCGGCCTCGACCTTCGGCTGTTCGACGGACAACGTCGATGCCACGCTGGACGACGCAAGCGCCACGCCGGTCGAAACCACCTGCAACGCCTCGCCTCCGGGCATTGGCGGCACGCTGAAGCCGGAGAACCCGTTGTCCGCGTTCAATGGTCAGAATCGTGCGGGTACCTGGACGCTGAAGGTCACCGACAATTTTTCCGGCGATACCGGCGCGCTGACGAGCTGGTGCCTGTCCGGTGCAGTGGCCGGTGGCGGCGATGATCCGTATGCCGACGTGCAGCCGGTGTCGCTCGGTCTTGAGGCCGCCGAAAACGGCGGTACCGTGTCCGAGCCGCTCACCATCGCCAACATCGGCGGCGGTACGCTCACCTGGTCGATCGACGAGGCCGAAACCGCGAAGAGCGCCAGCCTTCCGGGCACGGATGCGACCGTGACCTACACCGATCGCACCACGTTCCTGGCGGCGGTCGATGCCGGTTACTACGAGGAGGCTTTCACCGGCATCCCGACCGGCTCGGTCAACACGCCGATGCCGTTCTCCAGCGGCGGCTTCAACTACAGCGTGTTCACCCAGGCAGGTGCCGTTTCCGGCCTGTACAACGGCTCAGGCTTCGTCTCGACGGACAATTCGGGAGACCAGATCGCCGTCACCTTCACCAGCGGCAATGTCACGGCGGTGGGTGGCAACTTCTGGGCGACCGACGTCGATTTCAATCCGACCGGCACCTCCATCGTGGCGACACTGAACGATGGCAGCACCGTGACGGTGCCGACTTCGGCGGCCTCCACCTTCATCGGCTTCACCTCCGATACGCCGATCACCAGCCTCACGCTCGATGGTCCGAGTAGCGCTCCCAACGATGGCATCTGGGCCACGCTCGACAACCTGATCGTCGGTATTGCCGGGGGTGGCGAGCCGCCATTGCCCGAAGGTTGCGAAGATCCGACCAACATCCCGTGGCTCTCGGTTTCCCCGACCTCCGGCAGCACTGCCGGTGGCGGAAGCAGCGAGGTCACGGTCACGGCCGATCCCACTGGCCTTGCGATCGGCACCTACGACGCGATCCTCTGCGTGAACGTCAATACGACCCAGGAAACGGTGGAAGTGCCGGTGAGCCTGGAAGTGGCCGTGCCAAGTGTCGAGATCTTCTCGGACAGCTTCGATGGCAACGACCCGCCGGCGTTCTTCGAGGATTATTTCGACGGATACGCCAATGGCAGCAACGTCCACGGCCAGGGTGGCTGGAAGGGCTGGGGCAACGATTCGGGCGGTGGAGCGACCGTGACCAATGCACAGGCCTCCAGCCTGCCGCACTCGATCAACGTCACCGGCGATACCGATCTCATCCACGAGTTCAGCGGCGTGACGTCCGGCAAGTGGAAGGTAACGGCCAGGCAGTACATCCCGTCCGGCTTCACCGGCGAGTCGTACTTCATCCTGCTCAGCCAGTACGTGGATACCTGCACCGGCAGCCCGGCGTGCCTGTGGGCGGTGCAGGTGAACTTCACCGGCGGTTCGATCATCAACGAGGGCAGTTCCGGCGGCACGCTCTCCTATGTGACGGATCAGTGGGCCAACATCGAGGTGGAATTCGACCTGGGTGCCAATACGCAGACCTTCCGCTACAACGGCGCACCGTTGTATTCCGGCACCTGGACGGCGGAGCAGTCGGGCGGAAGCATCGCGGCGCTCGGCGCGATCGACCTGTTCGCCAACGGTGCCTCGCCGGTCTACTACGACAACATCAAGATCGTGCAGGTGGATTGAGCGAAATCACGGAGCGCCCCGCATGGGGCGTTCCGGCCGGCCCGGCTGGATGCGGGCCGATGATGACGGCAAACTCCAATGCCCCCGGAAATCCGGGGGCATTTTCTTGGGCGCGGGATGGGGTGGATCGGCGCTTTCGGCCTTGCGGGGAAGGAAAGCGCAGACGCGGCGCTTCAGCGCGTTTCGCGAATCCCGACGCCTTCCGCGTACCCGCGCTCGTGCGCCAGGGTCAGGAGTTCGGTTTCGTTGCGCAGCTTGAGCTTGTCCAGCAGGTTGCGGCGATGGGCGTAGGCGGTCTTGCGCGCCATGTTGAACTGCTGCGCGATTCCGACCGGATCAAGCCCCTTGAGCAGGGCGCGGGCGACGTCGCTCTCGCGGTGGGTCAGTTCCGGGAACAGGGCATCGCGCTGCGGATCCAGCGCCTGCAGGCGGCTTTGCAGTTCCTGCCCCAGGTATTGCCGGCCGGCGAGAATGGCTTCGATGGCGTCGAGCAGTTCGTCCTCGGCACCGCCCTTGCCGAGATAGCCTCGCGCGCCCAACCGCAACGCCTCGCGCACGAAGGGCGGTTCGTCGTGCATGGAAAGCACCAGGGCTGGAGGCGCGTCGCTGCGTTCGGCAAGCCGTTCGAGCACGTCGAAGCCGTGCATGTCCGGCAGGGAGAGATCGAGCACCAGCAACTGGCAGCCGGCCAGGCCGGGATCCGCCAGCAGCGCGCCGCCCTGCGCGTGTTCCACCACGATGCGATGCTGCGACATGGTTTCGATCAATTGCTTGAAACCGCGCCGGACGATGGGATGATCGTCGATCAGGGCAATGTGGGCCATTGGATGTGAATCTGCGGTCGATTCCGGCGAAGTTAGATCAGCGCGCGAATCCCGGCAAGGCGCAGGCGCCGCTGCCGCGCTGGGCGGTGCCGGGGTATTTCGCGGCAGCCCTGGTGCTGGGTTGGATTTCCGGGCCGGAATGGCATCCATTGGCGGGGCTGCGCCTGGCGGCGTTGTGGCTGTTGCCGGTACGGCGTTGGGGAGTACTGGCGCTGTTCGATACCTTGGCCGCCGCCGCGCTTGGGGCCTCCCCGGAGGTTCGGGAAGCGCCGTTCGCCGCGCTCACGGCCCTGATCGAGTGGAGTGCGATGGCCGCTGTCGTGCGTTTGATGCCGTGGTTCGACCGGAACCAGGGCATGATTTCGGCTGCGGTGATGGGGCGGGCGCAAGCGGTGGCCATGAGTGCGGCGGCATCGGCGGCACTGGCAGCGGCGCTGGTGGCGCAATGGCGCGGAATGGCATCCGACGGGCTGTTGCGCTGGGAATTCCATGCCGCCGTCGCCCGCTATGTGGGCATGTTGACCTTGGTTCCGGCGCTGCTGCATCTGTTCGAGCGCCCGTTTCCGGGTCGGCTGTGGCGGCTCATCGGGCGGCGGCTGGCGCTGTGGGCCTTGTTCCTGCTGCCGCTGGCCGTGGTGCTGTGGTTTGCGCTGCCGCCGCTGCGGGAATTCGTGTTCCTGCTGGCGCTGCCTTCCTGGTTCAACCTGCTGTTCGCCTATGGCTGGCGTGGCGGCACGCCGATCCTGGCCTTGCTGGGCACCGCGCCCTGGCTGATGCGATGGCTGGATATGCCGCGCACACCGGGCGATCTGGCCGCGTTCGCAGCCCTTGGCAGCCTGGCCCTGCTGCTGGGCGCAACCGTGGAGTCGCTGCGCCTGGCCAACCGCGCATTGAGGGAAACCGTGGCCCGCGAACGCCGCATCAATGCGGCCCTGGCCGACCGCACCGTGCTGATGCGCGAACTGGGCCGGCGCATGATCCAGGCGCGCGAGGACGAACAGGCCCGCATCTCGCGCGAACTGCACGACGAACTGGGCCAGATCGTCACCGCACTCGGTACGCGCCTTGGCTTGCTGGAAGCGCGCTCGCAGGATGCGGGGCTGCGCGAGGAGACGCTGGGTGCACGGGCGCTGGTGCGACAGTTGCGCGAAGCGATCCGCGCGGTCGCGGGCCGGCTGCGTCCCCCCATGCTGGATCGTTTCGGCCTGGCGGCGGCGCTGCGCGATGGGCCGATCGCGGACATGCTGCGCGATGCCGGCGTGGGTTACGAACTGGAAATTTCCGGTCGAACCGATCTGCTGGATGGAGATTCCGCCACCGCGATCTACCGCATCTGCCAGGAAGCGGCCACCAACTGCGCCCGCCACGCGCAGGCGCACCGGTTCCACCTGCGGCTGGTGGTGGCCAAACGCCACGATGGGAGACTCTCGGTACGGCTTACCGCCAGCGACGATGGTCACGGTATCCGCATGGAGGGCGCAACGCTCGACGGCCACGGCCTGGGCGGCATCGCGGATCGAGTGCTCGCCCTTTCCGGCGACTACGGCTTCGCCTCGTCGCCTGAAGGAACCCGGCACGAAGTGACACTGGTGACGGCCCCGAAGCCCGATGCGGAATAGGGGGCCGCAGCCGGGATGCGGGCCTGGATCGGGGTGTGCTGCGCGCCGAAGGCGTGGGTGAGCGGAAACGTGGCCCTGGTCGATTGTTGACACGGGAACCACGCTCCATCCTTTTGCCACGCCCTCAGTGGACGGCTCAGTACGACACCGAGGCCCGGAACGCGCGTGCGGCCTCGGGGATCGGCGTACCCTCGGGGAGATCCAGGATCAGGCCGGCGGGATAGCGCCCGGCGATACCGAACTTCAGCATCAGCCCATCCGCGGTCAAATCCCACTCATAGGCCAGCCGATCCTGCGGATTCCAACGTTCCCAGGTTCCCGTGCGTACAGCGCCACCCGCATCCAGCCAGCGCAGGCGCAGCCATTGGCCATCGGCGGAACCGGCGGCTTCGATCCACGCAATGGCCCGGTCTTGCACGTCGATCAGCTCCACCGCCAGCGTTGCCACCCCGATGGCCGATGCAGGGACGTGCCAGCCGGCGACGGCAGAGGCGCCGAGCGCTTCCTGGCCAGGCATGGCCAGCGGATCCGGGCGTGGCGGCGGGACGGTTTCGAATCCGTCGCAGAAAATGTCGCAGGGCCTGCCGAACATCGCAGTCACCGCGATATCGCCCGTGACGTTCGTATCGGTTCGGGGGTTGGCGATGGAGCCGTCGCTCCAGCCGTAGAAGAACCAGTCCGGATCCGCAACAGCGGTCACCGCGGTGCCGCTGCCGCCGTGGGCCACGGTCTGTGTCGCATCGCCAATGATGCTTCCGTTGGGGCCGGCGGTATAGGCAAGCGTGTACTGGCTCACCGTCCAGATCGCATACAGCGTGGTGTTCGATGCGGGCATGGTGAAGCTGCCGCCTGCCGTGTGCGCGGTGCCCGTGCCGTCGGCCGCCGTGTTCCAGTTGCCGAAGGTGTAGCCGGTACGGGTCGGGGCGGTGGGCAAGGTCACGTCGT
>CAZHXV010000130.1:0-8817 GCA_964536455.1 uncultured Aquimonas sp.
CATCGGCGTCGATGATGCCGTCCTGGCCGTGCGTGGTGTAAGGATCCAGCGCTACGTCGGTCATCACGCCCAGCTCCGGGAAGCGTGCCTTCAAGGCACGCACCGCGCGCTGCGCCAGGCCCTCGGGGTTCCATGCCTGCGCGGCGTCGAGCGATTTTCCCGCAGGGTCGATGACCGGGAAGATGTCGATGCACGGCACGCCCAGTTCCAGCGCCTGTTCGCCGACTTTCAGCAGTTCCTCGATCGAAAGCCGATCCACGCCCGGCATCGAAGCCACCGGCGCGCGGCCTGCCAGTTCGTGCACGAACACAGGGTAGATGAAGTCGTCGGCGGAAAGCGTGTGCTCGCGCATCATGCGGCGGGAGAAATCGTCGCGGCGCATGCGGCGCAGGCGGACGTTCGGGTAGGTCATGGAAGCCTCGGCTTGCCCTTGAGGAACTGACGATTTTACCCCTGTGCGCGAAGTCATCCTTGCGCCGGATCAATCGCGGTTGGCGTGGCGATCAGCGGATCAGCGTATTCAACTCGAAGATCGGCAACAGGATCGCCAGCACGATGAACAGCACCAGCCCGCCGACCAGGAGGATCACGCCCGGCCCGAGCACGGCGGTGACCAGGCCCACGGCGGTATCCAGCTCGCGTTCGGAATGCGCGGCGGCCTCGAACAGCATTTCGTCCAGCCGCCCGCTTTTTTCGCCCGAAGCGATCAGGCGCACCGCGATCGGCGGGAACTGCCCGGTGTCGGTCAGTGCCCGCGCCAGCCCCTGGCCTTCGCGCACGCGCAGCGCCGCACGCGCGAGCGCCTCGCGCAAGGGCGCGTTCACGACCACCTGCCCGGCGATGGAAAGGGCTTCGAGCAGCGGCACGGCGCTGCTCACCAGCAGTGCCAGGGTGCGCGCGAAACGGGCGGTGTCGGCGGCGCGCAGCAGGCGTCCGAGCAGGGGAACGCGCAGCAGGAATCCCTGCCAGCGCCTGCGCAGGCCGGCATTGCGGCTGGCGGCAAACAGCGCCGCGACCGAGGCGGCGAACAGCCCGAACAGCACGCCGCCGTGCGCGCGCAAGGCATCGGAGAGACCGATCAGAACTCGCGTCGGCCACGGCAAGGCACCGCCGAAATGCGCGAACACGCCCACTACCTGCGGCACGACCCAGATCATCAGCCCGCACACCACCAGCACCGCGACGGTGGAAAGCAGCGCCGGATAGGCCAGGGCCAGCAGCACCCGGCGGCGCAATGCATCGCGGCTTTCGGCGTAGTCCGCCAGCCGCCGCATGACCGGCGAAAGTTTGCCTGCGGATTCGCCCGCCGCCACGGTGGCGCGATACAGCGGCGGGAAGGTGCCGGGCGTTTCGGACATCGCCTGCGCCAGCGATGCGCCTTCCATCACGCGCGAACGCAATCCCACCATCTGCGCGCGCAAGCGGCCTTCGCTGCTGTCGGCCAGGGCCGACAATGCCTCGTCGATGGGCAGGCCCGAGCCGATCAGCGCCGCCAGCTGCCGCGTCACCAGCACCAGTTGCGCATCGCTGAGGCTGCGTCCCAGGCCGGTGCCGCTTTTCGCGCCTTCCGCCAGCGCATCCACCTGCAAGGGATTGAGGCCGCGTTCGCGCAAGCTCGCCCGCACCGCGCGCGGCGACTCGGCCTGCATGACGCCCTTGTGCGTCTTGCCGGCGGTGTCGATGGCTTGGTAGGCGAAAGCGGGCATGGGCGAGCGGGCCGAAGGATCGCTCCATTCTATGCGAGGGAACGCCCGCTCATCGCCGAACCATGCGCGCTTCCAGGCGTTGCAGCGTGCGCGCCAGCGGCGTGGCTGCGCAGGCCATCCCGAGCGCGACGCCCAAGGTATTGGCCAGCGCGTCGGCCGCATCCATCTGGCGCAGGCCGGGAACCAGCAAACCCTGGGCGAATTCCAGTGCGATGCCCAGTGCGACCAGCCCCGTGGCGGCGAGCACGAGTGCGTGCCGCTGCGCGAACAATTGCACTGCGCAAAACGCCAGCGCCGCGTAGGCCAGAAGATGTTCGAGCTTGTCGAAATTGCGGGGCGGCTCGAATGGCATCGGTGGCGGCGGAATCAGCGAGAGCGCGACCACGGCGAGGATCGCCGCGATCCATAGCCCGAGCCAGAAACGCGGCCAGCGCAGGGGGCGCATCACAGCCGCCATCGCAGATCCCCGAGCAGGAAGGCATGGCCGAAGTCGATGCCGCGCGCAAAGCCCATGGCCTGGAAGGATTCGCCCATCGCACCGGGCAGCGTGAGCTGCTTCGCCTGCTGGGAGAGGGCGTAGCGTGCGGCCTCATCCGGTGCCAGGCCGTGCAAGGTATCGAAGCGCTGCGCCAACTGGTTGCCGAACAGGAAACTGGCCTGCGAACAGTAGCCTGAGAACTCGAACCCGGCCTGCGTGCCGGCTTCGGCCAGCGCGGTGAAATCCACCGAGGCGGTGAGATCGGTGAGGCCCGGCCACAGGAAGGGGTCGTCGATCAGTCGGTGCCGGTGGAAACCGCGCAGCGTGCCGCCGTTGCGGCTGGGGGCGTAGTAATCGCGGCGCGGATGGCCGTAGTCGATGAACAGCAGCGCGCCGCGCTGCAGCGTTTGCGTCGTCGCCCGCAGCCAGTGCGGCAGATGCGGGCGAAGCTCCGAGCGGAAGCCATCGGGGAAGGCGTCGCCCCGAGCGTCCTCGACGTGGCGAACCGTATCCGTGAGCGCGGTGCCGGCAGGGCGATCCTCGCGCACGAAGCCGCCGTTCGCATCGAGCGCGACGGCTTCCTCGAACACCTCGCCATCGAGAATCGCAAAGCGCGATGCAGGCAGCGCATCGAGCACTTCGTTGGCGAACAGCACGCCGTCCCAGGGCTGTTCCAGTGGGCTATCCAGCCAGGCCACGCGCCCGAACAGGTCGGGCGGAAGATTCGCGGTGAGCCGCTCGTACTGGCGTTGCCGCAGATCGGCCGAGGGTTCCAGGATGGCGTAGCGCGCAGGCAACGCATCGAGCAGCGCCAGGTGAACCAGCGCATCCTGCGCGAACGCACCGCTGCCGCCGCCCGGTTCCAGGAACGTGGCTTCCTGGCCCAGTTGCCGCAGCACCGGGGCGCAGGCTTCGGTCACGCACTGGGCGAACAGCGGGCCGGTTTCCGGCGCGGTGACGAAATCCCCGGCGCGTCCGAACTTCCGCGCGCCGGCGCTGTAGTAGCCCAGGCCTGGCGCATAGAGCGCCAGTTCCATGTAGCGCGAAAACGCGATCGCGCCGCCTTCGTTGCGGATGGCGGTACGGATCAGGTCGGAAAGCCGCGCACTGTGCGCGCGCGCGGCCTCATCGGGCTCGGGAAGATGGATGCGCACGAATCGAATCTGGCGAAGCCCGGTTCCTCATCCGGCGCGTCTCCCCGCGGTAGTGCGGAAAGGAAAGCGGATCAATCGCCCATCAGCTTCTGGCGATGTTCCCAGCGTTCCTGCGCATCCAGCGACATCGTGGCGATGGGACGCGCCTCCAGGCGCTCCAGCCCGATTTCCTCGCCGGTTTCCTCGCAATAGCCGTAGCTGCCGTCGTCGATGCGCTTGAGCGCCTTGTCGATCTTGGAGATCAGCTTGCGGTAGCGATCCCGGGTGCGCAGTTCCAGCGAGTTCTCCGTTTCGCGCGTGGCGCGCTCGGCATCGTCGCCGACATCGCGCACTTCCTCGCGCAGGTTGTCGATGGTCTGCTTGGATTCTTCCACCAGCTCGCCGCGCCAGTTCAAGAGCTTCTGGCGGAAATATTCGAGCTGCTTGGGCCCCATGTATTCCTCTCCCGGCTCGGGGCGGTAGCCCATGGGCAGGGCGGGGCGTTCGGCGGTGCTGGCCGGGGTGGATTGCTTCGATCTGGCGCGGGTGGCCGTCTTGGTCGATCTGGCGGCGGCGGATGGGGTCATCGTTTTCTCAGGAGCGGGCGAAGGCGCGGTCTTGGCCTTGGCTTGTGGTACGGCTTTGGCGGGTGCCGCGGGTTTTGCGGCGGCGGGCCGCGGGGCGGGTTTCACCGGGGCCTTGACGACGGCCTTGGCGGGCGCTTTGGCGGTGGCCTTGCCTCCGGGGGCCGGACGCGATGCCTTCGTTGCAGGTTTCGGCGGGGCCTTGGCGGGTGCCTTCCTGGCTGCGGATTTTGCAGCGGGCTTGGCAACCGCCTTTTTTGCCGTCTTTGCCACAGGCTTTGCCGCCTTCTTCGCAGGCTTGGCCGCCGCTTTCGCGGGAGCCGGCTTGGCTTTGGTCCTGGCTGCCGGGCGGGCGGGCTTGGCCGCCGGCTTGGCGGAAGACTTGGCGGGGGTTTTGGTTTTGCTGGCCACGGAAATCCAGTCCCTCTGGTGTTGCCGGAATGCGCCGCTTGAGCGGTCACGATCCGCCGTTATAGCCTAGTCCCATGAACGCGGCAAGCACGCAGCGACGCGTCATTCCCGGGCATGCGATATCCATGAAATCCCCCGCCATCTTGCTACTGAAGGGTTACAAGCGTTTCGTCAGCCCGCTGCTCGGTCAGCACTGCCGTTTCTATCCGAGTTGCTCCAGTTACGCGATGGAAGCCATCCAGACTCACGGCCATCTGCGCGGCTCCTGGCTGGCGGCGAAGCGGCTTTGCCGCTGCCATCCGCTGTGCGAAGGCGGGCACGATCCTGTGCCGCCGCGCGATTCGTGATGGGTCAATCCGTGCGCGCGTATGCTTGGCGGGCAGGTTTTTGCGAATCCCCAATCCCCAATCACGGCCCCCAAATGTCCAACTGGCTCATCAAGAACGCCCGCCTCGTCAACGAAGGCCGCGAATGGGAAGGCGACCTGCGCATCGCGGGCGAGCGCATCGAAACCATCGGCGCAGCGCTCGCCGCGCGGCCCGGCGATCAGGTGCTCGATGCGGCGGGGCGCTGGCTGCTGCCCGGCATGATCGACGACCAGGTGCATTTCCGCGAACCCGGCTTCCCGCAGAAGGGCGATCTGGCCAGCGAATCGGCGGCGGCGGTGGCGGGCGGCATCACCAGCGTCATGGACATGCCCAACACCAGGCCGCCCACGCTCGACGCCGCCGCATTGCAGGATAAATACCAGCGTGCCGCCGGGCGTTGCCGCGCCAACTACGGCTTCTACCTCGGCGCGAGCAACGACAACCTGGAAGCGATCCGCACGCTCGATCCGAAAACCGCGCCGGGCGTGAAGGTGTTCATGGGCGCTTCCACCGGCAACATGCTGGTGGACGATCCAGCCACGCTCGAAGGCATCTTCGCCGGCGCGCCAGTGCCGATCATCACGCACTGCGAGGATACGCCGACGATCGACGCCAACCTCGCCGTGTTCCGCGAAAAGCATGGCGATGGACTGACGCCGGCGATGCACCCGGACATCCGCTCGCGGCAGGCGTGCCTGAAATCCTCGCAACTGGCGGTCGCCTTGGCGAAGCGATACGGCGCGCGGCTGCATGTGCTGCACATCAGCACCGCGGACGAACTTGCGCTGTTCGAACCTGGCCCGCTGCTGGATGCGAATGGGGCGTTGCGCAAGCGCATCACCGCCGAAACCTGCGTCCATTTCCTGCGCTTTGCGCGCGAGGATTACGCCGCACGCGGCAATTTCATCAAGTGCAACCCCGCGATCAAGGACGCCAGCGACCGCGATGCGCTGATCGCGGCACTCGCGGACGATGTGATCGACGTGCTCGCCACCGACCACGCCCCGCACACGCTGGAAGAAAAACAACAGCCCTATGCGAATGCGCCATCCGGCCTGCCGCTGGTGCAGGAAGCGCTGGTCGCGGCATTGGAGCTGGTGCGCGAAGGCAAGCTGAGCCTGGTGCAAATCGTGCAGAAGTTTGCCCACGCCCCGGCGCAGTTGTTCGACGTGGCCGAACGCGGCTTCCTGCGCGAAGGGTTCTTCGCCGATCTGGTGCTGGTCGATCCGGAGGCGCCCTACACCGTGGAGCGCGCCAATGTGCTCAGCCGCTGCGGCTGGTCGCCGTTCGAGGGCATTCGCTTTTCCTCGCGCGTGGCGGCCACCTTCGTCAATGGCGAACTGGTCTGGGACGGCGCGCGCCTGATCGGCGAACCGCGTGGGCAGCGGCTGGCGTTTGCGCGATGAGATTTTGGCTCCCTCTCCCGCTGACGGGAGAGGGTTGGGGAGAGGGTGGATATTTGGCAGCGCTATGATTTTCAAGGTTTTGTTCCTGTTCGCGCTGCTTCCACTTCCAGGCAGCGCCATTGCCCAGAGTGGCCAACGGCTTGCCACGCATCTCCCCGAAACCGCCTCCCAAGGCCAACTCGTGTTCGGCGCTGTGCCGCCGGGCAGCACGGTGAAACTGCACGGCAAGGCGCTGAGGGTGTCGCCCGAAGGCCGTTTCGTATTCGGCATCGGGCGCGACGAGATCCGCAATGCGCGCATCGACGTAACGCTTCCGGACGGAACGCACGAGCGCCGCGACATCGCCGTGAAGAAGCGCGACTGGCCGATCGAGCGCGTCACTGGCGTGCCGCAGCAGACCGTCGATCCGCCGCCGGACATCGCCGCCCGCATCGCACGCGAACAGGCCGCGGTGGCCGCGCAGCGCACGCGCGACGATGCCCGCGGCGATGCGTTCGACGGCTTCGCCTGGCCGGTGGAGGGCCGCATCAGCGGCCGGTTCGGGCGCCAGCGCATCTACAACGGCACGCCTGGCGCGCCGCATTCGGGCACGGACATCGCCGTTCCCCAGGGCACGCCGATCAAGGCTCCGGCGGCGGGCATCGTCACCTTCGCCGAACCCGATCTCTACCTCACCGGCGGCACGGTGCTGATCGACCACGGCCACGGCGTTTCTTCCAGCTTCCTGCACATGTCCAGGCTGGATGTGGAACAAGGCCAGCGCGTGGAACAGGGCCAGGCGATCGGCAAGGTGGGCGCCACGGGCCGCGCCACCGGGCCGCATCTGCACTGGGGCCTCAACTGGTTCGACGTGCGGCTCGACCCGCAATTGCTGGCTTTGCCGGGAAAATGAACGGGGCGGCTTGAAACTGCCGGATGGCGGGGCTACGGTATCGCCACAAACCCACCCAAGGCGGCGCTTCACGCGCCGCCTTTTGCTTGTTAAGAGCCTCGACGATGAACACCCAAACCATGCCCCCGCCCATCACCGTGAGCCGCCGCGATTTCGACCGGCTCGAAGCCCTGCTGGATTCGCCGCGCTGGCAGGGCCATGCCTCCGCCGCCACGCTGATGCGGGAGCTGGAACGGGCGCAGGTGCTGGAGCCGGATCAGATCGGGCCGGAGGTGGTGACGATGAATTCCACCGTCACCTGCATCGACGAAAGCGATGGCTGCGAACGTACGCTGACGCTGTGCTACCCGCATGAGGCCGATTCCGCACAGGGGCGGATCAGCGTGCTCGCGCCGGTTGGTGCGGCGCTGTTGGGGCTTTCCATCGGCCAGAGCATCGATTGGCCCGGCCCGGAAGGCCGCCCGCTGCGGCTGCGCGTGGCCGCCGTGTCCTACCAGCCGGAAGCCGCAGGGGATTTCCACCTGTAATGCGACGTGGCTGGAGACGGCGGATGCGTTGTCGGAGCCGGCGGCACCGGACTACGGAAGCGCCTGATCCTCGTCCAGATCCGAAAGTTCGATCGGGCCGGTCCAGTCGGCGATGGCGACCCGGTTGCGGCCTTCTTCCTTGGCCTGGTACAGCGCGCTGTCGGCAGCGCGCATCAGGCTGGAGCGGTCGCGGTGGATCGCGCCCAGATGCGCAAGGCCGATGCTGATGGTGACGTTCTCGCGGTTGCCGGCGACGATGAACACGCTCTGCGCCACGGCACGGCGCAGGGTTTCCGCCACGGCCAGGGCGTCGTCCTGCGAGGTGTCGGGCATCAGCACGGCGAATTCCTCGCCGCCGATGCGGCCGGCGATGAAGCCTTCGGGCTGTGCGCCGGTCACTTCCGCCGCCACCTGACGCAGCACCGCGTCGCCGGCCAGGTGGCCGTGCCTGTCGTTGATGCGCTTGAACAGATCCACGTCGATGATCGCCAGCGCCAGTGCGGAGCCGGCGCGGGCGGCGCGGGCGATTTCGCGCTCGACGATTTCCAGGTAGTGGCGGCGGCTGTAGAAGCCGGTGAGCGCATCGTGCGTGGCGAGCTGGTGGACTTCCTCGTGGTAGCGCGCTTCCACGCTGACGTGGCTGACGAACTTGAGGATGCTCTCGCCGACGGTGATGTGGTCGCCGTCGTTGAGTTCCGCCGATTCGATGGCCACCTCGTTGAGCCGCGTGCGGTTGGTGGAATTGAGGTCGCGCACGCGGTAGCGGCCGTTCTCGTACCAGATTTCGCAATGCTGGCGCGAGACGGAAGGATGCAGGATGCGCAGATCGACGTCGTGCGAGCGCCCGATGATCAGCGGGCGTTCGCCGATGTCCATGCGCTTGCCGAGCCCCTCGCCATGGATCACCACCACGCAGGCCGTCAACGGTTCGGACGGCGTCGGGCCGGAACTGATCAGGGTGCGCAATGTGGTGTCGGTGTCTTCCATCGAATGCGGGAGGCGTCGATCCGGTGCGGCAAGTGTACGCTATGCCATCGGGTGCGGAAGCGCTCGGTTCCGGTGCGGGTTTTGAGGCGGATTCCGGGGCGGATTCCGGTGGGCGAACGCCGGTTTCCGCCGGGCGCTGGCTACCTGACCGTGCCCAGTTCGCGCCCAACCCGGATAAAGGCGTCGATGGCGAAATCCAGGTGTTCGCGCGTATGCGCCGCGCACATCTGGGTGCGGATGCGGGCCTGGCCCTGCGGCACCACCGGGAAGAAGGAGCCGATGGCATAGACGCCCTCGTCCAGCAGCCGCGCGGCGAATGTCTGCG
>CAZHXV010000131.1:0-8778 GCA_964536455.1 uncultured Aquimonas sp.
CTGGATGCCGGAGTTCACGCGGTCGAAGGTGTCCTTGAAGCGGCCACGGGTTTCGCGGTCGATCTTCTTGATCGCCGTTTCCAGCGTCTCCAGTGCGGAAACCAGGTCGGCGTTCTGTGCGTCCAGGTATTCCTTGCGCTGCTGCGCCTCGCCGTATTCGGAAATCGCGGCGAGGTTGACCGGCTCCAGGCGGCGGATGCGCGCTTCGATGTCCGCGAGCGCCCGCTGCCATGCTTCGATGCTGGCGTTTTCCGGCGTATCGGCGAGGGTCTGTTCCAGATCCAGGCCCGCGGCGGCGATGGCCTCGGCCAGGGTTGCCGCGCGCAGTTGCAGGCCCTGTTCTTCCAGCTTGCGGTGGTTGATGGCTTCGCGCAGCGCCAGTGCGCCCTGATCGGCCTTCTGGCGTGCGGCTTCGTAGCGCCGCAGTTCCGCATCGACGCCTTCGATGCCGCTGCGTGCGGCGGCGAGATCGCGTTCGGCGACGATGCGCTGTTCCAGATACGTCTGGCGTTCGGCTTCCAGCGCCTTCACCGGCGCATCGCCCTCGACCAGTTGCGCGGCCAGTTCGGCCACGCGCTGGCCCACCTGCTCGCGCTGCGCGGAAAGGCGCAGCAGGGATTGCTGCAAGGCGGCCTGCCGGGCGCGCGCGGATTGCAGGGCCAGTTCGATCTGGTGCGCGGCGTCGCGCGCTTCCCGCGCGGAGCCGCGCGCGGCGTCGCGCTGTTCGGTGAGGCGCTTGCGCTCGGTTTCCAGCGCGGTGCGTCCGGTTTCCAGTTCCGCCATCGAAGCCAGCGAGGTTTCCAGCCCCTGCCGGGCTTCCCTGGCCTGTTCCTGCGATTCGGCGATGGTCTGTGCAAGCTGGGACAGTTCGGCCTCGATGCGTTCCAGCCGGCCCTGCGCGGATTCGAGTTTGCCCTGCTGGCTCTGCAACTGGCCGGAGAGTTCGGCCACGCCGCGATGCGCCAGATACAAGGCTCGCTGCGCATCCTCGCGCCGTTGTTCGGCTTCCAGCAGGTGTTCCTTCAGTTCGGCAAGCTGCTCCTCGATCCCGTGTTCGCGCCCGGAAAGCGTCTCGATCTCCTCGCGCAGCGCATGGATTTCCCGTTCGCGCGCCAGCGCGCCGTGCTGCGCCTGGCCGGAACGCACCGTGCGCAGCCAGCCATCGCCGAGCCATTCCCCGGCGCGCGTGACGATGGCTTGCCCGTTCGCAAGCTGCGGCAATGTCGCCCGCGCCGCCTCCAGATCCTCGGCCACGAGGATGGACGCCAGCCAGCGCCGCGCCGCCGTCGGGCCTTTCACCTTGGCGGCCAGCGAATCGGAAGGCGCATCGAAGGCGCCGCCGCCCTGGGCCATCAGCGCCAGCCGCCCGTTGGCGAAATCCGCGACCGCCGGCAGCAGCGATTCGGGCGAATCCACCAAGGCGGCTTCGAGCAGATCCCCGAGCACGGTTTCCACGGCGGTTTCCCAGCCCGGCTCCACGTCCAGCGATTCGCCCAGGCGCGCGGCGCGATCCAGTCCGTGCATTTGCAGCCACTCCTTGGCTGCGCCTTTTTCCTGCCCGAGGGCGGCGTGCTGCAAGGCTTCCAGCGAGGCCAGCCGGCCGCGCGCGGCCTGGCCGAGCTTGCGGGTTTCGGCCAGTTCGTTCTGGGCCCGGCGCTGCTGTTCCTGCACTGCGGAAACGGCGTGCTTGCGCTCGTCCAGCGCATCGCCCAGCGTATCCAGCCCGGCGCGCTGGTCGTCATGTTCGGTTTGCAGCCGTTCCAGCGATTCGGCAAGGGCGGCCACATCCAGCGTGGCGCGTTCGGCGGTGAGCGTTTCGCGGCGACGGCTGGCGTCCAGCGCCTGCCGATCCAGGTATTCGATCCGGGTGCGGGCCACTTCCGCCGCGCGCGTGGTTTCGGACTGGATGCGGCTGTGTTCGTCCCACTGCACCTGCCACTGTGCCAGCGCGCTTTCCACTTCGCGCAGGGTTTCCTGGCGCACGCCATCGTCGCCGGTGTAAAGCGCCAGCTTCGGTTCGGCTTCGGCGATGTCGGCCAGCAGGGTTTCGATGTGGCCTTCGTCCTGCGCGATGTCCTCGACCAGCGCGGTGAGTTGATCCTGCGCTTCGCGGTGGCTGCGATCCAGACGTTCGGCCAGTTCCTTCTGATGGCGAATCTGCTGCTCCACACGTGCGATTTCCGCGCCCACGCGGTAGCTTTCGCCTTGCGCCTGGGCGAAACGCTCGTTCGCCTCACCATGTTGTTCGCGGCACAGTTCGATCTGCGCTTCGGCGGCACGCTGTTCGGCGATGAGGGCTTCCAGCCGGGTGTCATCCTGCCCCATCGCCTCGCGCAGCGCCGCCAGTTGGGCATCCAGCCTGCGGTATTCCAGCCCGCGCGCCTGGGCTTCCTTGATGCGCTGTTCTTCCTTCAGTTGCTGGTACTGCTCGGCCTGCCGCGCCTGGCGTTTCAAATGTTCAAGTTGTTTATCAACTTCTTCACGCAAGTCATTGAGACGATCAAGATTTTCACGCGTATGCTTGATCCGCTGCTCGGTTTCCTTGCGGCGCTCCTTGTACTTGGAAATACCCGCGGCCTCTTCCAGATAGACGCGCAGTTCCTCCGGTTTGGCCTCGATGATCTGGGAGATCATGCCTTGCTCGATGATCGAGTAGCTGCGCGGGCCCAAGCCCGTTCCCAGAAACAGATCGGTGATGTCGCGGCGGCGGCAGCGCGCACCGTTGAGGAAGTAGCTGGATTGCCCATCGCGGCTCACCTGCCGCTTCACGCTGATTTCGTTGTAGGCCGCGTATTCACCGGCCAGCGCACCATCGGAGTTGTCGAAGATCAGCTCCACCGTGGCCTGCCCGACCGGCTTGCGCGCGTTGGAACCGGAGAAGATCACGTCGGTCAGCGAATCGCCGCGCAGGCGGCTGGCCGAGCTTTCGCCCATCACCCAGCGCACCGCGTCGATGATGTTGGATTTGCCGCAGCCGTTCGGCCCCACCACGCCGGTCATGTTCGTGGGCAGGTGCAGCGTGGTGGGATCGACGAAGGACTTGAAGCCTGCGAGCTTGATCGTGGATAGGCGCATTGCGTCGGAAACTTCCGGTTTGGCCGCAGCTGCGGCAACGGGGCGGCGCGCAAAGCCAAGCCATTGATCTGATTGGCAATGGTGCAAGGCGCGCGCAGCGGATCGCGCAGTATAGCGAGGCTGGTGGCGTGGTGGTGGGAAGCCTTGCAAGACCATTGCGCAGAACCTGCTCACGGATAGCAGAGCACCTCGGCGCCGGACGCATACGCCAAGGTACGGGTAATCGCTGGCGGGTTCCGCCAGACTTGCCGGCTTTCCTTCACGCGACGGACGCGCAAGACCGATGAAATCCAGCTATTCCTACGACGAACTGATCGCCTCCGGCGAGGGCCGCCTGTTTCCGGAGGGCGCCGGCCGCCTGCCGCTGCCGCCGATGCTGATGTTCGACCGCATCACCCATATCGACCTGGACGGCGGCGCGCACGGGCTGGGCCAGGTTCGCGCGGAACTGGATATCCGTCCCGACCTGTGGTTCTTCGCCTGCCACTTCCAGGGCGATCCGGTGATGCCAGGCTGCCTTGGGCTGGATGCGATGTGGCAACTGCTCGGCTTCTATCTCACCTGGCAGGGCCTGCCCGGCCGGGGCCGCGCGCTTGGCGCGGGCGAGGTGAAATTCACCGGCGAAGTGGGGCCGGAGGCGAAGCGGGTGGAATACGTCATCGACATCAAGCGCGTCATCAAGCGCAAGCTCATCATGGCCATCGGCGATGCGCGGCTTGCGGTGGACGGCAAGGAAATTTACACGGCCAGCGATCTGCGGGTGGGGTTGTTCAGCCGTTCGGAGTGATGGACACCTCGAACAACTGCCGTCATTCCCGCGAAGAGCCTGCCCTCTTCACGCCTGCGGCGCTCAATGCGCCGTCGCGTATTTCTTCTCGCCCGCCAGCACCGCCAGCCGCACCGGCTTGCCGTCCTCGCCCTGCTGCGTGAAACGGTTTTCCGGCGGCGGCAGCGGGCAGGTGGCGTATTCGGTGAAGGCGCACGGCGGGTTGTAGGCGCGGTTGAAGTCGATCAGCACCGTCCCGTCCGCGGCGACCGGCCCGGTTTTCAGGAAGCGCCCCACGCCGTAGGTTTCCTTGCCGCTGGTCGCATCCTTGAAGATGAAGCTCAAGCCCTTGGCCGGGTCGCCGGTGGCTTCCAGCGTCCAGGTTCTGCCGTCGCGCTGGAACTCGACGACACCCGGATTCGGGCTTTCGCTGACGTTGCCGAGGATGTTGGTGATCTTGAGGGTCTTGCCCGGCGGATGCGGCACGAAGCGCGCCTTCACCTGCCATTGCTCGTCCGGCGCAAAGGCTTCCAGCCCCTTGAAGTTCAGCCGATCCGGCGAATCGGCGTGGCGCACGCGCAGCGCCAGGCTGCCCTGGCGGCCGATGACGGTGATTTTTCCCTTGCCGTCGTCGTAGCGCAGATGATCGCCGCCGTCGCGGCCTTCGGGTTTCAATTCCACTTCGCCCTGCGGCGGCCGGCCATCGACATCGACGGCCGCGCCCTTGGCCGCGGTGAAGTACACCTTGCCGTCGCGCAAGGCGATCTCGCCCAGATGCGGCGGGGCGATCCGCAGGTGGATGTCCTCCTGCTCGCCGCCGCCGAGGCTTTGTTCCGGCTTTTCCAGCCAATGCAGGCCGATCAGACTCGTCCAGCCGTCCGGCTGGGTCAATTCCGCCTCCCGTGCCTTCAACCATTGCGCGTGTTCGGCCTTGAAACCTGCGGCGCCATCGCTGGCCGCGCGACTGTCGCCGACGGCCAGCGCCAGCAAAAACGCTGCCAGGAAAACCGGATGTTGCGTGTTCATGTTCCACCTCGTTGAAGCGAATGTTGGGTCTTGGAATCCGTCCTGAAACGTTCGTCACCAGGTCTTGGCGACGCTGACGTACAGGTAACGGCCGAAGGATTCGTACAGCGAAGACAGGTAATTGCTGCCGGTGCTGGCCGGCGTTGCGCCCAGCGGCGGTTCCTTGTCGAACAGGTTGCGCGCGCCGACTTCCACCGAGCCGCCCTTGAGCCGGCCGGCGCTGAAATCCTTTTTCACCGACAGGATCCAGCGCTGGGTGGAGGCCACCTTGTACGGCGTGCCGTCGCCGTAAGCGCCGGAAATCACGCTGCCGATGTAGTTGTCGCGCAGGCGCACCGTCCAGTCGGCGGCGTTCCAGATCAGCGCGGCGCTGGCGCGCCATTCCGGTTTCTGGCCGTTGAGGCCGACTTCATTCGCCGCGCCCAGGCCCTGCGCCACGATTTCCAGTTGCCCGCTGGCGATGGCGGCGGCGATGGCCTGTTCCGCCAGCGATTTCTGCTGGGTGTATTCCTTCAGGTGGCTGGCATTGAGCTGCAAGGCGAAATTCCCCCAGGGGGTTTCGCGCAAACGCCAGCTCAGGCCGAAATCCACGCCGGAAACCGTCAATGGCTGCTGGTTGCCGTATTCGCTGGTCACGTACAACAGCGCACCCACCGGATCGATGCCCGAACCTGCGAACTGGGCGATGTCCGCCTCGGTTGGATCGGCGCGCACCACCAGCGGATTGCCGCGGCCTTCCACGGCGCGAAGATAGGCGTCGTAGAGCAGTTCGTTGCCCGAACCGATGGCGCCGATCGGGTTTTCCACTTCCACCTTCCACGCATCCGCGCTGAGGCTCAGGCTGCCCGCCCAGTCCGGCAGGAACTGCGGCGCGAACACGACGCCATAGGAGGATTGCCGCGTGGTTTCCGGCTTGACGTTGTCGCCGTAGGTGGTGGCGGTGTTGGTCATGTACCGCACCAGCGCGTTGTTGATGCAGGTGTTGTAGTTGGAAAACGCGCCGGTGCGCACCAGCGCCACGCAGCGGATCGGGTCGCTGCTGCCGCCGAAGCGCCAGATCGTGCCGGAGTTGACCATTTCCAGCCCCGGCGCACGGAAACCGCCGCTGACCGAGCCGCGCAGCAACAGGCCATCGCTCACTCTCCAGGCCACGGCGAACTTGGGCTTGGCGACTTGCCCTGCGTCGTTGTAATCCTCGTAGCGGCCAGCGATCTGCACATCCAGCGATTGCACCAGCGGGATGTGCTGTTCGGGCGACACCAGCGGCAGCGCCAGTTCGACGAAGGCCGACTTCACGTTGCGGCTGCCGCGGATGTCCGGCGAGGCGCTGTGGGTGAAGAAATTGCTCTCGGCCGCCTTGCCGGTGTACCAGTCCACGTACTGCACCGTGCCGTCGATGTTTTCGTCGCGGTTGTCCAAGCGGCTTTCGTAACGCACTTCCACGCCGACCGCCAGGCCAATGTCGCCGGCGTACCACGAGAACACGTCCGGGCGGTTGATCTTGAAATCCCATAGCGCCAGTTCCGCCGTGCCTTCGCGCGTGGTGGGCAGGATGAAGGAGGTCGCATCCGAAGGCGTGGCGTCGCCGATGCGCGGATTGGCCGGGTTGCCGCCGTTGAACGGGTTGTAAGCCGAGGCATCGGTGCGGTTCACCGCTTCGGCGAACGCGGTGGCCAGCCCGCCTTCCTGCACGTCGGTGGTGCGGGCGCGCGAATACAGCAGCGCGGTTTCCCAGTTCCATCCGCCGTCCGTCCAGCCGCGCAAGCCGGCGAGCAGGCGCGACTGCGTGTTTTCCACGTCCAGCCGGCGCAGGCCGTAATCGGCCACGTAGTAGTTGGTGAGGCGGATCGCGTCCGCGCCTTCGCGCAGCGCCTCCGGCACCCAGTACGCATCCGGGCTGATGTAGATGTAGTTATCGACGCCGCCGAGGGTGACGAATTCGCCGCTGAGCTTGGCTTCGGATTTGGACTGGTAGTGCCCCAGTTCGCCGAACAGTTGCAGGCTGTCGCTGAGGTCGAAACGCGCCGTGGCGAAGACATTGCCCTTCTTGATCGCGGGGGTTTCGGTGACGCCGGGTTCGGCGCGCGCATCCGGCCGCAGCGCGGCGGGAACCGCGCCTTGCACCAGATTGCCGTCGATGTCCACGTAGTACGGATTGCCCACCGGCACGCCATCGTTGTAGCGCTGGAACGCGCCCCACGCGGTGTTCGCGAAGGTTTGCGCGAAGGGCGTCGCGGTGGGGTCGAGCACGTAGGTGCCATCGTCCAGTTGGCGGCGGCCATCGGTGGCGGTGAACCAGGCATCGGAGTTCAGTTGCGCGGTGCGATGGGAAAACCCGTACTGCACCGAGACATTGCCGCGCCCGTCGGCGAAATCCTTGCCGAAGTAGCCTTCCAGCGACACGTCTTCGCGGTGGCCATCCTGCACCTTGCCGTATTCCAGCTTGACGCCGCCGCCGTCCGCCAGATTCTGCGCCGTGACCAGATCGACCACGCCGGCCACCGCGTCGGAACCGTAAAGCGCGGCCGCGCCGTCCAGCAGCAGGTCGATGCGTTCCAGGCCGAAGGTCGGAATGGCGTTGGCGTTGTACGCGGTGCTGCCGACGCCGGCACTGATCGGGTGCTGCACGGTGCGCCGTCCATTGACCAGCAGCAGGGTGTAGTTCACTCCGAGATTGCGCAGGTTGATGGAGCTCACGTCGCCGCGCGGCGCATTGGAATTGCGGCCCTGGTTGGTGGAGGATTTTTCGGTGAAGGCGACATCGCCGAACTGCGGCAGGCTGCGGAACAGTTCGTTGCCGTTGGTGGCGCCGGTGGAGGCGATCTGTTCCTTGTCCACCGCCACCACCGGCAGCGCCGCGGCAGCGCCACCGCCTTCGATCTGCGAACCGACCACCGCCACCTTGTCCAGGCTGCGGGGCCTGTCGCCCGCATCCGCGCCGTAGGCCGGATCGGCCTCCGCGAGCGTTGCGGCATCGGCGCTGCCGGCCGTCTGCGCGATGGAGGCGAGCGCGGCGAGCAGGGCCAGAACCAGACGCCTTCGTCCGGGAAGCGCATGACCGGAAAACACATGGTTTGGAAGCGTCATCTCAGTCCGCTCCCGCGACGTAGGCGCTGCGCACGATCCGGCCTTCCAGCCTCTGCTCGTCCTTGACCAGGTTGTAGAGCGGGCACGTGGCCTCCACCGATTGGCGCAGTTTGTCGATGGTTTCCTCGCTTTCCGGCGATTCGATGCGCGCCCTGTAGGTGATGTTGCGGTAGCGCGCCGGGCCTTCGGCGTTCCTGCCGAAGCGCGGCGTCAGTTCGCCGTCCACGGTGAGTTCCAGCGAATCCAGCAACACGTCGAGCGCGGCGGCCTGTACCTCGAAGATGTGGGTGAGGCAGGTGCCGGTGACGCCGAGCAGGTGCTCCTCCACCGTCGGCGCGAGGCCATAGCCGAGCAAACCCAGGGCACTGTCGTGCAGTTGCACGTGGTAGCCGTCCTCGCCGAGGAAGGTTTGCCGCAATCCGGTCGCCGGCTCCACATGCGCATGCGCCACCAGCTTGCGCGGCTGCGGAAGCGGCACGGCCTGCGCGGGCGGCGCGCCGGCTTCACGCGCCTGGCGGCGGCCCTGCACCGCCGGGATCTTTTCCTCGGTGATGAAATCGCGCAGCCCCGGCGGCAGGTTGCGGTCGCGCACGATGGGTGTGTGGACGTATTCCACCGTGGCGTGGCTGACCTTCTGCGCTTTCGTGACCAAATCGATGGTGGAGGAGTTTTCGTGCACCGCTTTCTTCAGGGCGTCCAGTTCGGCATCGCTGGCGGGCGAATCGATGTAGGCCACGTAGGAAAGATTGTTCGGGTAGCTGAGGTTTTCGCTCTTGCGCTCGGGGATGCTGGTGAACACGATGTCCAGCGCATCCAGCGGCACG